>JBCCSJ010000051.1:0-23758 GCA_039200505.1 Planctomycetota bacterium | reverse complement strand
TCTCAGCGGGCATCAGAATCGAAAGAGCGATCATCCGCCCGGATGGCAGAAACTGTGGAAAGGCTGGCATGAGCTTCATGCAATGATCGTCGGAGCTCGATTCGCAAAACAATTCAAAAAATGTGGGTAAACCTAAGCCCTAGCCCTGAAAGGGCGAAATATCGCCAGTAGGTTTATTGGATTTCCGATGTCGGATTCCAATAGTGTGCCGCACATTCCGAACGATTATTAATCCAACCAAAATGAAGCCCAAATCAACTGGCAAATCAAAATCTGATTTCGGTATGTTTAATAACAGGAACTTGAACAAATCAATGAATCTACCGATGCTTGCCAACCAAATTTACTTCCACAGATATTGCTCATTAAAATCGATTTGGTGTTTCTGAAACAAACTTCGCAATTCTTCCTGAAACGTAAATTTACGATGGTGTTCCAATTGATTTCGGATGTAATCCTGAACCGAGTCAAGATTGGATACACTGACTGAGAACGCACCGTATCCTTTCTGCCAAGCGAAACTTTTGTTCCCTGTGCCTTCAGAAGTTTTCATCCACTTGGAACTGCTCTTTTTGACTTCTTCTACAATTTTTTTCAACGAATAGTTTTTTGAAAGTGAAAACAGAGCGTGAACATGGTCTTCGATGCCTCCGATGACTACTGCCCGACTGTCCCATTGCGAGAATATTCCAGCTTGATAGGCCCAAAGATCGGACTGGACCGATTCCGGGATCCACTTCATTCGGTGACTAGTGCTATAGACCAAATGAATAAGGTTTTTTACCAACGATTGGGACATAAGCTATGTTGTGCCCTTTCAGGGCGTTTTCGATGAGTAAGGCAATCAAAACCCCAGGCGTTGCCTGGGGCTAATATGTGTTGCCCCATTCGGGGCGACGATTCCAGCCTGAAGGGCTGTTTAAACCCAGCCCAGGGCAACGCCCAGGTTTTCAAATTTCGTATCATAACCCTAGCCCTGAAGCGGCGGAATATCGCCAGTAGGTTTATTGGATTTCCGATGTCGGATTCCAATAGTGTGCCGCACATTCCGAACGATTATTAATCCAACCAAAATGTAGCTTGAATCGACAACAGAAATCTTATTTTGACATTTGGTTTTGCAACAATGATCGAGAGATTGCCTTATGTTGTGCCCTTTCAAGGCGTTTTTGATGAGTAATGCAATTAAAACCCCAGGCGTTGCCTGGGGCTATGTGTGTTGCCCAATTCGGGGCGACAATCTCAGCCTGAAGGGCTGCAATATTCCAGCCCAGGGCAACGCCCTGGTTCTCTGATTTCATATCATAATCCTAGCCCTGAAAGGGCGAAATATCGCGTTCACCTAGTGGACTTTTAGTAAGGCAATCAAAACCCCAGGCGTGGCCTGCGGCTAATGTGTGCCGCCCCATTCGGGGCCAACCGTTTGATTCCAAAATACTTTGGTTGTTTGTTTCTAGAATGGGGTTTTGGATTATCCGGTCAGCCATAACAAGCCTGAGAGTGTAGCCAGTGAACAAGCCGTGCAGATCACAACAGAGCTTGCCGCCAATTCGCTGTCACTATTCATTTGGTCGGCCAAAACAAAACTCGAAACTGCGGTTGGGACCGCACAAAGAATGAGTACGACCTGAAGCTCCGGACCGGAAAGCCCAAAATTGAGTGCCACAAAATAGCCAAACAAAGGGCATATAACACACTTGATTGCTGTAGATACCATCGAGGAAGCAAGCTGGGATTTAACTCGGCATACCACAAGTTGGCTTCCAATCCCAAGTAACGCCAATGGGAAAGCAGAAGCCCCGAGAACTTCGCACGTCCGAAAAATGGCAGTTGGAATGGCAAGCCCACTGCTCTTCATCGCCAGCCCGGCCAAACAAGCCAACAGCAAAGGATTGGTTACCATTTTCCAGCTCACATCAATCCACAAACCCTTTTTTGTCTTTCGATTGTTATAAATTGCTAATACTGCAACCGAAGCAACATTGTAAAGAATGACGACTGGCGGCAGACCGATCAGAACGGCTGACTCGATTTCCGTCCGGTGTTTTTCCGGCAGATGATACGTGGCAAATAAAATCAGTGGCAAAGCCATAAATGCGAGATTGCCTCGAAAACAGGATTGAATCAAGGCCCCTCGCGACCCCGGCGGTAAATCCATGCACCGGGTCACTAGCCAACCAAATGCAATCGTAAACAACGTTGCTGCCATCAATGTTCCCATGAATTGATTGGCCAACCCCGTGACTGGCGGAGCACTCCCGAGTTTGTAGAACAGAAATACCGGCAGAGCAAAAAAATAAGCAAACCGGTTGAATGCATCTGTTGACTCAGATGTTAAAAACCCGCACTTCCTCAAGATCATTCCCAAACCAATCACGGAAAAAATTGGGATCAAGCTGTTCAGAATCTGCATCGTTTTTTTGGCGGGGATTCCCCGAAAAATAAATGTGGAAAGTGAATGTTCGAAAACGTATTCAGAACAGTGGTTGATATTCGGGTTGTCCGGGCTGGCAATCAGGACGAGTTTTTTTTCGTCCAAAAAATGATTGCCATCCCGGCTTTTTCGAATCAAAAAACTACGGTTTCATGACCTAGAGTGAGGGATGGATGACATCATGATTTTTCGAGGCAGAAAACCGTACAGCCAAAGGCGTCTCAAAATGACGGCTCGTTGCTCACTGAAATGCCAGTACGTCAAACTTGGTTGTCAATCGAGCAGCCAGGTCTTCCTCGACGAAATCCCTCAATTCGCAGAAGTGATTGGCAACGATATTCGTCGGGCCCGGCAATATGAATTGCTGAGTCAACAACAATGGAGTTTCGATCAGGAAACTCGCGAAATATCGTATACGATCGCGGCGGAATGAATCCAGAAAACTTGTTTAGGCAAGGTTCAATAGGTTCCAATCCGAAGTTAGCAAGCCCGATCTTCCTTACACTTCCAAGAACAATCTGGCGGGCTCTTCTAACACTTCTTTAATCGTTTTCAGAAATCCTACCGCCTCTTTACCATCGACCATTCGATGATCGTAAGTCAGGGCAACATACATCATCGGTCGAATCACTACTTCGCCATTGACAGCGACTGGACGCTCTTGAATCGAATGAAGGCCAAGAATTCCGCTTTGGGGTGGATTCACGATTGGCGTTGAAAGCAAGGAACCGTAAACCCCCCCGTTACTTATCGTGAAAGTCCCTCCTTTCAGATCCTCAGGCACTATCTTGTTATCTTTCGCGAGTGTTGCGTACTCGCCAATTTTTCGTTCGACATTCGCAAAACTCATATTTTCGACATTGCGAAGAATCGGGACAACCAGGCCTTTTCCACCCCCGATTGCGATTCCGATGTCATGAAAATTTTTCATAACAACATCATTACCAAGAATTTCCGCATTGATTGCCGGATATCTTTTCAAGCCCTCGACAACAGCTTTGGCAAAAAACGACATAAAACCAAGTTTCACACCATGCTTGGCAAGGAAGGCATCTTTGTATTTTGCCCTCAGATCCTTGACCGGTTTCATATCGATTTCGTTAAACGTTGTCAGCAAGGCAGCTGTCTGCTGGGCTTCAACGAGACGTTTGGCAATCGTCCGGCGAATCATGCTCATCGGAACCGATTTCTCTTCTCGCGTACCGGACGAGGCGACCTCTGCCCAAGCCGATCCAGTTGTTGGAGTGGACGGATTCACAGGCGGTTTGGGTGCCGAATGGGTGACGGACTGCTTGGGAGTTGCGGATTGAGCAGAGGAGGTTGGCGGCGGCACCGGTGCATCTGTTTTGACAGAGTCCCCCGGTTTCAAACCTTTTGCCTGAACGTAGTTAAGTACATCCTCTTTTAGCAGCCTTCCACCGGGCCCCGTTGGGGTGATGGCATCTGCAGAAATCTGGTATTCGCTCAATACTCTTTCGGCAGCTGGCATAATCCAGTCAACAGGTCTGCTGGCGGGAGGTGCTGCAGTGGCCGTAGTCGCAGATTCGCTTCCCCCGACTTCTTTCTGGGCTGAGGCAGATGTCGCCGAATCCGCTTGATCCCCTTCCAAGATGGTGCAAAGAATGTCACCGACCTGAGCAAACTCGCCGTTGGCTACCTTGATTTCTCCCAAGACGCCCTCGTAGTCACTCACGAGCGCCTGGGAGGCTTTTTCAGATTCCAATTCAACGATCTCTTCATCCTTTTTGACCCACTCACCCGGTTCTTTCAACCACATGGCGACTTGGACTTCCTGGATGGATTCACCGAATTCGGGAACTTTAATTTCAAACATATTTCTGTATCACCGTTGAATCACTGATCACGCTTTGGCCGTTTTTCGGATACCCATGGCTTCTTGCATGATCTCTTCCTGTTCAATTTTGTGGGTTTTCTTGGATCCCGTCGATGGGCTTGCTGATTCAGGCCGGCAGACCACTTTCAATGGCCATTTGTCACCGAGTCCGCACTCGTCCCATTTCACTTTCATGAAGTACCACGCTCCCATGTTGCGAGGTTCCTCTTGTACCCAAAAGACTTCGGATTCAGACGGGTATTGACTCAAGCAAGCTTCAATTTCTTTGTGGGGCAGCGGATAAAGCTGTTCGACCCGTATGACTGAAAAATCATCGCGTCCAAGTCTATCTCTTTCTTTAATCAGGTCGACGCCGATTTTTCCGGCCGTCAACAGAATCCTCCCGGGAGACGCACTTCCCGGCACTTGTTTGTCAGAAAGAACGCGTTGGAACCGTCCCGCAGTAAAATCACCTAACGGCGACATCACATAGGGTTCACGCAAGAGGCTTTTGGGCGTGAATACGACCAGCGGCTTACGCCAATTCCGTTTGACCTGCCGCCGCAACAGATGAAAATATTGTGCCGAAGTCGTAGGATTAGCCACTTGAATGTTATCCTCAGCCGCTGACGTCAGAAATCGCTCGATTCGCGCACTACAGTGTTCTGGACCGGCACCTTCAAATCCGTGCGGAAGCAGCATCACTAATCCGCTGAGACGATTCCATTTGTCTTCCGCACTGCAGATAAACTGGTCGACAATCACTTGGGCTGCGTTAAAAAAGTCGCCAAATTGTGCTTCCCAAAGAACCAAACTTTCAGGGGCATCCAAGCTATAGCCGTATTCGAAACCAAGAACTCCGGCTTCGCTTAATGGGCTGTTAATAATTTCAACTGCAGCCTGATCTTTCGACATATTTGCGACCGGGGAGTAGATTCGTCCCGTTTCAGAATCGTGCAGCACGGCGTGACGCTGACTAAACGTCCCGCGACCACAGTCCTGACCCGACATTCGAATCGGGTGGCCCTGATTCGCCAAGGTTCCAAAGGCAGCAAGTTCGGCGGTTGCCCAGTCGACCGGTCGTGAACCGGTGATGGAGTCTCGTCTTTGTTCGAGCACCCTCTGCAGTTTTCGGTGGACCTTAAAATCGTCGGGAACAATGGTTGCACGTTCGATAGCGAAAACCAATTCTTCGTGCGTCACCCCGGTGTCGATTTCGTCGTTGCTGCGTTCTTTACCGCCGTAGTAGCCTGACCATCGTCCTTGGAGCGTCTGAACATCGGATTCAAATTGATCGACTTGTGTCGATTCGAATTCGGCTTGCAGTTGTTGGCCGCGATCTTCGGCAATCTTGTCAGCTTCTTCCTGGGTAACTTCTTTTAAGCGCAACAATCTCGCCAGATAGCTATCGCGGATCGTCGGCAAGTCGTCAATAGTTTGGTACATCATTGGCTGTGTGAATCGAGGTTCATCACTTTCGTTATGACCAAGCCGACGATAGCAAAGCATATCAATGACGACGTCCCGCTTGAACTCTTTTCTAAACTCCATTGCCAGGTTGACGACCTGGGCAACTGCTTCGGGATCTTCTCCATTGACGTGAAAGATCGGAATTTGCAACATTTTGGCGACGTCACTGGCGTAGGTCGACGAACGACTATCGTGCGTATCGGTTGTAAAGCCGACCTGATTATTCACGATGATGTGGAGCGTACCTCCGACGGAGTAGCCTTCTAACTGGCTTAAATTCAATGTTTCCTGGACGATTCCCTCGCCCGCAAAAGCAGCGTCACCATGAATCAAAACTGTCATGGATTGATCATGCTGAGAATCATTCACGCGGTCTTGTTTGCATCGACACCTTCCCTGGGCTACAGGATTGACGAATTCGAGGTGGCTAGGATTAAAACAGAGAGTGAGGTGAACCGTATTCCCTTTACTGGTTTGCCAGTCACCACTGTGTCCCAAGTGATAAAGGACGTCTCCGCCACCCCGATTATTTTCTGGATCGGGATCGTTGAACCCCCAGAAAATATTCTGAGCTCGTTTCCCCATGATGTTTGCGAGAACGTTAAGCCGACCCCGGTGTGCCATTCCCAGAACCACTTCATTGACGCCGTGATCACCCGCTTTTTCTAACGCCAAATCGAGCAACGGGATTAGGGTTTCGGCCCCTTCTAACGAAAATGTTTTGGCTCCCATAAATTTCCGACGCATGAATTGTTCAAAGATGACGGCATCGGTCAATTTGGTCAAAATCCTGAGCTGCGTTTTGCGATGCAGCTGCATCCGATTTCGGGATCCTTCCATCCGGGTTTGCAGCCAGTACCGGACGCTGTGGTCGTCGATGTGCATAAATTGAGCACCGATCGAACGGCAGTAAGTCTGCTGCATCAGATCGACGATTTCTTCGAGCGTACGAAAATTCTGTCCGTCGACGGTTCGAGCAGAAAACTTTCGGGTGAAATCTGACGGCAGCAGCCCGTAGGATTCCAAATTCAATTCGCTATTCTTTTCACGAGGCCTTCCCAAAGGATCGATCTGGGCAATCAAGTGACCTCGGACTCGGTAACCGCGGATCAATTGATCGACGCGGTCCTGCAGTTGCGCGACGCTTCGACTGTCGGCCGAATTGTGGTTCGAATCCGAAACCAAGGCTCCGCTGGTGGACGGAAGTTTCGCCAAGTCGATCTGCTCGGCATCGGGATCGAAGGTCTCAAAATAGGTCTGCCACTCTTTCGGCAGCGAACTTGGATCCTGCTGGAAATCCTGAAAGAGGCTGTCGATGTAAGCTCGACTAAATACGTTCATACCAATGGGTCGCCTGTCACGGGCTGATGGGCTTTAGCTCGGATTGGTTGAGTTGTGAAAGTTCAAAATCCGGTTCCGAGTCTTCGTCCCTGAAACAAGAATGGGTTGGTTGTATTAACGGGTCTATCTGGTGGATACCGCTTGTCTTATTTTTACGCACAGGCTATCCAATTGCGATACCCGTTACCATCGCATCGGCCCAAATTTGTTTAGGAAAACGGGACTTTTTTAAGTTCTGTTACCCACTACGGCAATCGGTTACCAAAAGCTGCCCCTGTTGCCTGTTCTTCCTCTGCCTCACCTTGGCTAAACGACAAGTTTGCGTCGTCGGCTACCATATTCTGTGATTGATCCAAATCGATCTGGCAATACGATTCACAAACGTCGAAGTGTCCAGCCGTAAATGCTTTTCTCGGTCCCCATCGGTGCTTAATCCAAAGATTATTTCTTCTGTTTTCGTCTCTCACGCAACATAGGGGTGCAGTTTATCCGTATAACCGGGTTGGCTGGGCTGATTCGTCGTGAAAGTTACTGCGAAGCGGGGATCTACCGAAAGGTGAGCCGACAAATCTTGCGTTTTGGCTGAAATCAAAAATAATATCAGTATGCCCAATTCTCAGCCTAAAACTTATCGATTGGTTGCTGCGACCTTGGATCGTCGTCGAGGCCTCACACTCATCGAACTATTGGTTGTGATTGCGATCATCGGAGTATTAACCGCTCTGTTAATGCCTGCGATTCAGCAAGTTCGGAGTGCGGCTCGAAGAATCGCTTGTGCCAACAACATTCGACAAATCGTGCTCGCCGTTCACGGGTTTGAAGTCGGCAACCAACAATATCCCACCAGCTTCGACGCACCACCCAACGAAATCGTCCGAGGTTCATGGTCGATTCATGCAAAATTGTTGCCGTTTATGGAACAACAAAATGCATTGAATCAGATCGATCTGGAAGTCGACTGGCATCAACAAGTTGATTCAGGGATGCCCGCTTTTGGAGTACCCGGCTACAGTTGTCCAAGCGACTATCTGGCCGGAGCCCGCGTACGCGATGGACAAGACTACGTGCATTCGACCAGTTACGGTTTTAACATGGGCAGTTGGTTGATCTATGACCCAGTGACCGGAGAAACCGGTGACGGTGCATTTCGAGTGTCTCAACCATCCAGCCACGCAACATTCAGAGATGGACTAAGCAACACGTTAGCGGTGGCCGACGTCAAGTCATTCACCAGCTACATCCGAAACGTGCCCTCCTTCGATGGTGCTTTTCCAGATTCGGCTGGATTCTTCAACGGCATGAGCGGCGAAATTAAGTTAGGCGCTAATCCCGAATCGAACACTGGGCACACCGTTTGGAGCGATGGGCGGGTCCATCACACTGGATTCACCACTGTTTACCCACCCAATACTAAAGTCCTTTTCTCTTTTGAAGGGAATGCTTACGACATTGACTTCAATTCGCAACAAGAAGGCCGAAACCTGTCGAAGGCAACCTACGCCGCAGTCACAGCCCGATCCCATCATGAACGCGGAGTCAACATCGGAAGAATGGATGGTTCAACGACATTCACAGCTACTGGAATCGACGTTGCGACTTGGAGAGCATTGGGAACCGCCGGTGGAAAAGAAGTTGTTTCGCCGTAGCGGGTGATTCGCATCCAAAATTTCACTTTTGATATGCAACCTTGATCTAAAATAGAATCACGGAATCTCCAAATAAGCTGGTTTCAACCACGGTTCCTGCAACATTGATTACAATAAGTTTTTGATTTCAACCAGAGGAACGTATGGCCGTCAAAATAGCCTGCCCAAAATGCAACGCACAATACCAGCTACCCCAAAGTGCGCTTGGCAAGGCGGTCAAATGCAAATCCTGTGGCGCGGTATTTAAGACCAAGGCACCGGCGACCGGCAATAACGCGCTCATGGTGCCCACGAATCCAAACGGACAAACCAAAGCTGCCCAGCAAAAAGGTGGATTGGTTGTTCAAAACCAAGCTGGCAATCAGGTCACCACAACTGGACCGTCTGCTTCCGAGTTCGCTCAATTTGGAATTCAGGGGCCACTCAAACGTCCTCCCGAAATATTCCCTCGATACACCGGTAGGCCTAGACAACAGCTGCCCAGCGTTATCGAAGATCCCGGTTTCGGTTCTGCAAGTGCAGTGAGTTCGGGCGGCGAGCTGAAACTCGAAGACGATAGTTCTGGCGACGGGATGGAGTCCATCATTAATAACCCGTTTTTAAAAGAGGCCAACGAACGGGCCGAAGCGGAGAATTCTGCCAAGCAGAAACGAAAAGCCAAACGAAAGAAAATCAAGAAACAAGCAGTCCAGGAAGCTAAGGACTCCCGTCAACAAGTCACGATCAATCTCGTTATCCAAGGACTTTTGATTCTGACAGGTTGTATTTTAGCAGTTGTTTTCGGTGTCGAGGAAATATTTGAGATTACGGAAGAAAGCTTGGCCAAGTCTGTCACGATCATCATGTATTGTGGAATCGGGCTGGGAGTTGTGTTTCTTATTCTCGCTATCAGCGTCAACTACTTCCCGGTAACCAGTGCCATTACAGGACTTGTTCTGTTTTTGATGTATGACATTGTGTTTGCTATTTTTTTTCCAAGAACGCTTACAAAGTACAAAACGTGGGGTGTTCGGATCGCAGTGTATGGGGGGATGTACAAAGCGGTTACAGACTCACGGAAAGTCAAAAAACTGACCAAAGGAAAGCGGTTTTAACCAGCCGTTTAATGAACCCATCGAAACTGGAAACCGCTTGTTTTAACTGCGACACTACAGACTCATACGAAATCAAACTTGCGGACTCAATTTATGGCGTTGTCAGTCTGCCTAATCACTTGCCGATGATGAATCTGAAGGATCCTCGGATTCAGTTTGATTGATCAATTTTTCTCGCTGCCGCAAATACTCGGCGATCATTTCTTTTTGAGCTTTTTGGTCTGGTGTCGCGATATGATGGATGCCAACAATGAACAAATCAATGATGGCCAGCCCGAAAATACCCAGCAGCAACCCCAAAATCGCAAGAATAAAAATAGTAAATAGTTTTTGGTCGTTGACCCAATAGAGTCCACCCAAAAAGCACCCAAGACAGGAAATCATCGTACTTGCCCAAGATCGCCTTCGATACTTTCGCTGTTCAAATGCGATCACCCGATCACTTTCGCCGCTGGCGATCACGTCGTCAATCTGACGCTTGTGATTCATTAACAGCAAAATGCCGCCACAGAGTGCACCAAAGCCAAGCACCAAAGAAATCGATTTCACCTGTTGAAGCCGGTCGGCCAGGAGAAAAATTTGCTCAAGGGATAGGTGCATTATTCTTCAAGCCTGGAACATTTATTTACTATTAAGACGCTGCATTTCTCGCAACCATTCTAATACCACGGTTCCAACTTTGCCCAGCGAATCGGCCGAACAGTTTTCGGGGATATCTTTTTCGGTATGCCAATACGCGTTCCCCTGCTTGGGATTGGGAAAATCAAAATCGATGATATCCGTGGTTCGTATTCCGGCAATTGAATTCAGCGGTAGGTGGTCATCGCGAATTTGGTGCCTTTTTTGAGGGATAAATTCTTGAATCCCCAACCGCTTGGCAACGGTCCAGACGCTGCGGGTCAATCCATCGGCATAGCCAAGGCTGTTACCTTCGTAATAAATTTGAAGGTCTTTATCGGCTACCATATCAACGAGAATGCCATAATCGTATTTCCATTTGACTCGTCCCGAACGGTATTGATTGGCAAAATAAGTAGATCCCAAAAACATAGGATCTCTGGGACGGATCAGCACGAATTCTTCCCCATCGAAAAAGATGAAGTCGACTCCAAATGGTCCTTCCATCGCTTCGATATGTTTCCCCAGTTCACACAGCAGGGCGACTCCGCTGGCACCGTCATTGGCTCCAATGAACGTCCCGCGCGGATTGACCGGATCCTGATCTGGAAATGGACGTGTATCATGGTGGCAGCAAATCAAAATTCTCCGTTTCCGATCTTCGTGCCAGCGAACAATGATATTGTGTAATCTGACAAAACGTTGGGTGAAAGGACTTTTAGCAGAAAACGGCTGGTTGTAGATCTTTCCGTCCAGTCCTTTGAAGTGATCCTGAATATATGCCTGCTGCTTTCTCATCCCCTCGGTCGCGCTAATACGCGGCCCGATATCACAAATTTCCTGCAGATAATCGAAAGCGGCTTGAGGGTCAAACTGAGTCGCGGCTTGGTTTTCCTGGAACTCTGGCGGCGAGGATGGCACTTCCTGAAAAGAATTTCCAACGGTCTGGCCGCTCGCGCAATCAGCGAACCCCGTTCCTAAAAATATTACCATGCCCAATCGAATGAACATTCCTAACGATAGTCCACTTATGCGATTCGGGTCGGCATTCAATTTGTCATCTCCACCAAAGGCAAGTTTGCTAGCGGGCTTAATCGACGTTGGATAATTTCGCAGTGGATATCAACCGCCCGACGGAAGGATCCAAACTGCCAAAGACTATTCCTCGATCCACCGCTTCGGGCAAAACAGCCGACAACACCGAGCCGTATTTTCACTCCGGCGATCCGCTAACCCACATTAAGGATCATAAAGAAGAATTCGATCCATTCCAACGAGACGGTTTTTTTCGGTATCGAAATCGGCATATTAGAAAATAGAGGAAAGCCGTAGAATTCTGCCGGTAATTGAGTGTAACGACGGAATGTGGATCAAACTCACTGTCACTCAACAGCGTGACCAACGTCAATTCAACAGAAAATTGGAACAGGAAGCAGGGAAGTCGAATGGATCCTTCAGAAACATTGAACATTGATGCCATTATCGAAATGCAAGACCAGTGCGTCGCACGTTGGCACGAACAACCTGTAGACAATCCATATGACGGGATTCAGGGGACGATCTGTAAACAACACAGTTTCAACTATTTGCTTTGGCACGAAGAAGATATCGCTCGAAGTAAAGACGCGAGCGACACCGAGATCGCCCAGGTAAAAAGGTCGATTGATCGTTACAACCAGCAACGAAATGACTGGATCGAAAAAATCGACGATGAGATTTCCCAGATCGTTCAGCAGATGGGCGTACGATGCCCTGACTCAATACCGATGAACACAGAAACGCCCGGTAGCGTGATAGATCGCTTGTCGATCCTGTCGCTACGGATTTACCATCTTTACGAACAATTGGACCGTGATGACGTCGATGCCGTGCACATCGATTCGGTGAAACACAAAATCGCGGTCTGCCGTTTGCAGCAAGATGACCTCAAAAAATCCCTCGTCCAACTTTTGATCGACATCTTTTCCGGCCAGAAAAGACATCGTAGCTACCGACAGTTCAAAATGTATAACGATCCGACGTTAAATCCGTATCTTTACAACGCAATGGGCAATTAGATGGCGGATAAGTCTGAAATGGATTCGGCGGGGATACTCCCAGGCCCCATTTCATTGCTGTGGAGATTGATTATCGCGGCCTCTTTGGTTCCGATGGGACTTTTTCTGTTTTCGCAGTTAAGCCGTTTTATTTTCGTCGCCGAACTGGTCCACAACTTTCGGCTCCAGTTGACACTGGCACTGATTCCGTTTGCGATTCTATCACTTGGATTTCGAAAATCGTGGTTCCCCGTGATTCTTATTGGGACCACGATCTGGTGTGCTTATCCGATCGCAATCTCCTATGTGCCTGCGTTGCAACCACCGCCGGGTCCTCAACGGATCAAGGTGATGTCCCACAACGTTTTGGGGATCAACCGCCAGTACGTTGACGTGATTCATCAAGTTCGAGAGGTCGATCCCGATGTGCTGCTGGTAGTTGAATATTCTCGCAATTGGCTGGATGCACTGGAGCTGTTGAACGAACAGTTTCCTTACCGAATCGAACAAGCTAGATGGCATGGTTTTGGGATCGGATTGTTCAGCAAATACCCGATCGAGAAGCAAATTGTGGTACAGTTGACCGGAGACACGACTGACAACCCATTGATCGTCGGTCATATCAACATTGGCAACCAGACCGTTCGGTTTGCAGGCTTGCATTCATTGTCACCGACTAATCGTTTTCGGATGAATCTTCGAAATCAGCAATTTCAAGACGCCGCTGAATATTTAAAAACTTCCGATTTGCCAACTTTGGTGTTGGGCGATTTTAACTGCGTTCCGTGGTCTTTCTTTTTACATGATTTTGCACAGACAACAGGTTACCGCGACAGTCGAATCGGATTTGGATACCAGGGTAGCTGGCCTGATTTTTTACCCGCCTTGATCCCAATCGATCATGCATTCGCTTCACGACTCATCCACGTTCACACCCGAAGAATTGGAAAAAGATGCGGTTCAGATCATTGCCCCATTATTCTTGAAATCTCGGTCAGCGAGTGATCATTTCGAATTCTAAACCATGCGGGCGGCTTCAAAACAAGAAAAGTACGATCGTGTCGATTCCCGCTAAGCCTTTATTTGTCATAACGAACTATTTATCATAATAAGTGTTGTTTAAAGCCCCTAGGCCACTTTTTGTTTTGACATTCGAGAAACCATTTGGTCGCAAGCCATGAACACGTCCGCTGCCATAATATCTCGCATCGCGTCGTTGTCGGCTGTTTTGCGACTACCGGTTTGATGCCACTTTTGGATTTCAATATGATTTTGCCCATAGGCACCCGATTCTTGCGGATTGGTGCTACCGTATAACCCTATGCAAGGCGTACCCATTGCCGATGCAATATGGAGGGGGCCTGTGTCACCCGAAAGTACAAATTGAGATCTTTGAGCAACCACGGCCAATTCGAGCAGACTTGTGGCAGGTGAAATCAGGGACGCTGAAGGATCAAAATTATGAATTCTTTCCGCCATTTGCCTTTCTTTTGGGCCCGCCCAAACAATCAAGCTTTTTAAATGGTGATGGCGGTACACGTAACTGGCTACTGATCCCCAGCGTTCCATTTCCCACTGTCTCGATGGCCAACCGCCGCCCGGATTAATCATGCAGTAATGCTGGCCAATGCCAATTTCATCAAGCTTTTGTGCGACGGAATCACAACTTTTACTGCATGGCGGAAGATCAAATTTAAGAGCTTCCAAATCGACCTGATCAATATGAAGCGCCGATAGAAGTTCAACCGAACGTTTGACAATATGAGGTGACTGTGTCGATACGAGGTGATTGTTCAACCATGGAGTGATTTCACGACCCCATTTGCCCTGAATTCCAATTCTTTTTGGGGCACCGGACAACCACCCGAGCATGGCACTTTTGGTAATCCCTTGCGGATCGATCGAAACATCGAATCGGTAGGTTTGCAGTCTTTTCCGCATCTCAAGCCAATTGCTCGGCTTTTTGTACCAACTTTTTGGAATCCGAATGACTTCGTCGAGATCGGGGTGCAGTTCTAAAAACTGGTTGGCGGGCGATTCCACAGCCCAAGCAATAAACGCGTCTGGAATGGCGTTTCTAAGCGTCGTGAGAACTGGCAGCGTGAGTACCGTATCACCGATGGCACTCAATCGAGTAATCAGAATTCGTAACGGTTTTTTGCTGACTTCCATGTCGTTCCCGGTCTGCGAAACTAAAAAGTGGGCAACACATTCCGTGTTCGCCCCGCGAACGGATCATAAATGAATAGCCAAGCCTTATCCAAGGTCATTTTTAATTTCAGGAGCAGCGACAGGGGTCGTCAACCGGCGCACAATCAAGGCGACTAATATCCCGAAAACGAACACCCCTGCCCCGCAATAAATCGCGTTTTGATAACGTTGAAAAATTAAATTGCCGATCAGCGGGATAAAACAATAAACCAACCCAGACCCTGAAATCGCCCCTAAAATTCCCAACAACAGATTATCGGTTACTTTCACATCCGGGTTGCGTCGGGCAACAGGTCCCCAGCCGTTTCCTGCGGGCCGAATTTTGCGATAAAAATTATCGAGCGTTTCATCAGATTCAGGGGGTGTCAGATAAGTTACTAAGACCCAAACGAAAATGGTTCCTACAGCAATCAGGAAGATTTTGAGTTCTTTTCGGATCGGCCCCCAACCAAATTCTTGTGCGATTCCGTCAATCGTAAGGAATGCGAAAAACGAAAAAAGCATGGCACTAATTTCCGACCACGCGTTGATCCGCCACCAAAACCATCGAAGCATAAATACGGCTCCTGTCCCTGCCCCCAATGCCAACAAAATTTTCCAGGCCTCATCAACCGAAACATTGATCATGACAAACGAAGCAAGTGCTCCGGCGATCAATACCACCAGTGAAAGCAACTTCGATGCCTTCGCCAGTTCCTGATCGCTGGCATCGGGATTCAAAAATCTTTGATAAACGTCGCGGACTAAATAGGACGCCCCCCAATTCATCTGGGTACTGATTGTTGACATGAACGCCGCGAAAAAAGTTACCAGGAGTAAACCTTGAAGCCCGCTTGGCAGTTGAGGGCCCAGCTTTCGCATCACCATGGGGAACCCAACCCCGGAATCAAAACCGCCATCTGCAATTTCACCTGCACGCAGTTCGGGGAACATAACTAGCGCAGCAAATCCAACGATGATCCACGGCCAGGGGCGAATGCAATAATGAGCCAATTGATACCAAAGAGTAGCCAACATGGAATGCCGTTCGTCCTTACAGGCTGCCATTCGTTGAACCACGTAGCCTCCACCTCCTGGTTCAGCGCCCGGGTACCATGTAGCCCACCATTGAACCAACAACATGATCAAAAAGACGTCCATCGTGATCCAGGCATCCGCCTGTGAAAAGTCAGGGATCAGCCGAAACGCCTCCGCTCCACCTTGCCCAAAACTGTTGATCACGGAAGCTTCTAATGCTACCGCTCCTCCTACATCGGCAAGCGCGTAATAGGCCAAACCAATGCAACCGGTGATCGCCAGATAAAATTGCACGGCATCGGCAATCGCAACTCCCCACATGCCCGAGATTAGTCCGTAAACTCCAATCAACGCGAGCGTCACCAAGATCGTCACCCAGGTTGCAAGTGACCCACTGCTTTGCGAATCAGCAGCTGGATCAAAAAAAATCGTTTGATCCAAAACAGTGATCATCGCTCCCGTTACCCAGCCAATGATAATGGGATTCACTAACAGTGCGATATAAACCGCGCGAGTGCCTCGCAGGATTTCAGCAGGTTTGCCCGAGTATCGAAGTTCGACCAATTCAACGTCCGTTAAAACACCCGCTCGACGCCAAAGCTTGGAATAGACAAAAACAGTTACCATCCCTCCAAAAGCGAATGCCCACCAAAGCCAGTTGCCGGCCAATCCATATTGAATCGTCAAGCCAGTGACTGCTAACGGTGTGTCAGCTGCAAAAGTCGTGGCCACCATCGATGTTCCCGCTATCCACCACGGCAGCGATCGTCCAGAAACAAAGTACTCTTCGACATTTTTTGAAGCTCGGGATCGAAACCAAAGTCCGATACCAATTGTCATCAAAAGATAAGCAGCGATGACAAAATAGTCGTAAAAACCGAGCTCCATGGTAGTCCTAAAGTGCTAAGGAATGATTGGGGAAGAAGTATCAGCCTTTTGGCTTTTCGAGGTTGACTATCAGATTGCATGAAATCGAAATTGTCAAATATCCTCAGGACCTGTCTGGTGAAAGGGAGCTCATTTTTTTATCTTTCCTGTTATGAAAAAAGACAACATTAAAGATTCAATAGAGCCAGACAACGATCAACAACCGGATCTCGATGACGAGTTTGACGAAGAGTTTTCTCTAGATACGCTCAGCCAAGCCTATGCGAAAGTGCTGGGCGATCAGTTTCAGCCTACTGATGAATCGCCCCATCCGTCAGGCGACAGGCAAGCAGTGGCAAACTCACCTGATCCCATGGAATCCGAAGCCAAGGCTTCCATCGTGCAAGACGTTCCCATATCTGTCAGCTCGATTGTAGAGGCAATTTTATTTGTCGGGTCACCTCAGGGGGTCAAACTCACCAGTCGCAAGATTGCTGCGGTACTTCGCGATGTCAGCCCCAAAGAAGTTGCCGAAGCCGTCAAAGAATTGAACAAGAAGTATGCAGCCGAGAATGCCGCGTACCGGGTAGAGTCCGATGGCGGTGTATTCAAAATGGTGCTGGCATCCGAACTGATCGATTTTCAACAAGAGTTTTATGGTCGCAATCGACACGTCAAATTAAGTCAACCCATTATTGATGTGCTGGCCGTCGTTGCCTACAACCAGCCAGTGACACGCGATCAAGTAGACAAGATTCGCGGTAAACCGAGCGGCAGTTTACTTCGCCAGTTGATCCGCCGAAACTTACTGATTCTAGAACCGGGTCAGTCAGATCCCAAAGTGAAGTATTTTTCGACGACCGACCGGTTTTTGGATCTATTCCAACTGGACGAACTTGCCGATCTTCCTCAAAGCCACGAATCATCCGTGATTTCCGATTTGGCCGATTAGAAATCTAGCTTTTGAGATTCGCTCGCTTTGATAAAGAACGCCCGAACAACAACTTCGTCATTTTCAAATTCAAGTTTGCAAGATTTCAAAACGAGCAGGTAATTTCAGGCGTTAGCTGACGATTTACTAACATGCAAAATGCTTTTGAATCGTAGCAGAAATAAAATAAAATCTCGCTCAATCTCCAACCAGCATCAATGCTACACAGCTATTTCCTGTTACAAGGGGAAACATGGGTGATCAAGAAATTAGTCCGTTGACCGGACCAACCAAAAACGCATTTCTCCGCCACCTTTTACTGGATATCGAAGCGTTGGAAACCATGATTTCCGACGGGATGATCGAGTCAGGGAAAATTCGAATCGGTGCAGAACAAGAATTTTGTTTGGTTCAACCCGATCTGCGCCCCGCTCGAACCGGTCCCGAAGTTCTTGCTTCAATCAGCGACCCTCATTTTACGTCGGAACTCGCACTCTGGAATTTGGAAATCAATCTTGATCCCTGCGATGCAGAAGCAGGTTGTTTTTCGCGGATGGAAAACCAGCTTAACCAATTGTTGAATCGAGCGAACAACGCGGCTCGTAATTTGGATGGGCGAATTATTCTGACTGGAATTTTGCCAACCATTCGCAAAAGCGAACTTGATTTTAAATACATGACACCTAATCCCCGTTATCGAATCCTCGATTCGATCATGAAAGAATTACGGGGTGAAGATTTCTCTCTTTACATAGAAGGCGTTGAAGAAGTTAATTTAAAGCATAGCTCTATCCTGTTTGAGGCGTGCAACACGAGCTTTCAAATTCATATGCAGGTCAGTCCAGAAAACTTTGCCGACCAGTACAATTGGGCGCAAGTGTTAGCGGGGCCTGTTCTGGCAGCCTGTGTGAATTCGCCGTTATTGCTCGGAAAAGAGCTATGGAGTGAAACTCGAATCGCGCTCTTTCGACAGAGTATCGAGATTCGACATGCTGGCAATTACATTCGAGACAAACAACCGCGCGTCGCATTTGGACACGACTGGATCCATGCTTCAGCCGCCGAAATTTTTAAAAATGATATCGCCTGCTACAAGTTAATCATCTCAGCTGCCATCGAATCAAAAAGCTCGATTGATATTCTGGCCGAAGGACGAATCCCAGAACTTAGGGCAATGAATCTTCATAACGGTACACTGTACAAATGGAACCGTGCTTGCTACGGAGTGGGGAACGGGAAACCTCATCTCAGAATTGAAAATCGATACATTCCAGCAGGGCCGACTCCACACGACGAAATCGCCAATTTGGTTTTCTGGATTGGATTGATGATGGCGTTGCCGGATCGGTGTCGCGGACAATGGGCGAGTCACTTTTATTTCCAGGATGTCCGCTGTAATTTTTTGAAAGCAGCCCGAAATGGTCTATCCAACGAATTCAAATGGTTTGGACAATCGCTGGACGCAAGTAAATTGATTTTGGAAATCCTGTTACCGATGGCTGAGGTCGGGTTGACTCAACTCGGGATCGCCAAACATGAATTTTCAATTTTCCTCGATACGATTGAACAACGAGTCCGGTCTCGACAAACGGGTGCCGAGTGGATGATTCAGTCGTTTCGAAACTTACGCGAGAAAAACTCAGTCAACGAATCGATGTTAATGTTGACTCAGTTTATGCAGGATCACTGTCTTGAGAAACGACCGGGGCATCTGTGGGAGGTACCGAACCAAAGGACTCTGTTTCAAATCCCTGATCGTTACCAGCGAGTCGACAGTATCATGTATACCGACCTGATCACCGTCAGGGAGGACGATCTGTTGGATTTTGCCGGAAAATTAATGAAATGGAATGAAATTGATTATGTCCCAGTGGAAAACATGCGGGGAGAATTAACGGGAATCGTTTCCCGAAACGATATCGCCCAGATCCAATCAGATTCTAAAAATCCCGAACTGATGGTTGGCGATGCAATGACAATTAATATCATCACCGTGATCCCCGAAATGACGATTGAACACGCAGAAAAAACGATGCAGGCGAGCGGTTTTGGAAGTTTGCCTGTTGTCCGTGACAACCGTGTCATTGGAATTGTCACAATGTCACAAATTAATGAATTGAAAAAAGACGAAATCGAATGAGGAAATTGAGTGAAAATTACGATGCACCTGTCACTGATCGTATCGTGGTTGACATCGTTGGTTCAAACCCCGGACCCAATTTGATTTTCACTGGAGCCGTCCATGGAAATGAGCCCTCTGGAGTGATTGCGATGCAGGAGATTCTGCGTCCATTAAATCAAATGGATCCTGCTCACATTCGTGGTCGGATTGTGGGGCTGATCGGAAATTGCCAGGCGTTTAAGCAAAAACAACGTTTCATCCGATATGATTTGAATCGTATCTGGACCGAAGAAAACGAGCCTCAGTTTCGAACCGTGTTCAACGGTTCAGACCAGCAGAATTCTCTTCCGCCGACCAGCGATGAATTCTTAGAACAACAAGAATTGTTTTCAGTGATCGAACCGATGTTGGCCAATGGCCGAAATTGCATCTTCCTCGATCTCCACACTACGTCCTCCATTTCCAGTCCGTTTATTGGAATTGATGATTTCCCAGCCAATCATCAATTTGCGTCGCAGTTTCCCGTCCCCAAAATTTTGGGGTTAGACAAATACATTACCGGACCGATGTTGGGCTATTTGGGAAAATTTGGAGCAGTCGGGCTGGCAGTCGAAGCAGGTCAACACGAGGATCCTAATTCGATTCGGGTTCACAAGACGGCGATTGAGCAGGCGTTATTGATTTCAGGTGCCGTAGATGAAAACCTGTTTTTGCCAACGGAAGATCCTGCTCAAATTTTTGCTAACGCCAAATCCGGTATCTTCGAAGTTGTTTACCGACATTGCGTACAACCTGACGATGAATTTCAAATGATGCCTGGATTCGAGAACTTTACCCCGATTACTACCGACACGCATCTAGCAAATTCGAAATCCGGTAAGATCTTTCCCCCGTGTGACGGTTTCATTTTCATGCCGCTCTACCAAACTTCTGGGTCCGACGGATTTTTCGTAGTTAAACAAGTCGATCGACTAACAACCAGGATGGAATCGGAAATCTAGTTTAGCCGACACCTTCATGATTAACTAATGTGGCGATTGAGTTATTTCGCGAGAAAGTAAGAGCTTTATCGCACTTTACCGTTTGGAGCATCGCCATCCCGTTGGACCCGAACCTTCCCGCTCGTTCCCTTGGGCCCTTCCAAACGAAGTCTCGCGCGAAACGAACCACATGCGATAGCACTTAAACTCGTAAAACTAAACGCTCATCGAAGGATGTGGGGAAAATGTTAACTCAATCATTGCATTTGTAAGGAAGCTTAACGAAAATTCAGGAATTGTATTCGTATGTCGCAGTTTGTCAGCAGTGGAATGATAGGTTGGCAAACACTGGGAGATTGAGATGAGATTAAAAACCATTCTTGGAATTTTACTGGCGGGGCTATTTTTGGGGTTGGTCACTGATTCGGCCAATGGGCAATTGCTCCGTTTCCGTCGCTGCTGCCCAAAACCTATGGTCTGTCCTCAACCGGTGACTTCGCCTTGCCCAACACCTCGGTTGTCGAATTGCTGTGGAACGAACACGGCCCCGGTATTTAGTACAACCAGCTGTTGCGGTTCGAACGTGGTTTCCACACCGACGATATCTCCGATCGTTTCAGCTCCCATGTTGGTTGCCCCGGCTGGATGCGGTGGGGGAAGTACCATAATTGATACTTCAAATATGTCACCATCGCTCGTCGATCCACCATCGGTCGATCCTGAAACCTGTGCAGAAGGGAAACAGGCTTGTGAAGCAACTTGTGTGAACTGCACCGGTGCTGACGCGCAGGCATGCCTTGATGCGTGTAATTGCAATTTTGAGATTTGCACCAAGCAACGCCGAGCCCCTTGTCCTTTGGGCCCCGACTGCATGAATGGCCCCACCGGCGGTGGCGGTGGCCCTGGCGGCGGAGGAGGTGCTGGTGGTGCGGGTTTTTGACCAATAGTATTACAATCAGACTTGAGGCGAACCGACAGCGGTTGCCAAAATTCAGAAACAACCAAAGGCGAATCCGGGTCGGGTTCGCCTTTTTTGTTTTTGAAAGTTATTCTCGGCGAGTACAAATAATTTCGTTCTCAAAACTGTAAATGGTCGGGCAAGAGGGATAGTAGGATTCAATCTTGCGGTAATTAGCGAATTGAGTCAGTCGTTGAGCTTCGGCAATTTGGACTTGATTTCCCGCATCCGTGTAAGCCAGATACAACCTTTCGCTATCCGAACATAGCGAGACATCAAATGCCGTCTCATTGTCGGGTGTCACGTTGGATGCTGTCCCAGACAATTTCAATTTTTGACCTTCTTTTTTGGCATAGCTGATTTTAATTCTTCCTCTTGGAACTGGCATCTGAAGTGTTCCTTGAGGACTGAAAGCGACCCAACTGACGACCGGTTTGTTTTTATAAACGCAAATCGCCGGTGCACATTTGCAAAAAACACCGCTTGGGCTTGTCTTCCAATGGACTCCGTCTTTGGAGTAACCCAAGACCAAACGGGACTTGGTGTCAACAAATGCTATGATCAGCATGTCTTCCCACACGGTCACCGCAGGTTTGTAAAAAGCCTGTAACCTTCGAATGGGTTGAATATCCTCGATCACCGTGGTGCCTGCCGATAGACGACCAGTAAAAATTTGCTGATTCTCTCCCACCCAATACCCGAAAATATCGGGGGCTTTTTTAGGGTCGATGGCGAAAGAAGCCACGGCAACACCGCTGAGTGGTTTCAGGCCTTTGCAGATGAATCGGTGGTACCGATTTTTATCTTTGAATTCACGATCGAATCGACGAATCTCCAGATCTTGCCCCCAGTTTTGACATACCGCATAAAGGAAAGAATCACGCTCAACAAAGCTGGCTTCAAAATTCTTAAGCAAGTTGCGAACGTTGCTCGTTTTGGCAACCGGCGTAAATTGAAATTTGACTGGTAACTTCTGATCATCTTGCCATCTCTGCGCAATGTCTCTAGCCGAAGTTGATATCTTAATCCGCGAGTGCCCTCGCTTGGTTCCCAGGTGAATCCCTACCGGACGATGCGAATCTTTTTGCATCCACAGTCCACCTGAATCACCTGGCCCAGTGTTAAATCCTCGATCTACCAATATTTCAAGCCGCTCAAAACTGCTTCCCGCGTCGTTAGCATATCGAGGAATATTGGTAACCACTCCGCTGGCGTAATTCTCTTTCCCGAAAAATTCGACCTCCATCCCGACCGACGGGGCGATCATATCTCGAACGAAAAAATCTTCTTTCAACCCTCGAACTTTGGGATGAATATTTCGTTTCGTTGAAAGTTCAAAAATGGCAGTATCCATGTTGCGGTCGGTATGTTTCAAACGACCGATTCCAAGACTCGAAGAATCGCTTTCGCCAGCGCCCTGAACAATTAAGTCATCTCCCTTGCTATCTTTACCGATCCCGTGGTAGACCGACAATCCAAACGGTGCGCCAGTAACGGAATCAAAAACGATTGCCCCCAAAGATGCCAAATCATGCGTCGGCTTATCAGACCTTCGGATTGGGATACCGCTGACGATCGGATCAAGGGTCACATTTTCGATTCTTGATGTATATGGATCGTATTGATCCCTTTTCAAAGTTCGCCCCGTATCTGGACAGAAGATTTTGGCAATCTTTTGCAACGGAGATTTATCAAATTCAAACTTGATTTCTGTCTCTTCGACGTCGGTGCGAATTCCGGCAATAAATTTTGGGAGCGAATATTTAGGCTTTTCAACTTTTTTGTTGACGTACAGCTTGATGCGTAACTCGTTCGTCAATTTCCCGTTATGAGTCCGATAGCCAAACCCCAATCCGACGATATAGCCTTTGTAGAATTGTTCGATCCAACGGCGATTTCGTTCCATCAAATACTTTTGTTCATCCGCGGAGAAATTGATTTTCCGGAGGGGGGGCATTCGATCGCTCCAAATTTTGATTCGTAAAATGCATTTGGCTAAAAGGCAGAAATTCGGTGCGAAGGAATTACGCCATTCGAATGTTGCCTTGGGTCCTTAACTATTCCAACCTATCCGAATCCAGCCAGACTTTTAATCTCGTTCGAACTATTTTACTCGCAATCTTCGAATCTATTCGGACAAGAATTTCAAATCAAACCGCCAAAAAAATGGAGCACAGAGATTATTGCGGATCGATCGGT
>JBCCSJ010000050.1:0-24086 GCA_039200505.1 Planctomycetota bacterium | reverse complement strand
TTATGATCGACGATTGGAGCAGGGTAGTCTTTTCCAATTTGACATCCGAATAAACTTTGTTCCATCAAGTTCATTTTGTGGGGCTCTGCCAGATGTTTGTCTGGAATCCCTTCCAACTCCGGTAGGTACTTACGAATAAAAATTCCTTGTGGATCGTGGTCTGAGACCTGTTTGATCGGAGAGTAGATGCGGATAGTGTTAATTCCCGTAACGCCGGATTGCATCTGGCACTGGGAATAGTGGATACCTGGTTCGTAGTCTAGAAAGAGTCTAGCTAAATGTAACGCGGGTTCCCGCCAGTGCAGCCACAGGTGATAAGCCGCGAAAGACATCAGCATCGCCCTCATCCGAAAGTTGATCCAACCGGTTTGCGATAGTGCTCGCATGCAGGCGTCTACCATGGGATAGCCCGTTCTACCCTGACACCACGCATCAAAAAAGGAGCGGTCAAACTCGTTTTCACGAAGGCCGTCATAACCGCGATTGAAATTGTGAAATTCGATGTCAGGTTCATCTTCCAGTTTTTGAATGAAATGGCAGTGCCAACTTAATCGGCTTTTGAAAGACGACAGCGACTTCAACCAGTCAGGATCGATTTCGATTCCTGATTTCTTTTGCTCTTTTAATTCGGCGGTCCGGATCGCGGTTGCCTGGAAAACTGTTCGGACAGAAAGATTGCCGTATGCTAAATAAGGGCTTATTCGGCTACAGCTTTCGAACGCAGTAACGGGGCTTGACATCTCAGTACGGTATCTTGGTCCTCTGATTTTTAAAAAGGATTCGAGATACTGATTCGCAAAAGACTCCCCTCCTTTTTGAAGTTCATTACGCGGAACTCGATGGATTCGCATTTGGTCAGGCTGAAGAATGCTTCCTGGGTCATCCACGGTGGGACTCGTTAATTCCTTGGGGGCTGCGAGGATGCTTTCGTTCATCCGTTTTTGCCACTGGCGAGACCAACCATCTCGGCTTGCTAGTCGCCGAATGACTCCGTTGCTGGGAAGTTCAATAAGCTTCCATGGTTGGTCTCTGACCCACAGCCGGACAGCTTTATCGCGTTGGTAAGATATTCCGTTGCCCGTTTCCTCGTGAGCCCATACGCTCACAATCCGAAATTGCCGATCAAGCTGTTTAAAAGCTTCAATCACATTGCCACGGCGAAGAATGAGTTCGGATCCCAATCGACGCAGATTGGATCGAAGTTCCTCTAGAGACTGGTTGATAAATTCAAGATGGGCAGCATCGAAATCGGGAGCTTGCAGAAGGTCAGGTTCGTAAACATAAAGGCCCAGGCACGGCCCTCGTGAAGCAGCATTGACCAACGGGGCATGGTCATGGATCCGCAGGTCTCTTTTGAACCAAACGATTTGAACAGGATGGGGTTCGCTTCGATTCATAAACGGATGACAAGATTAAAAAACTTAGGATTGAACCGGACCCGTGTTCACTGCGACCGTTGTGACTTGGATTCACGGCGGCACCGCTCGCTGCAAAATCTGACGTTTTCCCAATCACGTTTCCATTTTTTTCGCCAAGTAAAAGGTCGATTGCACTGGCTGCAGATTTTGGTCGGCAAATTAGGCTTTTGGTGGCTCATCACTGGTGAACCGACATTGCCCAGAGCGGTTTAACTGAGATTACCGATATTCGAACAGCGCGAGGCAGGCAGCCATGCAAGGACTAAGTGAATTACCGAGCCATTTGGAAGAACGAGTCAGAATTGTTCGAGAAATTCCAGATTCGCCCGATCCGGAATTTATCGTTTATTGGATGCGAAATGCGGTTCGTACTGACGAAAACCCAGCCTTAGAAGTCGCTTGCCAGTTGGCAAATCAATTCGATGTGCCTTTATTGGTTTATCACGCATTGTCGGAACATTACCGTTATGCGTCGGACCGGCATCATCAATTTATTCTCGAAGGTGCTGCCGACGTTCAAAAACAGTTTGACGAACTTGAAATTCAATACGCGTTTCATCTGGCAACCCCTGAGGATCGCGAAAGTCACCTGATCACACTTGGCAACCAAGCCGGATGGGTCGTGACCGAAGATATGCCGGTCGATCCTGCTCGAAGATTTTTACAACGTTTCATCGAGTCGACACAGGCTCAAGTCATCGCGGTGGATACCGCGTGCATCGCCCCGATGCAGCGAGTTGGGAAAGCTTATACTCGCGCGTTCAAGTTTCGATCGGCAACTAAAAAGTTATATCGTGAACGACTCACAAGGCCGTGGCCTCAAACTAAATTACAGGCCAAGCAGCTTGATTTGGATCGAATTCCGTTTGAACCTATCAATTTTGAGAACTTAAGTATCCCAGAACTGGTTTCAAAATGTGCGATCGATCATTCGGTTGGTCCAGTTTACGACACGCCCGGAGGAAGTGCGGCTGGGTACGATCGGTGGAACAAGTTTCTGGCAAAAGGCATTTTTGGTTATGCCAAAAAACGAAACAATGCTTTAATCGATGGCGTCAGTCGGATGTCGGCTTATCTGCATTATGGAATGGTGTCTCCGATGCGGCTCGGTAGAGAGGCCGCAAATCTGGATCATCCTGGCCCAGAGAAGTACCTTGATGAATTGTTGATTTGGAGAGAGCTGGCTTACGCATTCTGTTTCTACACGGAGGATCATGATCAGTGGTCGGCTATTCCCGAATGGGCACAGAAAACGCTGATTCAGCATTCAGGCGATTTGCGTCAGGAAGTTTATTCTTGGGAGCAATTAGCTCGGGCTCAAACAGGTGATGATTTTTGGAACGCTGCCCAGTTGTCACTTTTGCGGCAAGGTGAACTTCACAACAATGTCCGAATGACTTGGGGTAAGGCAATTTTGAATTGGACATCTACACCTCAAAAAGCCCTCAAGACAATCATTGATCTCAACCACCGATATGCTTTGGATGGACGGGATCCAGCATCGTACGGTGGCATCCTTTGGTGCTTGGGACAATTTGATCGTCCGTTCGATCCGAGTGTTTCAATTTTCGGAACAGTTCGACCAAGATACACCCAAGATCATGCCCGGAGACTGGATACAGATCGCTATTATCTCAAGGTTTCAAAACCTCGATTTGAAGATCGAGGTCGGGTGGCAATCGTTGGAGCTGGCATTTCTGGCTTGATGGCGGCTCGGACACTTTCGGATCACGGGTTGGATGTTACAGTTTTGGAAAAAAGTCGAGGTTTGGGTGGACGGATGTCGACCCGCCGAGTTTCAAATGAAAACCAATTTGACCACGGGGCTCAATATTTCACGACCAAAGATCGGCGTTTCGAACGATATGTTCGAGCTTGGGAAAACCAGGGAATCGTAGCCCAATGGCCGGTAATGACAGAGACTCCGCAGGGTATCGTTGTTTTTGGCAACGACGGAAAAATTACAGAAAGCAATTCCGTAACTCGTTATGTTGGGACACCGGGAATGAATGCGATCGGAAAGCACCTAGCAGATGGAATTCATGTCATTCGCGAAACGCGAGTCAAAACGGTTCAAGAAAACGAAGGGCAGAAATTCATCGTCGACGAAAATGGCAAACAGTATGGACCTTTCGAGTTTGTTTTAATCGCGGTCCCGTCCGAGCAAGCAGCACAGTTGTTGTCGGGATTTTCCGGACTCGAAAAACGAGCTCACGCGATTGCGATGACCCCGTGCTGGGCAACTATGATGACCCTGGAAAAAAATCTGAAATGTCGTTGGGCAGGCGGGTTTGTCGAAAATTCAATTCTGTCTTGGGTTTGTCGAAATAATACCAAACCGGGGCGAAATTCTGATTTGGAAAACGTGGTGCTCCATGCGACGCCGGAATGGACGGCGGAAAATTGGGACTGCGACGAAGAACAGATTGGGCACAAGATGATCGAAGAATTTTGGAATCTCGTGGGCCCTGAGTGTGAACCGCAAGAACCGATCTATCGCAAATCGCACCGTTGGAAATATGCATTGGCTACGGATAAAAATTCTTTCGAGAGTATTTTCGATGCCCAACTCGGGATCGGAATTTGCGGAGACTGGCTTCACGGATGCAGAGTGGAAGGGGCGTTTTTGAGCGGAATGTCGGCGGCTGGGAAACTGATGGGGCAGCTGAGTCAGCAAGCTGTTGCGACGGCTTGTTCATCAGCGTGACTCCTTGCATCTTCCAGGCTTTTATTAAATTCGGAAAGGCTGTTCCCATAAGTTGAACCATAAGACATCATGATGGCGGGAGGCGGTAAGCTTTTTGGTGCTGTTAAAATACTCGTTTCAAATATGTCTTATGCGATTAGTGCGGATCAGATTCGGAACTTGGGCATTTCTCGGATGGGTTTTGATCCTGTTTGGAAATGTCGCAGTGTCGGCACAAACGCCTGGTGCACCCCATCTTAATTTTTTCTCGTTGGATGCAATCGGGGCAAAATACTCTATTCAGGATATTGCTCAAGACACCGACGGTTTGATCTATCTCGTGATCACCGAGGAAGAGTCGGTTTTGGTTTTTGATGGTGCGAATTGGACATCCATCAAAGTACCAGGTGTCATTTCCATTTGCGGTGATACTCAAGGCAGAATCTGGACGGGTGGGCATGGTGGAATCGGTTACTTGGCAAAAAATCAGTGGAACCAGGTAGAGCATTCTGATTTTGCGATCCCGAATGAAGACCTGGAGGGTGAAAGTTTCGTGTTTGGGTTTCCAACCGAAACGGGAGTGCGTTTGGCCAATCGCACCTTCTGTATCGACATTGACACGACGGGCAACGATCCGAAGGCGACAACCACTCAAGTGGACGAGGACGAAATCTATTTGTCGCTGAAAGAGGAAGATTTGTGTGTGCTCAATAAATCTACGGGCACAATTTATCAAACCGATGGATCGTACAAAAAAATTATTTGTAGCAACATCCAACAGATCGATTTCATTGGCTTTGTCGAAGATAAATTGGTCGCGGCGGCAAATTCGTTCCGCGAATTAGGGCAACTGGTGGGCAACCAATTCATACCTTTTCAGAACGAATTTTTGTCACAAGACTTGGCCATCAATTGGGTGGATTCGATCGACGGCAAAATAGCAGCCTGCATCAATAACGATTTTGTCATGATGGATGTCAATGGTCGTGTTGAATACAGGATTGGGCGTGATTCCGGAATCTTTGGAGCCGTTCAGCGGTTTGGTGTTTTCCGCGACGGTCGAATTTGGATTGTCACTTCAGGCGGTTTCGCGACCCTCGATGCTCACGGTCCTGTTCGATCGTGGCCGCTGATCGATGAATTGCTTCCATCGACCTACCACATGAGTTTTTTGAATGATCAACTTTACGCGTCCACTTCTCAGGGGTTGGCGATCGTTGATTTAAAGGTGCTTGAAGAAGGGTGGCCTCAAAATTCGTTTCGAGTCAGCAAACAGGTGGAATGTGGCGTTGTCGGTCAAGGAGATCGGCTGTTTTTGGCCTCTATGATCGGCTTGTTTGAGATCACCGATGATGATGACAACCGGCTACACAAGATCTATGACGGGATTTTCAATCAGATTTTTGCTGACGATTCCGAAAGTCAAGCTAATTTGTTTTTACTTGATCAAGACCAGAAACTTTCCATCCTCAAGCACAGCGGCAAAGGAGTCGAATTAGTCAATTCATTCACCGTTGACGGTTGGTTTTATTTAGTTAACAAGTTGTCGGATAAAGTTTACCTGGTCTACACCAGTCGCGGCTATGAACTCATGCGATTTCCCGATGGGCTTGCAGGCGAACCAACTTTTACCCCGGCAGGCATACCAGATGAATCCTTGATCGAGATCGTGCGTGGGAAAACTATCTGTATGGAAGATGGGGAACAGTGGTTTGTGGAATACAAGAGCAATGAAGTTAAACTGGAGGCTTGTCCCTGGTTTTCCGAATTTGATTCCGACTATTTTGCCGACGGAGTTTGGAGCATCGTTGATTGCGGAAATTTTGGTGCCGGATTTTATTTTTCGGATTCAACACTCGCTGTGCTGCCTTGGGATGGCGAAAAGTATACCTCAGACCCGATTTGGAAAATTCAGTTCGGGGAATATTGGGATTCCGATTTATTAATATGGGACTCGATGCGTCAATGCATTTGGGGGGTGGATGGGAATCATCTGTGCCGATTGAATGTCAGGGAAAATTATGAAATTCCAACACCCAAAATTTTTGTCAGTGCCGAATCCGAATCGATGGTTCAAACATCTCAATCGCTGACCGATCAAGGACCGAATCGTCCGTTGCCTGCCATCGAGGCTAACGGTGGGCTAACGTTTAACTATGGCTTTATTAATCGTAACCGATTGACTTCCGATCAGCCGAAATACCAATTTAAGCTGGAAGGTTATGATGCTGACTGGTCGGAGTATTCTGAAAAATCAACCAAGGAATACACAAATTTACCTGGAGGTTTGTATCACTTCAATGTTCGGGGGATTGAATCTGGTGGCGTAGCAGTTGAACAGACTTTGGGTCCGATCCGAGTTGAAACGATCTGGTATTTACAGACTTGGGCAACGGCCCTGTGGGTGACCATTGGAATGGCGGCTATTTATGGCGTCGTTTTATTACGAACTAGCCGGTTGAAAACAGCCAAAGAGAAAATGGAAATGATCGTTCAGCAACGAACGAATGAGTTAAGAATCAAAGAACGTGAAAGTGAAGCCGAACGGCTTATGAGTTTTGACACGTTAGTGGCGGGAATCGCCCACGATTTTAATAATTTGCTGATGGTGATTTCTGCCAACAACGAATTGATAACCATGGTGGGCAATAAGCAAGTCAAGGATTGTGCTGAACGTTCCATGAAGGCGACCGAGTCTGCTGTGGAGCTCTGTTCTGAACTGACAAGCTATACTGACAATACGCCTCTTCAATTGATCCCAGTCGACATCGACCAACTTGTGCGAGAATCGACTGGCGTTCTGCAAAAATCGCTTCCGGTTAAAATCGAGATGGCTGCGAAAGATGACAAGATGGCAACTCACGTGATGGGCGATGTCGGCCAGTTGAAAAGATGCCTCGTTAATCTTGTCGTCAACGCTGGAGAGGCGGCACGTAGTCAAGTCGATGTTTCTGTTCGAGAAAGATTTTTGTCCGCGCAAAAATTGAAGACGGCCCGATTTGTGGGTGAGAGCCCAGAATCGGGCAAACATCTTTGTATTCGAGTTGAAGATGACGGCAACGGTCTCAACGAAGACGTGGAGCAACGAATTTTTGATCCCTTTTTTAGCACCAAGCAGTTTGGGCGAGGTTTAGGGCTGGCAATTGTAATGAAAGTCGTCGCCCGTCACTCGGGAGTGATCTTTTTGGATACCAGCCACAACGGAACGTCATTCGAAGTTTGTCTTCCTGCTGTCAATTTTGCCGGCGATACTGAAAACGAGTCAGCTAAAAGCACAAGCTTTCAACCAATGAAGATCATGCTGGTCGATGACGACCCAAAAGTGCTCGGAGCGACTGCAAGGCTACTGGAATCCTGTGGTCACGAAGTCGTTTCTTTCTCATCTGGCAAACAGGCTCTCGACTTATTGCTGCACGGGCAAAAGTTTGATCTGCTCATTTTGGATGTGTCGATGCCTGAAATCTCAGGCCCTGAAATCGTTTGCGAATTGGTTGCCCATCAAGAACCAATTCCGACGCTTTTGATTAGCGGCTACAACGGCAAGATGATCGATAACCTTGGCCAGACCGAAAATTCGAATGTGGTATTCTTAAACAAACCTTTTACGTTGTTCTCATTTCAAGAGGCGCTGAAGAATTTATCGATCGCAGGCTACGAAACGCCACAGAAAAAGGAGCGACCAGGAACGGTTACTCCCTAATTGGCTTGGCGAGTTTTTTCAACCAGCGGTGCCGAAGGCTAATGATTGGAATTCAACGCCCAATCACAACAGTTCGGGGACCTAAATCACTCCAGCAAACTGTTATCGGAGATGATGGGTAAACCGGCAATTATTCGTCGCCAGCTTTCAGCCACGGTGTGAGGCAAGGTTCGTAAGGACAAAGTTCATCGTCTTCAAAATAGAGTGCAATCTCTCGGGCGGCCGCTTCGGCGCCATCTGATGCGTGGACAAGATTCATTTGTCGGCTTGAGCTGTAGTCTCCCCGAATCGTCCCGGGATTCGCTTTGAGCCCGTTGGTTGCTCCGAGCATTTCGCGGACGACTCGAATGACATCTAATCCTTCAAGCACCATGGCAACAACAGGGGCGCCGGTGATAAAAGACTCCAGCCCGGGGTAAAACGGTTTTTCGACATGTTCGGCGTAGTGCTTTTTGGCCAAATCGGGTGTGATTTGAATTAGCTTCATCGCGACGATATTGATCGCCTTTTCCTCGAATCGAGAAATAATTTTGCCGATCAAACGTCGTTGGACACAATCTGGCTTGAGCAAAATGAGGGATCTTTCCATCACTATTTAATAACCTTAGGGGGAGATTGGTAACAAAAAACACTGTATTTTCCGGGATTCTAGCAGACGTTTCCCCCTTCCGAAAACGGCTGATTTCTGAGAAAATTCGGCAAATTGATACTCTTGGGCAATTTGCTATCAAAATTTCGGTTATTACCTTAATACCGAATCTGTCTTTTGACGACTTGTTTCAGATAACGGACAGTCGTTTAAGAATTCGCCATGATAAGTGCTTCTGATCAGTTTCCATCGACAACCAAACCTTCCCAATCTCTGTCCGGAGTGACCGTCCGGCTCGCCGGAGATTCGGGGGATGGTATGCAGTTGTTGGGAACACAATTAACCAATACTTCTGCCTTGGCTGGCAACGATGTGGCCACGTTCCCAGATTTCCCGGCTGAAATTCGTGCGCCCCGCGGCACGCGAGCTGGGGTGAGTGGATTCCAGGTTCAATTCTCTGCCGAAGAAATTTTCACTCCAGGCGATGGGCTGGATGCTTTGATCGCGATGAATCCAGCTGCCCTGGTAACTAACATCGCCGATTTGAAAAGGTCTGGCATTCTCATTGTGAATTCAGACGGATTCGGCCCCAAGGATTTAAAACTGGCTCATTTGGAAACGAATCCACTCGAAGATAAATCTCTGGACCCCTATCGGGTCATCGAAGTACCGATGACGGACTTGACGCGGGGGGCTGTCGAATCCCTGGGGCTTTCGGTGAAAATTGCGGACCGTTGCAAAAACTTTTTTGCCATGGGGTTGGTGTTTTGGCTGTACGGTCGTGATGTGGGGCCGACCCTTCGATTCATTGATACGAAGTTTGCTAAAAAGCCTGAAATCGCGGAAGCGAACCGGCTGGCTTTAAAGGCAGGATGGAATTACGGGGAAACGACGGAAGCCTTCGCTTCGACCTATCAAGTGCCACCGGCAAGGTTGAAACCCGGAAAATATCGAAACATGATGGGGAATCAAGCACTCGCCTGGGGATTGATCACTGCGGCCAAGCTATCGGGTAAAGAACTGTTCCTTGGTTCTTACCCAATTACCCCGGCCAGCGACATTTTGCATGAATTGAGCAAACACAAAAATTTTGGTGTCCGAACCTTTCAGGCCGAAGATGAGATCGCGGCCGTCTGCTCAGCCATCGGAGCTGCTTTTGGGGGCAGCATGGCAGTGACCACCAGCAGTGGACCGGGGATCGCTCTCAAGGGCGAAGGAATGGGGCTTGGTCTGATCCTTGAACTCCCAATGATCATCGTCGACGTTCAAAGGGGTGGACCAAGCACGGGATTGCCGACCAAAACGGAACAGTCGGATTTGATGATTTCGTATTACGGACGCAATGGCGAGTCACCGCTGCCGATCATCGCTGCCAAAAGTCCGGCAGATTGCTTCAACACTGCGATCGAAGCTTGGCGTGTTGCGGTCAAATTCATGTCGCCAGTCATTATTTTGTCAGACGGCTACATCGCCAATGGATCCGAACCCTGGGCGATTCCAGACACCTCGAAAATGGCGAAAATAGAGATTGAGCACCCAACCGAATTGAACGATGGCGAAAACTTTCTGCCGTACAAACGTGATGAGTTTTTAGCTCGGCCGTGGGCCATTCCGGGAACACCTGATTTAATGCATCGTGTTGGCGGGCTGGAAAAACAAGATGGCACCGGGGATGTAAGCTACGACCCAGATAACCATCAACATATGGTTCTGACGCGTAATGAAAAGGTCGATTTGGTCGCCCAGCACATCGACGAAATTGAGGTAGAAGGTGCGGAATCGGGAACGCTTGTTATCAGTTGGGGAGGAACGTTTGGGGCATGTCGAACCGCTGTTAAAACATGTCTTGCCCAAGGATTGCAGGTGGGGCATGTCCATTGTCGCTGGATCAGTCCGTTCCCGCGTAATCTTGGCGACATTATCAAACGTTATGATCACGTTTTGGTTCCAGAATTGAACAATGGCCAACTACTGGCACTTTTAAAAACAAAGTACCTTGTCGATGCTCAAGGACTGAACAAAATCAAGGGAAAACCATTTCACGTTTCCGAAGTGGTTGAAGCAATTAAGGCGATATCCTGATGTCGATCGGAGCCAACCGAAAAAGAGCTGCGTCGCCTTCACCTGATCAGGTGCCAGTTGAGCAGCCGAAAATTTATAAACCGAGCCTAAAAATGAGTACGGAACTCCCAGTTTTGAAACCCGCCGATTTTGCTTCTGATCAAGAGGTGAAGTGGTGTCCGGGGTGTGGAGACTACTCGATTTTGGCTCAGATGAAAAAGGTTCTTGCCGAAATAGGTTCTCAGCCGGAGAACACGGTGTTCATTTCAGGCATCGGCTGCTCGAGTCGATTTCCCTATTACATGAATACGTACGGGATGCACAGTATTCACGGGCGCGCACCCGCCTTTGCATCGGGGCTTAAATCGACTCGGCCCGAATTGGATGTCTGGTTGATCACCGGTGACGGAGACGCATTGAGTATTGGTGGGAACCACTTTATGCATATCCTTCGCCGAAATCTCGATGTCAATATCGTCTTGTTTAACAACGCGATCTATGGGCTGACCAAAGGACAATACTCACCGACATCCAAACAGGGTGCGGTCACCAAAAGTACTCCCCGAGGATCAATCGACCACCCGCTTAATCCCATCTCAGTCGCGATTGCGGCCGAGGCAGGATTCGTGGCTCGTTCGATAGATACCAACATCAAACATCTGATTGCAACTTTAAAACGAGCGGCCGAGCACAAAGGTACCTCGTTGGTTGAGGTTTATCAAAATTGCAACGTATTCAACGACGGGACGTGGAGCTACACCAAGGATAAAGAAACAAAAAACAAGTCGGTGGTCGTACTAGAACACGGCAAGCCCCTGATTTTCGACAAAAAATCGAAGGGGATTCGCCTAAATGGTTTCGAACCCGAAATCGTCAGCCTGGATGAAGTCAGCCAGGACGATCTTTTGTTTCATGATGAAAAGTCTTGGAATCCTCAATTGGCATTTCTTTTGAGCCGCATGCGATGGCCTGAATTCCCCGAACCGATCGGAGTTTTTCGCGCTGTCGAACGTCCAACCTACGATGAAATGATCAATCAACAGGTTGCTGACGCTCGCGAAGAAAAGCAGGATGGTGACCTTGAGACTTTGTTCAACAGTGGCGACACTTGGACAGTCGACTAGCCGAGCTTCCCTTGAAAAAAGCTCCGATCTTGCTGTTGTGCGAATACGGCGTTATCAACGGTGGAGAGAATTCTTTACTCGCCGTGCTACCGCGTCTTCAAAACAAGGGGCTGCAATTTGTTGCAGGATGCGTCCCGAATTCGAGCTTGGAAAAAGCTTTCCAACGGCTGGGAATTCGTTGCCACCATCTACGATTTCATAACGCCGATGGCGTACGGCATTCCCAGGAACAGGTTCGCAATCATTTGAAGCAACTGATTCTTGATGTGAAACCATCTGTGGTTCATTCCAACAGCCTAGCGATGGCTCGCCTCGTTGGTCCGTTACAATCCGAGCTGTCTATACCGACGGTTGGATATATTCGCGACATTTTGAAACTGAGTGGAAAAGCGATTCGCGATATCAACGGCAACCAAAAATTGATAGCCGTTTCTCAAGCCGTTCAACGATTCCATGCGAATCAAGGAGTTGAAAACGAAAAACTTCAGGTGATTTACAACGGTGTCGATTCAAAATTATTTTGTCCAACTGAATGTTTAGATTCTGACATTGGTCATTGTTCCCAAATTTCCGACAAAGTCCAGACTGCTAAAAGGAGTCTCCTTTACGTGGGCCAATTGGGGATGCGAAAGGGATACGACCTTTTGATGCCGGTTTTCGAAAAAGTTAGCCAGCAATGCAAAGATCTTGAAATGTGGATCGTTGGGCAACGAAACTCATGTAAACAAGAGGCTATCGAGATGGAGAAGGCAGTTCAGCAGCAAGTGGCTGCCAGCCCATTTCGAAATCAGATTTCGTGGCTAGGCCGACGGGAAGATGTGCCTCAATTGATGCGTCAGGCAAGTCTGCTCATACATCCTGCCAGGCAGGAACCGCTCGGTCGTGTCCTGCTAGAAGCCGCCGCCAGCGGACTGCCTGTTGTGACAACCGATGTGGGTGGTTCACGTGAAATTTTGGGGCCGCTTTCTGAATTTGGCTTGGTTCCGAAAGACGACGTCCAAGCGATGGCCACCAAAGTCTTAAGCTTCTGTAACGATCAAGCCTCGGCTCACGATTATGGTTCCAGTCTACGTCGCCGGATGTTAGAAAAATTTTCAATCGAAAAGTGTGCATCTCAGTTGGCCGACGTCTACACGATTTAAAAATCAATTTTGAGTTCCTGAAGCCCAAATGTGTCGCTACTTCGATCGAAATCAGTCTGGTCGGCTGGAATCAAGGTATCACGCCTTTAATTGCCGATAATGTGGTTGATGTTTACGAAGTGGACTGCGAAAATATAGGTCGTTAGAGATATTCATGGAACCCGCGATGCCAAACCTTTCAAAAGACGAATTTGTTGAAGGCTTGAAGAAAAGCGAAGTGGTATCGGAAGAACAAGTTACGGCTTTGCTTCAAGAAAGCGTATCTGAGTCAGCGTCGGAATTCGCCATCGAGTTGGTTAAATCGGACCATCTCACGCGATGGCAGGCCAAGTATTTGTTAAGTGGCCGTTCGGTATTGCACATTGGCAGTTATCGCCTGCTCGAACGTATTCGTCGAGATGAATTGGGTGACCGGTTCCGAGCGATCCATACTTCGCTAGGTCGGAATGTCGAAATTCAAATGTTGCCGTCGAGCCTTGACACTCAAAGTGATGAATGCCAGGCGTTTTTAAGTAAAGCTACCGAAGTGGCGGCTCTCGATCATCCTAATCTTGTTCACCTTTATGATATTGATCAGGAAGGTGGCCGGTATTATTTAGTCAACGAGTCAGTGGATGGGCGAAATTTAACGGAATTGTCAAAATCAGAACTCGGCCCTGCCCTCGTCGGTCGTCTGTTGATCGGCGTCACGCGTGGCCTGCGTCATGCCCATGCAAAAGGCGTTGTTCATGGAACGCTTAGCCCCCAGGATATATTTGTAACCAATACTAACGATATCAAATTGGACCATTTCGCTGAGTCGTTGTTAAGGAAATCGGCGGTGGTTAAAGAAAAATCTGAATTACAAACCGATGATTGGAAGAAGGCGTCAAAATTCGGGCGAGCTTTAATTCATAACCTCGAAGACGTTGAAAACCAGTCTTTGAATCGCATTGTGGATCTGATGTCGGGGTTGGTAAACCAGGAATCCATTTCAACTGATATTGACGAAGAATTAGATAATCTTGAACAGCAGTTTCTTAAAACCGAAACGTTGTCGGATACGTTCGATCCGCTGCTGTCTGCCGGCACACTGGAAACGCCACCAGGAAACGTGGTTCCCAAAATTGCGAAGCGTAAAAAGAAAAAGCCAACCGAACCGGAACTGGAAGCAGAGGGACTAGAAGAACCTGAAACGGTCGGTGCGGTCGCAGCAATGTGGAACGCCAATCCAGTGGCTGTCGTTGCTACTGCGGTCATCCTGATCCTAATGCTGGCCGGCGGGATTGGATACCTCGTTTTTGGCAACCGCGGCACTGCAAACAATGTGGCGAACAATTCGTCTAAAACCAATCCCAACCCAAAGGGTACCAAAGCGGATTCTGACACGGACGCATCTGAAAAAAATGGCGATGCATCCGCCCCGAAGGATCGTCAATCGTTGGTAGGTACCAATTCCAGTTTGGATGCGGAAAAACTTGCCAGTCAACTCGATCAACTGGTTGGCGTCGATCAGGCCGTAGCTGGCAATTTGGGTGGCAACCCCAAAAGCCAATCAGCCAGTCCCTCGAACACACGGCCGACCGATTCAAAACCGTCCGAACCGAAGAATGACGATTTGAAATCTGGCAATGAGAACTCGTTCAGTGGGGGTGGTGAATTTAAGGCACCGGTCATCTCTGAAATACCATCTTTGCCTGTCCAGGAGAAATTGAGTTTACTATCGGGAATTGGCGGTCAAACGGAAAAAGTTCTTTATGAAAGCGGGATCACCACATTCCGCCAACTTGGCGAGACAAAGGTATCCAGATTAAGGCAACTTCTGGATCCAAAACGATTTCGATCAGCCGATTTGGCCAGTCTTAAAAGGTGGGTGGGCGAGGCTCGGCAAAGGGCTGGGTTGCCAGAATTGACACCCGAACAAATGACGGAATCCGTTGGGAGTTTGGCTCAAATGGATTCGGAATCTGGTGCTACATCAGACAGCTCAAATTTCAATCCATCCGACTCGGCCGCAATCACCAGGAAAAAACCGGCGACTCCCGAAACCATGTTGTCTGGCATGGGGCGCGAGTTTGAATTGCCATCCTTGGAGAACGTGCAGCAAGTAAAATTGGCTTCTTTGGTGATTCCCAAAACCTTTCTTTTGTCCACCGAATTGCAACAAGTGCCAACGATAGCAAAGGCGAGAATGGAATTCGCGCTGACCAGGGGAGATAAATTCAATCAGACCAATACGATCGAAGAAAAACAAAAATGGTATGTCGGGGTTGGACGGACTGCCGATAAAACCGAACCGGTAGCCATATTTCAGAAGACATCCGATTCGGTGATGTTCCAATGGTTACCAGAGGCAGCCAAAAATCGTTCTGCTCCTTTCTTGAGAAATTGCTTCCTGAAGTTCTCGCTTCCGAACAAACAACAAACATTCGTTGCGTTACGTAAACCGATGAGGGTTCCTGACTTGCGGATGGAAAAAGATGGCTTGGGGCGAAAAATTGAATTCGAGATACCAGCCTTGCCAAAGATGGAAGTCGTCTCAGTCAAAATCCGCCGAATGTTTGTCAAAGAGACCGAAACCCGCGTGCTTCAGCCTGCCGTATCAAAAAACGTTCCGGCTGTCATGCTGCTAAAGCGGGAAGATGCTCGCGGATTTTTCAGAATTGTAGTCTCCGGGGATATTCGAAACGGGAAAGTTCGTTTGCAATCGAATTTGGTTTTTGACAAACCAAGTTTGGGCATCCAGAAACAACCGGTAACGTCAATGGAAATGATCGCCGGTTTAAAAAATCAGCTTTCTCAACAGCGAAACTTTCGCGTAGCGGCGTGGGACCAAGTAAAGCGTAACTACAAACCCGAATTCAAGGTCGAAAAAGAAAAAATTGAAAAGCTCAAAGACGAGGCGGAGGCCAGCCTTGCATTGATCCAACAATATGAAAACATCATGCTGAAATTAATCGACCAGCCCATTCAATTCCAGGTAACTGCGAAATTGGGTGATGTCGAACTGGTTCTTGCCGAATCGGATCCTTCGATTCCCCTTTCGTCAGAAAAGAAGAAAAAGTAAAAATCCAGGTTCGTTGATTCATTTAATTCAGAGATGTTGTAGATCATGATTCGTGTCGGCGTGGTCGGTGGGACCGGCTATACAGGATTAGAACTAATCAAGCTTTTGCTGCGTCATCCCGAAGTGAGCATTTCGCTTTTGACTTCCAGAGACGAATCGATGCCCGATGTTGGCCAGGTTCACCCGGAATTGACTCGGCGGCTGGAAACCCGGTTTTCGATTCTGGATGTCACGCGAGTTGAAGATCAGATCGATTTCGCTTTTTGTTGTCTCCCCCACGCCGCGTCAGCCGAAGTGATTCGTACTTTGGTCGATACGGGAATTCGAATCATTGATTTTAGTGCTGATTATCGGCTCAACGACGTTGAGACATTTGAGCAGTTGTATCTCGTTAAGCACCCGGATCCAGAACGAGTCGGCAAGGTAAGTTACGGAATTCCAGAATTCTTTCGCGATCAAATCAAAGATGCTCAGTTGGTTGCCAATCCTGGGTGCTTTCCCAGCAGTGCTTTGTTGCCATTGGCTCCGTTGTTGGCGGAAAACTTGATCCTCTCCAACCCGATCATTGTTGATGCAAAAACTGGTGTTTCAGGAGCCGGGCGGAAAGCGAATTTGAAGTTTCACTTTCCTGAATGTAATGAATCCGTGATGGCGTACTCGGTAGGTAAGCATCGGCATCGCCCCGAAATTGAGCAGATTTTACAACGGTTTACCGGACACGAATCCAAGATATTTTTTACGCCTCATCTGATTTCAATGAATCGAGGTATTTTATCCACGATTTACTTGCGCCCAGAAAAAGGCGTGTCTGTCGACACCATCCGCTCGCATTTACTGAGCTTCTACCAGCACGAACCATTCATTCGAATTGTAGATCGTCCGCCAGCGACCAAAGACGTCAGTCATACCAATTTTTGCGACATCCACGTTGCGGAAGATCGGGGAATGATTGTGATTCTGTCAGCGCTTGATAACTTGATCAAAGGCGCGTCTGGGGCGGCAGTGCAGAATTTCAACGTGATGTATCAGTTTCCTGAGGCAACGGCTCTCATTTAATATAACCTTCTACTTGTTAATTAGATTATGATGAACCTACCCAAGGGGTTTTGTTACGCAGGAGTTGCCTGCGGAATCAAAGATTCGGAAAAATTAGACCTGAGCCTTATCGTTTCTGATGAGTCGGCCGTGGCAGCAGGTGTCTACACTCAAAACATTGTTCGAGCATCAAGCATCGATTGGAATCGAAGCATCACTCCGACGGCAAGTTTTCGAGGACTCGTTGTCAATTCAGGTAATGCAAACGCCTGCACAGGCTCGCAAGGAATACAAAACAATCAGGCGATGGCTTTTCAATTGTCGAAGCTATTAGAAACGGATGCCAATCAAGTTGCAGTTTTATCGACCGGCATCATTGGCGTACAGCTTCCCATGGACCGAATTGGTTCTGGAATTCAATCGGCTTTCGATGGCTTGGCAAACGGTCAGGATGCATTTCACAGTGCAGCGACCGGAATTTTAACCACCGACCAGTCGGAAAAAATTTCGACTGTCGCGGGTTCGGGGTATCAGATCGCTGGGATGGCCAAGGGAGCGGGGATGATCGGTCCAAAAATGGCTACTATGCTCGGAATCATAGTTTCCGATGTCGATCTGGACATGGATCAAGCACAAGACATGATTCGTACCGCTGCAGATTATTCTTTTAATCGCATTTCAGTCGAAGGGCATACCAGCACTAACGATGCTCTGATTCTGATTTGTTCTGGCAAGTCGGGAGTCACACTTGAAACCGAAGCCAGCAAAAATGATTTTCAGCAAAAACTCAATCAATGTTGTCTCGAATTGGCAAAAAAGATTCCTGCTGATGGCGAAGGTGCATCTCATCTGATTCAAATTAAGGTAAAGGGCGCCCAAAACGGTGAAGAAGCTGATCGGATTGCACGGACGATAGCCGCAAGTGCTTTGGTCAAGACGGCAGTGACCGGATCTGACCCGAACTGGGGGCGGATTGTGTCAGCGGCTGGATATGCAGGAGTTCAGCTTGACCCTGACAAAATCGGTCTTAAGCTCAACGGATGTTCACTATACGAATCGGGCCAACCAGTTGAATTTGACCAACGATCGGTCAGTCAAAGAATTTCGGAACAGTTTGAAACGATGATCGAACTTGCCGTTGGATCAGGCGAAGGAAACGCTTGTCACTGGACCAGTGACCTTACGGTCGATTACGTTCGATTTAATTCCGAGTACACCACCTGATTTTTCATCCCTTCCAATCAGGCCGGGATTTGTCTTTCGCTATAACGGATCGGGACAAACCAATAGAGTCAAGCTTTGCAAACGCTCGGCTAAGTTCGACCAAGTTCGATGAATCCAATGACCCAGCGTCTATCACTGCTCGGACGTGCTGGGAGCGGTTTCGATCATCGCAGATTGAATGTTTGTGGCGGCCATGTGCTCGCAAAACCATCACAATCGTTGCATCTTCCTAAACCGAGAACCAGTTTTCCGGCTTTGTTAGTGCTGGCATTGGAAACGAGGGAGTTGGCATAGCTTTGAGACCTACCGTATCGGTGGCGGCTTAGTCCGCCTTCAACAAGGCTTTCTCACCCCGTGTTGAGCAGGAACCTCAATTCTATTGGAGTTCCTGCTTTTTTTATTCCCGAATCTCGAGATGGCAGATTCTGGCGTAGAAAATACTGTGTTGACTTCTAATAATCTCTACATAACCTTTATGGACTCGTTCCCACTCCAAAAAGAAGTTTGAGGCAGGTGATGGTTGATAATGCTGACGATTTGGTCGATCCGCTCGAAGAGCCGGCAGGTAAAGACAAAGATGACGGATTGGTGGCCGATGACGGTGCGCTTGCCCCTCCTTCAGACAATCTTGATCTCGAATTCGTGGACGAGTTTGACGCGGAAGACTTTGACGAAGACTTCGATGACGATTTTGAAGAAGAAGTTGAAGGGGAATACGAATTAGAGGACGACCAATACGGTGAAGACTTCGACAAAGAATTCGGACACCTCACCGATCCAAATCGCAAATCACCCTCCAAAAATCCTGACCCCAAAAGAAAGCCAACTTAAAGCATCATTGCATAGGAGCTTTATTTGGACGGTTTACAGCAACCAATCCCAGAATCAATTCGGACCGCAAACTCGTTTTGAAACGCAGCGTTCATTTCAGTAGCGACTTTGAGTTGACAGGGAGAGAACTCTGATCGCACCTTTTCAGCGACCTCGTTATCGAGCAGCTGAAACTTTTGATCGGCAGGCAGAGTGTTGGAGATCGAGTTTTCAATCCATTGCCCATGCCTGATTTCAGTCAAATGAACGAATGTACTGATATCGATTTGATCGTTCGTTGTTTCTTGGTTGAATCGAATCTTGGTGACTCGGTCAAACCAGTCTAAGTTCCACTGTTCGACCGTCGTTTTCAAAAACTGAGGACCTCGATATTCCAGAATGACATGGCCACGTTCTGCCTTGTCTTGATTTGAGGGGAACGAACTGCTACCCGACGTAGATCGTCACATTAGAACGCTCAACAGGCGGAGATCACCGCCACGTTGGATGACCATCTCGCAGCCGTTAGTTTTCTGATATCGAGCCAGTTCGAACTGCTCGGCATTTCGGCCTTGAATCGCATTTCCTAGCCAGACGAAAACGGGTGAAACAATCAGGACTGCAAACAGAATAGTCCGCAAGCGAAACCTGGGAAGCCATTTCGATAAGGACGGCGTGGATCGCATTTCGACTCCTTGGTTTAGATCGATCTTAGATGACAAGCGAAAATCATCATGGACATCCTCATTGTAGACATTTGAAGGGAATCCAAGCATAGAAGTTGGATCGAAAATGCAATCTCGGTCCAAATTCGCAATTATTTCGCTTCAATTTTTGGTCAGTCCCATTTGAACGAACCTTATCCTCGGTGAACGCTTCTCTATTTTGATTACGGGACAAAGAGCATAAGGTTCGTCGCTGGATGCACCACGGTTCTGCCATCGAATCGGGGGCAAAATTCAACGTTTGGCTAACCTCAATGTTTGTTCCGTCTGGGGGCACGCATGAAGCTGGAACCTTGAAGTAATTCGGAGTCATTTACACCGGTCAGGCAATCCGGGATAATTTTGGGTCTCAAATTACTGTGGGATCGAAAGATGCAGTTGGGTTGAGCCGGTCGCTGCGAACGAATCGCATACTTGGATTACTAAAAAACGAGGATACAACATGTTCAATCCAGTCGAGAACAACTTCAGTTTTCCAGAAAGTGAAGAGTCGATTCTCGAATTTTGGAAAAAGCAAAAAATTTATGACAAATCGCTCCAGCGACGGGAGGGAGCACCCAAATATGTTTTCTTTGAAGGACCTCCTACGGCCAACGGTAAACCTCACCCCGGTCATTGTCTGACTCGTGCAATCAAAGACGTATTTCCTCGCTATCAAACAATGAGAGGATACTATTGCCAAAGAAAGGCAGGCTGGGACACCCACGGACTTCCCGTCGAAGTCGAAGTCTGCAAGGAAATGGGAATCCACTCAAAAGAGGAAATTGAAGAATTTGGAGTTGAGCCGTTCATTCAAAAATGTCAACAAAGTGTCTGGCAGTACATGCAGGAATGGGAACGATTGACTGAGCGACTCGGATTCTGGGTGAAACTTGACGAAGCCTACGTCACCTATCATCAAAGTTACATCGAATCGGTTTGGTGGTCACTAAAAAGTCTGTTTGATCGCAACCTGCTTTATCAAGGACACAAAATTATTTGGTGGTGGGCGCAAGGTGGGACCGCGCTCAGCAGTGGAGAAGTTGGTGAAGGCTATCGCGAGGTCATGGATCCATCGATCTACGTCATGTTTCCCTTCGTCGATCGGCCTAACACAAGCCTACTGGTTTGGACAACCACGCCGTGGACCATGCCCAGCAACCAGTTTGCTGCTGTCAACGAATCGATCGACTATGCAACAGTCTACGATGCCGAACTGGATCACTACCTTGTGTTTGCAAAAGACCTTGTCGATGTGATCAGCGAAAAAGTGAAACGGCCGCTGGAGATCAAGTCGGTCGAATCTGGAAAAGATCTGATCGGCCAACGATACGTTCCTCCGTTTGATTTCTTTTATAAAGACATGTCGGACGAAGTGGGTACGCTCAAAAGTGGCGGTCAGCAACACCGACAATGGAGAATCACTTCGGCCGAATTCGTCACCACCGACAGTGGGTCGGGGGCCGTTCACGAAGCTCCTCCATTTGGCGAAGTGGACCACGAGTTGTTAATAGCCGAACAGGCTCGATTTGCTGACAACTCAGGTCCTCGCATGTTTTGTCCGGTCGGGCCAAATGGGAAATTCACTTCCGAAGTTCCTGATTTCGAAGGGATGTGGGTCAAGGATGCCGACAAACCAATTACCAGGGCACTCAAGGAATCGGGCAAACTTTATCACCAAGAACAATATAAACACAACTACCCGTTCTGTTGGCGAGCCAGTCAGGATCCTCTGATCCAGTACCCACGTCGTAGCTGGTTTATCCGGACCACTGAATTCAAAGACGAAATGTTGGCCAACAATCAGGAAATCAACTGGTTGCCTGGACATATCCGCGACGGAAGATTCGGAAAATTTCTCGAATCCAACGTAGACTGGGCGCTATCCCGCGAACGATATTGGGGGACTCCGTTGCCAATTTGGGTTTGTGAAACGTCCGGTAAAATGGAGGCGATCGCATCGTATGACGAATTGTTATCCAAGCCGGGTGCATCCGGCATGGAAGTCTGGGAAAAAGCCAAAGCTGAAAAACCAGGACTGCCCGACGATCTAAGAGTCCACAAGCCGTACATTGACGCGATCACGTACGACTCTCCGTTTGAGTCCGGCTCAAAAATGAAAAGGGTGCCAGAAGTCATCGACTGCTGGTACGACAGCGGCGCAATGCCGTTTGCTCAATGGGGATATCCTCATCAAGGGAATCAACAATTCGCTGCTCAATTTCCTGCCGATTTTATTTCGGAAGCAATCGACCAGACTCGCGGTTGGTTCTATAGCCAACTTGCGATCAGTACGATGTTGTTTGGTGCCAAAGGCGTCGCCGAGCGAACCGAAAACTATCCCCATCCGTTTAAAAATTGCATCGTTTTGGGACTGATGTTGTCAGAGTGGTGGGAAGACGAAAAAGGCACGGTTTACCTGGCTCCTGAAGAGGCAAAAAAAGCATCCGGGAAGGTGACCCAGACAGTCGGAAAGATGTCTAAAAGACTGCGGAATTACAGGTCACCGCAAGAAATTTTTGACATGTACGGAGCCGATGCACTGCGATGGTACTTTTTTGCCAAACAACCACCTTGGACTGAAATTCAGTACAGCGAACGTCAGATCAAAGAAAGCATCCCCGAGTTTCTAAAAAGACTTTGGAATGTGTACAGCTTTTTCGTGCTCTATGCCAATATCGATGGCTTCTGCCTAGAACTGGACAAAAATGCGGGGCAATTGGACACATCCGTTTTCGAAAACTGCCGTGGCTATCGGCCCGCATCCGAAAGGTGTGAGCTCGACCGCTGGATCTTGACTGAATTGAACCAGACGTTGGAGCAGGTGATTCAACAGATGGATCGTTACGAAAACTATCCAGCCTGTCAGAATCTGACCAGTTTTGTGGACTCGTTAAGCAACTGGTACGTCCGGCGCAGTCGCGATCGTTTTTGGGCAAGTGATCCGCAATCGCAATCGAAATTGGATGCCTATTGGACTTTGCTCGAATGCCTCGTGACGACGACGAAAATGATCGCTCCTTTCGTACCATTCTTGGCCGAAACGATCTGGCAAAATTTGATAGGCGACGTCCAGGGAGCCACTGAAAGTGTCCATCTGTGCGACTATCCAAAACCGGACGAACACGTTGATGTGCAACTGTCTGTTAGAATGGCTTCCTTGAGAGATATCGCATCGGTAGGACTTTCGGCCCGGGCTGCTTCGAAACTCAAAGTTCGTCAACCTTTGTCCAGTGTTACGGTAATCCTGAACGATGCAACGCACGTTGAATGGTTGAAATCGAATGTGGACATCCTGAAACAGGAACTCAATGTTCAGTCGGTCCAGTTCGCGGAAAATGCCGAAACCTATGTCACCTATCAGGTGGTTCCCAACTTCAAAAGGCTTGGTCCGCGCGTCGGTAAGTTGATGCCGCTGGTCAAGTCAACATTGGGTGGTGCCGACGGAGCGTCGCTGTTAACCGAACTTGAAAAAACGGGCAAAGTGAAGCTGGAATTGGAAGGCCAGACGATCGAGCTCAATAGCGAAGACATCGAAGTGCGACTTGAGGCACGGGAAGGATTTGCCGCTGCCAAAGGAAATTCTGGCGTGGTTGTCTTGGATACCGAATTGACCCCCGAATTAGTGAGGGCTGGATTAGCTCGTGACTTAAACCGTTTTATCCAGGATCGTCGAAAGGGATTGGATCTCAATTTTACAGACCGGATTGTCGTGGGGATGATGACCGACAACGAAGAAATTAAGACGGCCATCGAAGAGAATCTGGATTACCTCAAAAATGAAACGCTGTCTGATGAAATCGGCTTGGAACAGGTTGAATCTGCCGATCCGATCGAAATTGCAATCGGCGATTGTACTATTCGTCTTTACGTTAAAAAGGTCGGCTGATGTCGAGCAAATTTAAGATTGCGGTTCTGATTTCCGGTGGCGGCACGACGTTGAAGAATCTTTTGAAATGGCAGAATGAAAATCGCCTTTCAGCAGAAGTCTGTTTAGTCGTTAGTTCGAATCCCGATGCCGGTGGTCTTAAATTCGCGTCCGAAAATGGAATCTCTGCGGAAGTTGTGTCGGTGAAAGACTACGATTCAATTGAAAATTTTAGTGAATCGATTTTTCAACTGATCCGAGAGGCGGGCGTCCAGTTAGTTGTCATGGGTGGGTTTCTGCGGCGGGTCAAAATTCCTTTTGATTTCGAAAACCGAGTGGTCAATATTCATCCCAGTTTGATTCCAGCCTTTTGCGGACAAGGAATGTACGGAACCCGTGTTCACCGGGCCGTACTCGATTACGGAGCCAAACTGAGCGGATGCACGGTTCATTTTGTTGATGATCAATACGATCATGGACCGATCATCGCGCAAAAATCTGTCGAGGTAGAATCAGACGACACGCCTGACACGTTAGCAAAAAAAGTATTTGCAGAAGAGTGTCAGCTTTATCCCCGCATCATTAATGCGATCGCCGAAGGCAGGGTACATATTCAGCAACGTTCGGTCATGCTGGAAACGAACGTTTAATCGATCGGCGAACGCAATGGATCATTTTG
>JBCCSJ010000049.1:0-24189 GCA_039200505.1 Planctomycetota bacterium | reverse complement strand
GGAATTTTCAGGGGGCTACCGGTGACAAAATGGACAGCATCAAAAAGAACCTCCGCGGGAAGCCGCCGAGCTTTCGCATGGGAATAATTAATTTTGTCATCTTCATTGAATTTATTTGATTTGACGGAAAGCTGATACGTTCTCGATTTGCAAATCAGTTTCAATACGTGGCGCGTATCGAATCCGCTTTCGATAAATTCCATTCTTAGAAACTCAAGCAATTCGGGGTTGGTCGGTGGATTTCCAGCTCGAATGTCGTCTAATGGCTCGATCAAACCGACCCCCATCATGTATCCCCAAAGGCGATTGACGTAGCTAGTTGCAAAGTATTGATTGTCAGAAGAAGTCATCCAGGCGGCCATTTGAATCCTTCTTGCGTCACTGCCTGGATCTTCAAAATCACAGTCGAAAGGAAACTTTGGATTGGTGACTTGGCCTGTTCGATCGTGTTTGATTTCTCCTTTTTTTGCGTCATCGATAATTTCGTACAACGGTTTGGCACCTTCGACGGCAGTTCCCCCAATCTTTTTTCCGTTCGCTTGAGGGTCCGGTTTACGGGCTATTTGTGCAAAGTAGGCAGCAGTTTGGTAATACTGGTCCTGAGTCCATCTTTCAAATGGATGATCGTGGCACTTATTGCAATTGAACCTCGTCGCCAGAAACAGGTGAGTCGTATTTTCCATCACATCTTCGGGAGTGCGATGAATTTTATAGTAGGCAGCCTGCGGATGGTCTTTGTTGGAACCGGTCGCAGTCAAAATGTCGTAAACAAACTCGTTATAAGGCCGATTCTGTTCGACCTGACCGCGAATCCAATTTCGCAGATGAATGGCACCCTCTGTCCCTAAGTATTTTCGGTTCACCTGAAGAAGGTCAGCCCATTTGTTGGCCCAATGATCTACAAATTCTTGGTTGCCAATCAAACGATTGATTAAACGATCCCGTTTGATCCGAGGATCGGATTGATCATCAGTAAATTCGATCACTTGTTGCGCCGTTGGTGGCAAACCTGTTAGATCGAGATAAATACGGCGGATAAATTCTTCGTCCGTGCACAAAAATGAAGGCGAAATTTTCATTCGTTTCCATTTTGAAGCTACGATTTCGTCAATCGGCCCCCAAGTTTCCGGCTGTTCCCAAACGAATCCTGTGCGATCGCCCATGACCGTCAAAGTGGTTGCTGCGTAAGCGCCTTCGAATCGAGCTAGAACCGGAGTCTCACCGCGGCGAAGGGCCTTGACCGAAGACCCTTGAATCGACGCGATTTCTTGATCTCCGATTTCGATGAATGCCTCACGAGTCACGTCTTTGACAACTCCATCTGCGTAGGTTGCTTCGACGCGAATTTTTTGCACCCAATCTTTTTCTTTCAAAACCGGATTTTGGGGAAATACTTCGATGGATGCTACTTTTGGCTTGGAAAGATCTAACTTGGCTCCATTTTTGATCCATTGGCGTATGATGTTGTAATACTTACTATCGACATCAATTAGTTCGCCTCCCTCATGTGGCACAAGTCCCGTTGGTTTGAGGAGCATCAAACTTGATTCTGAAACCGCTCTATTGATACGACGTGCGCCCATGTCATCGGTCAACGATCGGATGTCGTAAATCGGATCGTAACCTCGTAGCGAAAGTTTGAAACCATTTTTCCCAGCTTGACCGCCGTGGCAGGTTCCCGCATTGCAACCCAGTTTGGTTAAAACGGGATTGACGTCCTGAATGAAGTCAGGGGCAAACTCGTCAACAGTTGATTGGACTGCAACGTTGACTTTGACATGTTGGTTATCAAATCGGATATCAAGCGCAGATTTACCGGCTTTTGCAGCTTCGATCAACGATCCATTAAGGTGGACTGAGTCTCCGTGCAGGGTGTAATCCGCAATGCCAGTGATGTCCACCCGATCGCCATCTTTAAGGACTGCTGTGACGACCAATTGTGCATAATCTGTGACTCGGTCTAAAACAATACTTGCCGGGATCACTTCAATAGCAGAAACCTTATTGGTCAGATCTTGATCGCTTCCCGTCCGACTTAAAGAGTGGAAATTCCACTGAGTCGCCTTCGTCAATTGTTGTTCAGATATTTCAAATGGTTTAACTTTGCCTTGAACCGCGCCTAACGCCGAATCAACGAAGTAGAGATAGCCATCGGCCCCGCCACAAATCACTGTTCTTCCATCGGGAGAAAACTCGGCCGAATAAATGCTGCTGTCATCAAATTTGGCCGAAGATAAAACCTGAGTATCTTTGACCAAATGATCAGCCAGTAACTTTTTTTCCTTAGCAGTATGCTGCACCGGTCGTTTCGCGATGATCTTTTTGATTGCGTCGGGCAGCGATGTATCGAATTGGTAAGAATAAATTTGTAGATAACCAAGACCATCGAGGCTACTTGCCGCTAAAAATTTTGAGGCGTCTTGAGAAATTGAAACGGAGTGAATTCGGCCTTCGATTTTTGGGAAATTTCGGATCAAGTTGGCATCATCACCGATCACACGTTTGGTCACTCTTTCCATTCGGTAGAGTTTGGGAATACCATCAGCCCCCCCAATCAAAATTTCATTTCGATCAGGATGACGATCCACTGACCCAATCCCACCCTTTAATGCACCCGGAGTGATTGAGGTAATGTTGTCGACGAATCGCTGCGTTTCGACGATCGTCAGCTTGCATGTCATATCCCTGCCGACAGAAACAAGATGATCACCATCATTTGAGAAAACCGTGTCACGGATCCAGTCCTCATGGGCACCTTGAAAAAGTCTTTGTTCACCTGTTTCAGAATCAATAGCCCGTAAATTGGTGTCGGTGGATCCAAAGGAAATCAAACTTCCATCAGGGGACCAGTTGACGCCAAAAAGAGTATCGTTGGAAACGATTTTCGAAAGCTTCAATTCGCCGGAATGCGCATCCCAGATTTGAATTTCCCCAAACTCTCCCGGACATCCACCTGCTGCAGCAAGTTGAGTCCCGTCTGGAGAAAACTTGATAGAAGTAATCCTTGAGGACTGGCCGATCAAGCGATTTACGATGTTTGCTTGGGTAACTCTTTTTTCAGACAGATCTTGACTACCTGGGGTTGCTAAAATGACGACCTCATGAAAGCCGGGAACGGCAAGCATCGAACCGTCTGGACTGATCGCAATCGAAGTCACCGTTGGCAGATGAGAATATTGAGGCGGCCGATCTGTTGAAAATGGGGGTGGCGAATTCTGTGGTGCTTCATCGTCAAGGCCGTCCGGTTGAGTTTTTGGCTGTACTGATTCCGATTCGCTGGATTTGTTTGATCCATCAACCTCCGAAACGGAGCTGGTATTCGAAGAATTCGAAGAAGAGCTTAAGTCTGTCGAAACAGATTCCACGGAATCTGAATCCTGCCCGATCAAAAGCTCTGCCTGAGATGCAACGATGAAGACGGCCAGAAACAAGCCCCAAAGAGGTATGCGCATCTAAAAGCTCATAAAGTGGAATTTGGACGATGAACCCCATCTTCGCTGAAATTGGTGACTAATTCAAGATTAAGCCAACCTACGGTAAGCGATTTTGCCTTTACGGGTTCTGGTTTAGACTTTGCGGAATTACGAAAACTAATCGAAGATCGTAAATCGCAACCAAAATCGCCGTAATTGGCTTTCGCTAAGCTTCCCCGTGGATCGACTAACCTCTTTGCCATCACGGACAAAAACGTAAGTTGGATTCCACCAAACGGAATATTGGTCCCATCGTTCTTTTTCGTGCCTTCCAATAGATTCGATTGGAAACCCTTCACTTTTTAAAGCTGCGACCGCAGCCGATCCGGGGCAACCGCGTCAGCCTCGGGCAGCAAAATACAAAAGCCGCCCGGAATCTAAATCGGTCGTTGTTACGTGATCCCAGTTCATTGCTACAACCGCTAAGATCGGCACCAGAAATCCGATCGCACAATAAAGAAGAACTTGTATTTGATTCATGATAATATCACCGCTCAGGTATGGGGCTCATGAAGTCTAGCATGCAAATCAATCGTTGGTTTCGGATCAACACATTCGAATTAGCTGTATTTTGAGTGCGGGTTTTTCCCTTTTAGAAAGGTATCGCGGTGCATCAAAAAAGCCGCATCGATCGTCGACGCGGCTTTTCAGAAGATTCAAATTCGATTGGTTTTATTTTGGTTTTACTTCGCGACCCTGTCGATAAAATCCGATCTCTTCGAGTGATTTGTAAACCTCTTCGAGTGTTTTTTCGCCAAAGTTTGAAATGCTCAACAAATCTGCTCGAGTCGTGTTAAGAAGGTCTCGAACGTTGAAGATGCCTTTCTCTTCAAGACAGTTAGTCGTTCTAACTGTTAGCCCAATCTCCGCGGTGCTGAGGTCCAGTTTCTCACGCAAGTTTCTTTGAGCTTCTTCTTCAGCGCTAAGTGGAATTCGAGTTCTTGCCATGGGGGTCCCTCCCTATCAATTAAAAAATTCAAATGCAAATTAAAGGACAATTCCCGTCCTTTCTGAAACGATCTCAACCTAAGCGGGAAGCAGGTTGCCGATGATCAGCAAAGTTATAACATATCAGATTACGGTTTCGGAGCAGCCTGACACTTTTTATGGAAGGTCATTGCTAGCATAAGGAAGGGGCTGAGGATGACACCCAGTATCACGAAAGCAGAAATTCTAGAGTCGCTCAATCCAGAGCAGAAAGACGCGGTCGAGCAGATCGAAGGTCCCTTGTTGATTCTGGCCGGACCTGGCAGTGGAAAAACCAGAGTTATTACCCATCGCATGGCAAACATCATCGCCAGCGGGATTCCTTCTCATCAGATCGCAGCGCTCACGTTTACCAACAAGGCCGCTAATGAAATGCGTGATCGGTTAGGCAAAATTGTGCCTGGCAACCGCGCATGGACCGGAACTTTTCACAAATTCTGTGCTCGGCTTCTACGTCAATATGCATCCCTGGTCGGGTTGGCAGAAAATTTTACGATTTATGATTCCAAGGATTCTCGGCAAGTCATCAAACAGGCAATCGAAAATTCAGAAGTCGACGTCAAACACTATTCTGTCGACATGCTGGCGAACCAGATAAGCTCGGTTAAAAATCGTTGCATCACAGTCGACCAATTCCAGCCCCGTCCTGGACACGCCGTCGACGCAATCCTTGCGCGAGTTTATCCCGAATACCAAAAACTACTCCAGATGGTTAATGGAGTCGATTTTGATGACCTGTTGTTGCATTGCGTGCAAATGCTGACCGACGCCAAAGAACTGCGGGAACAACTCGATCTTCACTACGCTTACATGCTGGTTGACGAGTACCAAGATACCAACCTAGCTCAATATCAGTTAATCCGCCTGTTGAATCATTCGATTCAGAATTTGGCGGTCACTGGCGACCCGGACCAATCAATTTACGGTTGGCGTGGCGCCGATATCCGCAACATACTCGAATTTGAAAGGGATTATCCCAAAGTCAAAATTGTTCGGTTGGAACAAAACTATCGCAGCACACAACGCATTCTTCACGTTGCCGATTGTCTGATCCAAAATAACTCAAAGCGAAAAAAGAAAAGCTTGATCACCGAAAACGAAGAAGGGAATCCAGTCCGCCTGGTGACTTACCCATCGCCTGAAGAGGAGTCGATCGATATCGCTGATTCGATTGCACTAGCCGTCGAAAAAGGCGACTACCAACCGAAAGATTTTTGCATCCTGTATCGGGCTAACTGGCTTTCTCGTTCGCTTGAGCATTCGCTCAGATCCGTCGGCATTCCCTACCAAATCGTCAACGGTCACGCGTTTTATCAACGACGTGAAATTAAGGACATGATGGCGTACCTTCATTTGATCAACAATCCGCGGGATGGCGTAGCGTTCGAACGGATCGTCAACGTGCCTCCTCGAAAAATTGGAAAAATCACGGTAGGTCGTTTAAGGAAGTATGCCCACGAAAATTCAATCTCGATGCTCGATGCTGCTCGAAACATTGACGAAGTTACCACGATTTCTAATGCACCATCGAAGAAATTAAAGGCATTCGTTGCTATGTTCGATCGACTTGCGTTCATGCCAACCGATGAAGTCGGTGCTGTGATGCGGAGTGTACTCGATGAAACCGAGTATCGGGATTGGTTAACCCAAGACGGAAGCGAAGATGGATTCGAACGGGCTAACAACGTCGATGAGCTCGTGGTCGCAGGCGATGAATTTGATCGAGACCATGGTGAACAAGGGGGATTAGAGTCCTATCTTGAACAGGCATCGTTGGTTGCCGATACCGATGTCTGGGAATCCGAGGCGGACTATGTCACTTTGATGACCATGCACGCGGCCAAGGGACTTGAATTTCCCTGCGTCTTTATCGTCGGTCTGGAAGACGGAATCTTGCCTCACGAACGAAGTTCATCCGACGACAATGAAATCGAAGAAGAACGGCGTCTACTGTTTGTCGTTATCACCCGGGCCAAAAAAGAATTGCAGTTTTCCAGGTGCCTAAATCGTTATCGAAGAGGTAGCTATTGGCCAGCCATCGCCAGCCGATTTTTGATGGAACTGCCAAGAGCGGAAATGGATATATTTGAGCCGTCGAAACCAAGTTTCGGCACCGACGATCTGGCTGATGCGATTGATCAATTAGATCCGTGGGGCGACGACGAGTTACCAAGTTACGATATCAATGATGACAGTTCTTCGGATTCAGTCAAAGAAGAATCTACTGCGTATAACGAATCTGTTGAGCATAACAACTCGGTTTCGCTCGACCTAAGCAACGGAATCCCTGCCGAAATACCAGGGATGGTGACGGGTTCTCAATTTGCGGTAGACCAGGAAGCGAAATTTTCTGGCCAGAGACTGCCTCCAGAAGACTATCGTTTGGGTATGCAGGTTGAACATCCTGAGTATGGAGAAGGTCTCATCGTCGGCTTGACCGGTCATGGCCCTAAAAGAACCGCAGAAATCGAATTTGAAACCCAGGGTAAAAAAACATTCCGTCTGGCATTTGTGAATCTTCGCCTGATCGCTTGATATCAGCGGCTACTCAAACGGCTGGTTTTGTTTCAAGCGTTTTGTGTTTGGGAAGCAGCCAGTGCACTGAATTGGCCCAACGATCCAACTACGAAAAACTCTTTCAGCCCAAAATTTCTTCTGCCGGACGGGCTCTCACAATTCAGCCCCGGGCAACGCCCTGGTTTTCTAGTTTCGCAAAACTCCAAGCCCCGCAGGAACGAAATATTGGGAAATACAATCCTTTGCGAAATTTCAATTGTTAGGCTGGGACATTAATACCAGCCTGAAGGGCTGTCACAATTCAGCCCCGGGCAACGCCCTGGTTTTCTGATTCCCTACAAAAATCCAAGCCCTGAATGGGCGAAACATTGGGAAATACAATCCATTGCGAAATTCCAATTGTTAGGCTGGGACACTAATACCAGCCTGAAGGGCTGTCACAATTCAACCCAGGGCAACGCCCTGGTTTTCTGATTCCCCAAAAAAACCCAAGCCCTGAAGGGGCGACATATTCTGATACAATCTTGGACATGAGTGAGGCAACCACAAACCTGGCGTTGCCTTAGGCTAAAATATGCTGGCCCATCAGGCCGATTGGGAAGAGTCTCTCATTTTGGGTGGGTGCAAAATCGGGCAATAATCCCACTGCCAAAAACGGGTTCGCCACGGATTCATCATTAAGAATTTCCGTGGCGAACAAAAAACTGAATTTATCGTGTGAAACGCCCTCGTCTCATTCTATAACGCTGGTGGCGTTCATTACTTCTTTATTTTGAAGCCGGACGCTTCGAGTTGCTTGCCGACGGTCGAATTGATGACTGCACCAAGAGTATCGTCGTTCTGACCAGCTTCCGCCCTCTGTTTTCGTTTCTCGGCGATAAATTCTGCTCGAGCTTTAGCCGCTTCTGCGATTTGCTTTTGAATCGTAGCTCTTTTGGATTTTAGCTTCTCGACATACGCCTTCTGTTCCTGCTTGGACATCGTTTGCATTTTTTCAGGAAGCTGATCATTCGGTAGGCTGTCCAGAATACCCTGATTCTGTTGAATGGTGTCGACAAGATCACGGTTGAAGTTGCTGTACAACTTTCCCGCTTTGGCAATCCCTCTTCCCGCGAATCCAGAACTGGATTTCATCGCATTTTTATCTTGTTGAACTTGATTCATGGAATAGGACTGTCGTTCACTTTTGTCGCCAAACCACAAGTAAGTTTTATTAAGTTCCGCATTCAGTTTGATGATGATTTCGTCTTGGGGGGTTTTGACCTTCACAACCTTTCTATCTTGATTGATATTCATGTAGTCTCCTTCGGTCATTTCGGCCCCTTGTTTCCACAGACCTTGAACGCCAGCGGAGTAGTCACCGCAGTGAATCGTGTTGACCACCACGCCCGACTGAATTGCTTTGGCACAGCTTTTACGAAAGTCAATCGATCCCTGATTGAAAGGCTCGTTGCCGGCGATAAAAATGGCTTTGTAGGCATTGGGGGCATTGGACCAATCCAATCGAGTCAGTGCTTCCCCAATCACTGCGCCGCAGTACTCATCGCCTCCATTAGTGGTCAAACTAAAAAGACACTCGGAAACTTTGTCCATGTCATCAGTCAGTTGAACCACTTGACGAATGTAATTTTCGGAAGACGGCAAGTTGCTATTTCCATATTCAAACAAAGCTACGCGAAGTGTCGGCGTCCGACCATTTTTTTCCGCTTCAGCAAACTTCTGAATGATGTTCCAAAGTTGATTTTTCGCTTGGTCAATCAAGCCATCCATTGAATTAGAAGTATCCAACAAAATGGCAACTTCTACTGTAGGTCGTTTTCCGGTGAAAGGGGGTTCCGGTTTTGTCGGTGCGACCTTGGTTTTGGTAACAGTGATGGTTACATCTTGGGCCGTCAAATCATGACGCGTAAAAACACCTGTTAATCCAACAATGAATGTTAAACAGAGGATAAGTCGTTTCATCGGAGGTCTCCTGATTCACTTTAAAATTTCCAAGTGCGATGTCCGCACGTTTAAGTTTACGGAAGTTTTGACGAAATCGAACGCCGATTATTAGAGGACGTTACACCAGTGTTACAATTCTTGAGTGGCAGCGTTCAAAAAATGCACGTCATGCGAGCGTCACAGGACGAACGTTTGATGTCCAAATCCTTTGCCAATTTGGACAAAAATGAAAATTTGGAGGAGACCGCTTTCCCCAAATAAAAAAGGATTTGTTACATTTTCCGGGCATTTTTTGGCGAATCCGCCAATTCAATCACTGTTTTGCGGATACTGGACAAGATTGTTCAAAGGGCTTCGAATGGATCCACAATGGCGAATCAGGAAGAGAATAAGATTTCTGAAATTAAAAAATGGGATCAGCGACTCGCGATTCCGATGTTTTGCTTCGCGTTCGCATTTTTGCTGGTGTTGGCAGCCATCTTTCATCTAGTCGATGGCGATCTTCAAAGCCGATTCGCAACGGCGTTGCTGGTCATCCTTGGTGTCCTTTGGATCCCAATGATTTTGGAAACTGCTCTGTTTTGGAGTTTGAAAAGTAATCAGATGCGTCAGCATTTGATTTTCATCCTATGTCCCGTGATGCGGCTTTGCCCCAGCGATCACATTACCGGAGAAGATCGCTGGATTGTCGGGTTAGGCTGGCGAAGACGAACTGCTGCACTGGAGCATTACCTCTATCGGATTTTTAGTGCTCCCATGATTGTGATTGCGATTTCAGTTCTTCCTGTTGTTGGGATGGAATTTTTCTATTCCGACTATTTCGCGACGGCGGCATGGTTGAAGTACACGATTTTTACCTGCTCCGGATTAATCTGGACCGCTTTTGCATTCGAATTTGTGGTAATGATTTCAGTCGCTGAAAAAAAACTCAACTATTGCCGAGTTAATTGGATCGATTTGGCCATCGTTTTTCTTCCGATCGTTAGCTACCTCGGTGCGGCCAGGATGGGAAGGCTTTTAAAGCTGAAACAACTGACTCGTACTGCCAAGATTTATCGTATGAGGGGGCTGGCATTACGAACATGGCGAGCCCTTTTGGCGTTGGACGTCATCGACATGGTTCTACGACGAACGCCGGAGGCAAAAATGGACCGCATCGAAGAATTGATCAAGGAAAAAGAAAAAGAGATCGCTGAATTGAAGGAACAGCTGAGTCGAGTCCAAGCCAAAAACAATCAAAATGCTTCATCGGTCGAAACTCAGCCGGAATAGAAAGGCAAAACTGCCCGCAAAGGGCAGAGCTACAGGTGAAGAACAGAAATTGAGCCGTTCGTCAGAATCGAAACGATTAGGTCGTAGTATCGCGTTAAGTGAACAGCATCAGAACACGTTTTCCTTGTGTTTCAACACTATGACACGTCTTTCAATTCAACTCTGACATCGCCAAGCAGCCTGATTTGAAAATGTCGCCGGAAATCCAAGCCTACCGACGAGTTGTTTAATGCAATCCTTTCTTTCTTTTTTCCGCATTTTTATTCTTGGTCCCGTTTTTATTTTTTGGTTTTTTATTTTGCTTTTTGGCTTTTGGTTTGCCATTTGGGTAATCGGCTCGATCAAGATCATCTAACAGTCGTTGCACGTAATTCCCACCACGTGGAATTCTGTCCGGTTCGGGGAGTGCACGAAGCTCTTCAATCAAACTAAATTCGACGCCGATCCGATCGATGGCATTAAGTGCCAAGATAGCATTGTAAAAATTTGACGCTCGGGCATTTGCAAACTTTGTCAGTCGCTTAATACCTGATTCTTTTTGTTCTTCGTTGCCGTAGGTGGCTAACGATTCCGCAGCAACAATGGAGACCGTCGGATTATCATCGGCAACCAGACGATCGAGCGATTTTTCAAATTGATCAAATCCCTCTTTTCCATTTACTAGCACACCGACTGTGCCCCAATAGCGAATCACCGCCAGTTCACTTACCAATGCATTTTTAATAATGTTGATGGATTCTTGGGTTCCTGACGTGGCACCGTTGGCAACTTCAAAAATCTTCTCAAGCGGAAAATTGACAGGGTCATCAAGAACTTTGGTTCGGGGAACCGTGCCTTGCTTTCCAGCTTCGTAAAGTATTGCTTCAGGAATTAGCCCAAGGTCATGAAATCGAATGGTTGCCTTGCGGTGTTCGGCCCGGAATCTGTCCGCAACGGATCGAAACGCAGGGTCTTGAATAAGATTTTTGGTCTCTTCCGGGTCGTGTTCAAGATCGTACAATTCTTCAGCCGGATGAGGTTGCCAAAACTGGGCCTGGACAGGGGAAAGTTTCCCTTGCTCAAACAATTGAAACCATTTTCTAGTTGTAGGGGTCACGTGCTGATATTCAACGTACTGCCCGGGAGGAAGGTGAGGCATGTAATTTCGAACATAGATGAATTTCTGGTCGCGAATGGCTCGACTGATGTCTGGCCTTTCATCCATTCGATCTCGGAAACCGTAAAGGTACTTGGGAGCTTCGGTTTGGTAGTCGCCTAAAAAAGCATGCCCTTGCATAAAACTTGGCGGTTGGATTCCCGCAATACTAAGCATCGTTGGTGCCAGATCGACGAATCCCACAGGTCGACTGACGTGCTTTCCAGGCTGATAATCGGTACCGGCTTGCTGCTTCCATTTTTCGGGAACGTGGACGATGAAGGGAACTCGTTGCCCCGAATCACCGGCGAATCGTTTGTGACGAGGCATCCCTGATCCATGATCACCAAAAAATATCACGATCGTATTATCGCTTAAGCCCGCCTCTTCAAGCTGTTGCAAATGTCCTTTAACCCATCCGTCCATCCGGGTGATGTTATCGTGATACTGCGCCCAGTCTTCTCGGACTTCTGGAATGTCGGGCCAATATGATTTTAGGTGTACCGAAGCCGGGTCGATGACCTTTTTGTGAGGGCGAACCCGGATCTTGCTTTCATGTGTTCCGGTATGGTTGAAAACAGCGAAAAAGGGCTTTCCGGCGGGACGATTTCGATAATGGGCCTGACGCGAAGATTCGTCCCAAATCGGTTCCAATTTCCGGTAGTTATAATCCGTTTTCTCGTTGTTAGTGCAATAGTAACCCGCTTTGCGTAAATAGGTCGGAAACAATTCCACGCCATCAGGAAGTTTGACGCCACTACGCATGTTGCCCGCACCGTTTGCGCTAGCGTACATTCCGGCGATGATTGTTGTTCGTGCAGGTGCGCACACGGGATAATTGGACCAGGCATAATCGTAAACCATGCTCTTTTGAGCCCAGGCATCGAGGGTCGGAGTTACTGCATCTGGGTGGCCATAACAACCAATTTCCGGACCAATATCTTCGGTTGATAACCAGAGAATATTGGGATGCAGGTCATCATTGGCGAACAAGGTCGAATCAAACAGCGGATCAAGGAAAACGAACAGCGAGATCCAAAACGCATAAATTGGAATCTTCCTGAAGACTTTTGCATAACAACCAAAAAAATTCGGTTGCGGTTGATGTGATTTGGTCATGGCATTCCTCCGCGGTCATTGGTACTCGATCAGTATGGCAGATAAGACCTTGAATACAATTCAGACAGGACGAATATTATTGTTTCCGACTTTCCAAAAAGTTAACTTTGTTTTGCGATTTTGACTTCGTTAGCGTTCGCCCCTATTTCTGATGATTTTTCCGCCTTGAATTTTGAACTAACCAACTTGACCCAAACCATTGTTGATACGGCAATCGAGTCTCTCGCGGATCCAGCCCATGATGCTGGTCAGGTTTCCGAGATCCACCCGTTCAGATCCGGCTAGATTTGTCCGACTCAACTTGGGTTAGGAAACTTTTTTTTACCGTCGATCGATTCGGTTTGGGAGTCAGAAGGGCTACCAAAGCCAGAGCGATCGCGGCGATTCCTAAACCCTGTAAGGCAAGCCAGTAATCACCTGTGGCTGATCGAGTTTCAGCGAAAAGTTTGGGACCAAACGCAGATGCGAAGACACCGAAGGTTTGTGCAATGCCTTGAATTCGCCCGAGATGTTGCGGCCCGTAGGCTTTCCCGTAGCCGACAAAAAACAGAACAGCGAAACTGCCACCGCAAATACCGTAAAGAAAAAAAAGAAAGATCGCTTGGCCAGAAGTTTTTACAGACGGAAGCCCCAATAATACAGCAGCTAAAATTAACAAGCTAATCGCCAAAAGGTAATTCGTTTTCCAAAAAGCCGAAAGCCAGCCAATCAAAAAGTTACCGAACAAGCCTGCGATCATCATCGAAATCATCGAAGCAATGTAAATCGAACGATCAAATCCAAGGTCGCTCAGTACGGACTCGCAAAACAGAGTAAGGCCGGACAAAACGAGGTAGTACAGCCCGACACTGACCGTAAAAGACCAAAAGAATCGGGTTTTCATGGCACTCGACCAGGTAACCGATACTTCATTGTGATTTGACTGGGATTGTTTTTGTCCCTTCGCAAGAATTGTTAAAAAAGTAAAGGCTGCTAAGGCGATTAGGAAGCCGCCTATTCCAAACCAACAAGATCGCCAGTTCGATTCACCGATTAAGCCATCGACCGTCGGAATGGTCAACACAAATCCGACAGCTACCAATGCCGAGAAAACCCCTAGGGCAATGCCAAGATGAGATTCAAAGAACTTGCCGACCGCTGTGACTGAAGCGGTCGAAAGTGAGCTTTGGCCGAACCCCCGAGATAGGATCAAGAAAACGATTACATTGGCGGCGGTCACGTAATGTGACATCGAAATGGTCGTCAATCCCAGCAGCATGATAACTGCCGGCAAACATGTTTTAACGCCCCACCGATCGATGGCTTTCCCGCAAACGGGACTTAATAAGGCTCCAATGATAGTCGCCCAAATTGTCAAGTTAGAATAGCGAACCCTCGATAACTGTAGATCCTCCAGCAAAGGTTCAGTGATCAGCCCAAGTCCAACGGTGCGTCCAGGCAGCGTGGCAACCATCGCCAAAGATGCGACTAACACGACTCGCCAACCTACGTAACGAAAATTATTTTCGGCCGGATCCATTGTTAGTCTTTTTAGATGGCGGTCGTTCGAACGGTCGAAGGGTCATTTCTTTTTGGGCCGAAATGCTATTTCAGAATCAAATTTGGGGCCACCGATCAGATCAATGCAGTAGGGGATAGCCGGGAAGACAGCATCCAGGCATTCGGCAATTGCGTTGGGACTGCCAGGTAAGTTGACGATCAAACTCGCAGACGAACCTGATCTTCGGATTCCTGCGGTTTGCCGTGACAAAATCGCTGTCGCTACCTTGGTTAACGACACCGCTCGCATTGCCTCTCCAAACCCGGCCAGCATTTTTTGGCAGACACTTTCCGTCGCTTCAGGGGTCACGTCTCGAAGCGCCGGTCCGGTCCCGCCGGTCGTGATGATCAATGGGCATTTGGCTTCATCGCAAAGATGGATCAAAGCATTTTCGATCAGACTCTGTTCATCGGGAATTATCTCACCCACCCATTCAAAATCCGATTGAATCTTCTCTTGAAGATAGCGGACGACTTCAGGACCACCGCAATCTTCATATTCACCGCGACTGGCCCGATCAGAAACGGTTACAACGCCGATAAGTGCTGGTTGACTCAAAACGACCTTCCTAACATTCAATTAGCGAACTTGACTAGCCAACGAATCCAAACCTTCATAGTGATTTAAGTCGTAGCTGATCACCGAGACAGTTATCTTTCCTTCTAAAAGCATCTGCGTATCCGTTGGATGGGATGATGGTTCGGGATCAGGCAAATTGGTCGACCAAAACCATTGACGGCCTCTTGGATCTTCGCCCTGTTGGAAATGATAGGCCATCGGATTGGTTTCTACCGGAACAAACTCGACTTCCCAGTTTCCCAACAAAGCAGACAGTGGCACATTGATGTTGATTGTAGATTTGGCAGGCAGTTTGGCTTGTATCAGGTTTTGAACGAGCGGCCATAAAATGTCAGCGGCCTTGGCAAAATCGGAATTCGTCAAGCTGTACTCCAAACTCATCGCGACCGATGGAATTCCAAAAGTTGCCGCCGCCAACGCACCGCCCACCGTTCCAGAATGCCCCACATTGATCCCTGCGTTCAATCCCCCGTTAATCCCGCTTAAGACCAAATCAGGTTTCCAGGGACACAATTTGTGAACCCCCAGTTTCAAGCAATCAACAGGTGTACCATCAACGGAGTATCCCGGAATAACTTCATCGGCTGAAAGCTTGATGGTCGCAGGTTGGGGAAAAATCGGTTCCAAAAATGTGATCGCCTGGCTGACTCCGCTCTGTTCTTCTCTAGGAGCAACCACAAAAACGTCATTGCCGTCACGATGGACTCGTTTTGCCAATGCATGAAGCCCCACAGAATGAATTCCATCATCATTAACAATCAGAACACGCATCAAAAAAATGACCTCAATTTGGAAAATCAATTCGCAGGATCAGCACTTTCTGCAGTAGTAAGAAACCATCCTAGTTTGTTTCCATTTTCGGGACACGGGGGCAAAAATTAAAAGCCAACGATATTGAAGCCCAGAAACGATTTCCTTGAAAACCACGTCGGTGTCGAGACCTCCTTTTGTATCGCTCAATGAACCCAACCCTATCGCTCAAAAAACTAAAAGCCGCTGACCTGGCACCTCGATTCACTCTGGATAGAAAATCGGCCAATCCGTAAACGCTTTCGGTAGTAAGTCCGGGCTGATTCCTTATAATTCGAGATTCCAAATCGGGTGAATCGGATTGGGAGTTGAGTGGAAGGATGACATCAGTAGAAAAATTAGACGCTTCGGTAGAAACGAAATCGAGCCAGGAGCGAATTCTGGTTCTCGATTTTGGGTCCCAATTCGCGCAACTTATCGCTCGAAGGGTCCGCGAGCAAAACGTGTATTGCGAGATTGTTCGCCACGACATTACGCCGACTCAAATCAAAGACCATTACCCCAGCGGTCTGATTTTGTCGGGTGGGCCAAACAGTGTTTACGAAGACGCTGCCCCAAAATGTGATCCCGGGATTTTTGAGCTTGGAATTCCTGTACTCGGAATTTGCTATGGAATGCAGTTGGCATGCGAACATCTGGGAGGCAAAGTCCAAAGCGTTAGTTCGCGCGAATACGGAAGAGCCGTTTGTCAAGTAACTCATCGCGATCCAATATTCGATGGATTCCCTGAAACTGCCGAAGTTTGGATGAGCCACGGAGATCAGGTTCATCAGGTCAGTGACGATTTTGAACCTTTGGCCAGTACGCCTACCTGCTCGATCGCCGCCGTGAAACACAAATCCCGACCGGTCTACGGTTTGCAATTTCACCCGGAAGTGACGCATACGCCCAACGGCAAAACTCTTCTAAAGAATTTTCTTTACTCTGTCTGTCAATGCAGCGGGACCTGGAAATTATCCGATTTCGCAAGCGAAACGATCGCTCAAGTTCGCGAAAAGGTGGGCGATTCGCGGGTGATCTGTGGATTATCGGGAGGAGTGGATTCGTCAGTCGTGGCCGCTCTTTTGTACAAGGCGATCGGACCTCAATTGACTTGCATTTTGGTCGACAATGGTCTGCTGCGGAAAAATGAGGCCGCCTTGGTGGTAGAAGCATTTGGGAATCATTTTCAAACGGATTTGCGAGTCGTTGATGCGGAAGCACAATTTCTCGAAGCACTTAGCGGCGTAACCGACCCGCAGGAGAAGCGTACTCGAATTGGACATCTATTTATAGACTGCTTCAAAAATGAGGCAAACAACATTGAAGACGCAAGGTTTCTCGCACAAGGGACCCTTTATCCAGATGTCATTGAGAGCGGTGCCGCAAAAGATGGACCAGCTGCAACAATCAAACTCCATCACAACGTGGGTGGTCTGCCAGAACAACTTGGATTCGATCTGGTGGAACCACTCAGAGATCTTTTTAAAGACGAAGTTCGAAAACTTGGCATCGAATTAGGATTGCCAGAAGACTTGGTTTGGCGTCACCCTTTCCCCGGTCCGGGACTCGCCGTTCGATGTTTGGGTGAAGTCGTAAAGGAAAAATTGGAAATCATTCGCGAGGCCGACGCCATCGTGGTCGAAGAAGTTCAGAAAGCGGGATTATATCGCGAAACCGGTCAATTATTCGTCGTTTTGTTACCCGTCCAAAGCGTGGGCGTCATGGGGGATGCCCGGACTTATGAAAACGCTGCCGTCATCCGATGCGTCAATACAGACGATTTTATGACCGCCGACTGGACCCATCTGCCCCATGAGCTTCTTGCAAAAATGTCAACACGAATTATCAACGAAGTATCCGGGATCAATCGGGTGTGTTACGACATCAGCTCGAAACCACCGGCCACGATTGAGTGGGAGTAGTAAAGTAACTTTTGGATGCTTCTGTTTCTTCAGATTCTTTAATAGATAGCAATTTGTTACAAAATCAAAAATGAATAGCAAAAAATATATCTACCAGATGGTCGACTTGACCAAAAAGCACGGACAAAAAACAGTCTTGGACAAAGTCTGGTTATCATTTTATCCCGGCGCAAAAATCGGCGTGCTCGGTCGTAACGGGGCTGGTAAAAGTACACTTTTAAAAATCATGGCGGGGCTGGACAAAGATTTCGATGGAGAAGCTCGTTTAACTGATGGGTTTACGGTCGGCTATTTATCTCAGGAACCGCAGCTCGATCCCGAAAAAAATGTTTGGGACAACGTCCAAGATTCCGTCGCACCCAGGCGGCAATTGCTGGACCGATACAATGAGTTGAGCATGAAGTGCGGGGAACCACTCGATGATGCGGCTCTTGAAAAAATTTACAATGAAATGGCTCGAGTGCAGGATCAGATCGAAGTCACCAACACGTGGAATCTGGACCATGAAATCGAAGTTGCATTCGAGGTCATGAATCTACCGCCCAAAGATGCTGACGTCACAAAATTGTCGGGAGGCGAAAAACGTCGAGTCGCCCTGTGCAAACTACTTCTTGAAAAACCAGATCTGTTGTTGCTCGACGAACCGACCAACCACCTGGATGCCGATTCGGTCCACTGGCTTGAAAGAACGCTCCAGGCTTATCATGGGACCATCGTTGCGGTAACGCACGACCGATATTTTCTTGACAACGTCGCAGGATGGATCCTTGAACTCGATCGCGGCGAAGGCCACCCCTTCGAAGGAAACTATTCGGCTTGGCTGGAACAAAAGCAAGCTCGACTTGCCGTAGAATCCAAGCAAAATGATGCCAGAATTAAGGCCCTCAAACGCGAGTCAGAATGGATTCGTATGTCACCTAAGGCGCGTCAGTCGAAAAGCAAAGCTCGCATCAATGCCTACGAACAGATGCTCAACGAAGACCAAAAGGAAAAAGAAAGCGAATTAGAAATCCAAATTCCACCAGGTCCCCATTTGGGTGACATGGTGATCGAGGCCGAAAAACTATCGAAAGGTTTTGACGACAAGGTACTGATGGAAGATGTCAATTTTAGACTTCCTCCGGGCGGCATTGTCGGAATCATTGGGCCAAACGGTGCCGGAAAAACAACTTTGTTTCGCATGATTACCGGCCAAGATCAACCCGATTCGGGATCACTCAAAATTGGCCAAACCGTTCAGTTGGGCTATGTCGATCAATCGAGAGACAGTTTAAATGACGACCACTCGGTCTATCAGGAGATTTCCGAGGGTCATGACACTCTGGAATTGGGTAAACGAAAGGTGAACGCCCGAGCTTACGTCAATCGTTTCAATTTCCGAGGGCCCGATCAGGAAAAAAAGGTGGGAGTCCTTTCCGGAGGAGAACGAAACCGAGTCCATTTGGCGAAACTGCTTCGACGTGGTTCCAACGTCCTATTGCTGGACGAACCGACCAACGACCTTGACGTCGATACACTGCGAGCGTTAGAAGAAGCGATCGAAAATTATGCGGGTTGCGTTGTCGTCACCAGCCACGACCGTTGGTTCCTTGACCGCATCGCGACCCATATTCTGGCCTTTGAAGGCGACGGATATTTGCACTGGTGTGAAGGCAACTATCAAACTTACGAACAACAAAGAAGAGAACGACTTGGGTTGAAAGAAGACGAACCGAAACGATTCAAGTACAAAAAACTGATTAGTTAACCACTTCGCCTTCAACAATTCAAATCGACTTAACTTTTAAACGAAATCAAAAGGAAAATACCATGACCATCCTACGAAGCGGTTCGACTAAAAAATATTCGGACAATTTTGCGGCAGCGTTCGGGGGCAAAAAAAAGTCATCTAAAAAAGCGGCTTCCAAAACGGCAAAAAAGGGGAGCAAGCCCAAGAAAAAGAAATCGAAAAAGTAATTTTTTGTGACGAAGCACGATCCTCGTCAGACCTACTGTCAGATGCGACTATATTGCCACTGGATAGCTTTCGATTTTTTGATGCCGTGATCTATCCGTTTTCAATTCGTTTCAACGAATTCAGAAAAAAATGGCATCGAATCGATCCGATCAATAAGGCTGGAATAAAAATAGGCACCATTAGTGTCCCAATAAATAGAGTCGACTGCATGAAGGTATCGATAGTAGGGTGTTTTCGGTGATCGTAAAGCCAAAGAAGATATCCGAAAAACCAAAACTCAATCCCAATGTAGGCAGTTGTCAGTACCGCCCAAGGTTCTTCTTGTTGGTTGAGCCATAAGACGACTGCACCGACCGAAAACAGCAGGGCAACTGCCCAAAAAAGCAACCCGACAAACATCCATAACCATTTGCTGGTCAATGTTGGTGGTTGACTGGTCAATGGTTAAATATTCGGATTCGGAGTCAAGTACTTCGCTTGGTTCTTGAGTCATCTTTGAGCAACAGATTCTCTCATTAAGTCTTTCAGGACCGTTTGTACGTGATTTGCAGGAATCGCAAAACTGGCTGCCCGGCCCAACCTTGCAATGTTGATCCCGATGACATTTCCATCCAAATCAGTCACAGGACCACCACATTGCTCTGGAAACAAAGGTGTATCGTGCTGAAAAACGGTTGGGAAATTACCCGCCCTACGGCTAGGAATGGCTCCCAGTCGATTCATCATTTTGAATCTTGCCGCTTGTTCCCCCGAGATGTTCCGTCCAGACAAGGTGGCGGTTGTTCGATTGGAGATGCCATTACGAAAAAATTCAATCTCGACGCGATCGCCACTTCTTTGGTCACGGATTGCTTTGACTAACTGACTGACGTTTCGAATCGGTTTGCCCGCTAAAGATGTAATCACGTCGCCGTTTTGAAGTCCAGCCTCGTAGGACGAAGTACCCGGTTCGATTTCGAAAACAGACACTCCGTTTTCAGTTGTCCTCGGTTGGACACCCAAGAACGCCTGCTCACCTGAAACGGTCGACCGTGCCACCACGCTAAAGGTACCCAGTGCAATCGGTTTTCCAGCATCGTTTAATGAATACAGGAAAGCTCCGGGCGTCAGTTGGCGGTTCGACCATTGGATCGGATTTAATTTGGTCGAAATGCGAATGAGTGCTAGATCGTTAGCCGTATCTGATCGGATGAGAGTTGCGGGAAAGTTTTCGCTTCCTATCGAAACCTGGATCGACTTTCTACCTCCAATTTCGCTTGCCTTGGTAAGAATTTGCCCGTCCTGATCGACTGCAATTCCGAGTGATACCTGTCGATCGCCGTCCAAAATTTTTACGATAGAATCTGACAGGTTTGGAAACGTGGAACGCAATAAGTTCGAATCGATCGCCGCCTGTTTCTCAAATCGTCCGACCGGGCGGTTTCTTAAGCTTGGGAGTTCAAATTTTAGTGAAACGGTTCCTTCGTGTTGACTCAAGTCGATGCGATCAAGGCCTTCAAATGGATTCGCCGGATGATCTCGGAAACGACGGAACTGCGGCTGTGTAAATTCAATGGTTGCTGATTTGTCACGGATCGCTTGTTCAAATTTAGCTCGCAGTTCACTGTCTAGATCCTCCAGCATCACTTCAAAGACGTCCCGAACATCTTGCGAAAGTTGCGATGACGCTGAGGGAACCAACAAGAAATGGCTTGCCGCAAAAATCAATCCAATGATTAAAAGAGGGTGACGACCACTCATTCGGCAACTCCTTTGCCAATTAGAGAACACCGGCAGAAATACAACATTTTTGATTCGCTTTTCAAATCGGAAATTGGACCTTCGTTCCAGATCGTGTTTTCATTTGAATTTAATTTAATACGATTTCGACTTCGAAAACCTGATCCTGTCGTCGGACAAGCATTGAATAAACCTTTCCAGCCCATTTGCTTTTCACAATTTCAATAAGGTGGGCTCCATTTTTTACACGCTGATTATCAAACCTGAGGATGATATCTCCTTTTACGAGTCCTGCATTATCAGCAGGTTTCCCAATTTCAACTTCTTTTACAACACACTGATCTACAATATTAAGATCGACTCGAATTCCCATTTTGCCACGTTTCCTAGAAACGTCGGGATCGTTCAATTTCGGTAAATTCCCCCAGCTTTCCCCTTGAACCAAACGGTCCCAATCCGGCAAAACCGAGGTCACCAGGATATGTTTGTTGACTACGACTGAATCCCCAATCGAAGAATGAATGCCAACTAATTTTCCGTTTAGATCGAATAGTGGTCCACCTGAATCTCCCCCAATCAAAACGGCATCGGTCACGACCAAGTAATCTTGTTTCGATAACACGCGGCCGCTTCTAACGGGCGGGTTGCGTCCTAATTCGAATCCGCCCGAATGCCCTAAAGCGACCACCCATTCGCCAAGGTTTAAATTTCGATTGCGATTAATTTGCACCGACGGCCATTTGCCCGGGGTCGTGATTTGAAGCATACCAATATCTTGGTTCAGATTTTTGCCTAGAGCTTTGGCTTCCACGGTTTGGCCGCTGGGCAAAATAATTTGATAGGGGCCGTTCTCAACAATGACATGGCCCGCAGTCAGGACTAAGCCATCTTCGTTGACGATCACTCCACTGCCATAACCAACGCCATCGGTGACCGACACGCAAGACGGTTGAGTTTTATTAACAACCTGTTGGACTTTTGCTTCAATCTCTTTTAACTTTTCGAGTGAAACTCGATCTTCGGCAAGAGTCGCGTGAACCACCAGGATGTTGATGAAGAGGTTGAATCCCATGAACCAGGCAAAGGCCCAAACGACCCTTGGGAATCCGTTAATTTGCATTGAAATTTGAGGACTTAACACTTTGAATTCCGAAGCATGATTGTGGGGCGGCATTGAGGTTTTCGGAATGATGGGAAGCATTTTTCGGGAATAGACTCAATAATTCGGGTGACGAAGATTTGGCGAGGTAAAAAAGTGATTGATTAAGGGATTCGCCAAAAATTTGACTCATGTTGCTGGTCGCTAGCGTCACCAGGCAGGAAATCCTATTTTAAATCAAAACCGATCCTCGGACACATTTGGATTACATCGAGCCGGTGTTTCAGCAGATCTGAATTGCAGCTAGGTTTGATCAGTTCGACTCTCTACATTTTGATTTTTCCTGTTTTACCAAATCAAAAATGGAATTCTTCCACCAATTCAATGATATAGGTGGGTAGGCAGCGAACATGGGTAACAGTCGTGTTCCGGTTCACGTTTTGGGATCTGCCAGACGCTAATCCTTTTTAAAGGTAATTTTTGGTGGTAAAAATATTCATGTACCTTTGGACCAGCCCGAATTCATTGATCGGAATTATTTTGGGATTTCTTGGTTTACTCACCGGCGGGAATTTCAAGGTACATTCCGGGGTGGCGGAATTCTCGGGTGGTCTGATTCGCCCCTTATTCGATCGGTTAGGGTCAGGAGTAATGGCAATGACGCTTGGCCATTGTGTTCTCGGGATCGACGAAAACGCTTTGCATATTACGCGAAAGCATGAACGTGTTCACGTTAGGCAATACGAACGTTGGGGACCTTTGTTTATTCCTGCCTATTTTCTCTGTTCGGCTATCCTTTGGATTCAAAAGAAAGACTGTTATCGGTTAAATCCTTTTGAAGTAGAGGCGTTTCGCGTTTCAGATCCGAATGAGTCGCCGAACTGACTGTGAATAGCCTTGCTTTCTCACCCTACAGTTTGACCGAATTCATTGTCACTTTTCGGCATGCTGGATACCATATTGGTGGGTAATCATTTTGGTAATGTTCTATCGCCACTTTGGATTGTCTGTCACCAGAATCGAAGGTTTTCAATGTCAATTCAAAATCGTGTACTTAAATCAATCTGCCTGCTATTCGGCATGGTCGCTCTCAGTGCTTCATCCCTGGTTGCCGCTGAAGAGGGCTTTATTGAAGACGTCAACGAGGCAGTGGAATTGGCTCAAAAGGAAAACAAAGACTTGCTGTTATTATTCACTGGGTCGGACTGGTGTCCTCCCTGTAAAAAGCTTGAAGCTGAAGTCTTTTCCGAACAGGATTTTATGACCGAAGTTTCTGAGCATTATGTGTTGGTCAAATTTGACTTTCTCAAAAATACTCCTTTGGATGAAGCGACCAGTCAACGAAATGACCAGTGGTCCAAAAAGTTTGGCATTGGTAGTTTCCCGACCATCGTTTTAACAGACTCGGAACTAAAACCATTTGCTTTCGCGGGATATGAGACGGGGGGTTTTCAGAATTATCTGGGACTTTTGGAAGAAGCGCGACAACTTCGTGTCAACCGAGACGAAAAATTGCAGGCGGCCGACGCAGCGACCGGCGAATTTCGAGCCAAATTACTTGACGAATCCATCAGCGAAATGCGGCGTGAAATTATCGATGTTTACTACGCTGACGTGATTGCTGAAATCGTGGAACTAGACAAAGACAATTCGTTGGGTCTTCGTGAGAAATGGAATGAAGCACGGGATGCCGAGTTGCGCAAAGTTATTTTGACTGATATTTTGCTTTTGTCGCGACTCGAAAAACCAGAAAATGCGATTCAGTTCATTGACGAAGTGTTGGAGGAAATCTCTTTCAACAACATCGAAAAGCTTGAAATCTATCAGATTAAATTGAATCTGGTCCGGCAACTCGATCAAAATAAGCTGATTGATGAAGTTCTGGATACCATGATTTCGCTGGAAGGGATCAGCGGCGAAACTCGTCATCGGCTAATCGCCAAGAAAGCATTCCTGATGGTCGGCTCAAATCGCTTACCCGAAGCGATGAAACTTCTGGACCAGACTATATTGAAAGAGCCAGATGGTTTGTATTTGTACTTGGCTAAGGGGGAGTTGTTTCAAACGCAAAACAAGTTTCAAGACGCCATCAAAATTTTTGACCTTGGCCTTCGTAATGCCAGAACAAATCCGG
>JBCCSJ010000048.1:0-24377 GCA_039200505.1 Planctomycetota bacterium | reverse complement strand
GAAACGCCAACGGCTCGGGTGTCGGTAACCTGGCCCGGGAAAATCGAATTTACTAAATCGATATCGTGGATCATCAGGTCGTGGACAACCCCGATATCGGTGGAACGAAACGTAAATCCACTCATTCGAGATGCTTGAATGAACTTGGGCTGACCGACTAAGCCCAAAGCTGTTTTGATTGCCGGATTGAAGCGTTCGCAGTGCCCGACCTGGACAACGCACTGTTTCCGGTTGGCAATATGGACCAATTCTTGAGCATCCGACGCCGAATCGGTTAAAGGTTTTTCGATGAGTGTATGGATTCCCGACTCTAACAGGTTCGAAGCGACTGAAAAATGGTATCGCGTCGGAGTAGCGATCACGGCCGCGTCGATTTTTTCAGCAACAAGTTTGTTGTAATCACTGAATGTAGGCAGGTCGAACTCATCGACGATTGCTTTTTGTGCGAGCGGGCTAGGGTCGGCAACGCCAACAACTTCAACGTCTTGTTGGGACAATAATCGAGTGTGGATTTTCCCGAGATGTCCTGCACCGATAACGCCAACTCGTAGATTACTCACGCTGCTTTTCTCCCGGCTTCCCGGCCTCGGCCATGACGACCTGCCTGGGAACTCCTTATTTTGTCTAATAAATGTTCCACCTGCGCTGTCAGCGATCCGGTTGATGACAGGATTTCAACGCAATTTTCCAATCCCACGCGAGCCCGATACATTAGTCGATAGGCTTCATTGACTGAATCAATCACTTTTTTGTCAAAATTATTTCGCCGCAGTCCTACGATGTTGATGCATCGAGGTCGGGCGGGACTTCCATCGGCGAGCATAAAAGGAGCAACATCCTGTAAAACGCGGCTGGCGGCACCCACGAAAGTGTAGGACCCGATCGAAGCGTAATGCGTGACGGCGACCGAACCGGATAGTATCGCATGGTGATCGACGTGAACGTGGCCACCAAGCATGGAACCGTGACCGATGATGGTATGGTCTCCGATCATGCAATCGTGAGCGATATGAACATTCCCCATAAAATAGCAATCGCTGCCGATGCGAGTGAATCCGTCTTCTTTTTCGGTAGCCAAATTGATGGTGACACATTCACGAATGATATTGCGATCTCCAATCGTGACTTTTGTGTCGCTTCCTTTGTAACTAATATCCTGAGGAGCACCTCCTAAAACAGCACCGGGTGAGACGACGTTATCTTCTCCAATCGTAACGTCACCCATCACGGTGACGCTGTTAAGAAGCCGGGTCCGCTTTCCGATTTTGGCTTTGGGTCCAATCACGCAAAAGGGACCAATTTCAACGCCAGGTGCAATTTCGGCATTCGGATCGACGGAAGCCAGAGGCGAGATCACCGGAGGGGTGTCTTCGACTTGGGGGCTTTCGGTTGGTTTGAAGGGGATGATGTCCACAGATTTACATTTCACGCTGGGATTCGAATTTTTTGACCATCTGACCCCGCATGGGGATCCGAATTAACGGCCTGTTGCAGGATCGCGAATACCATTCTGGAATTCAAACGGTGACCGCTACGATAGGCTTTGAATTTTCCAAGGATGTCGAATCCAGAGAGTGCAAAGTCTCCGACAACATCCAGCAATTTGTGTCGTGCGCATTCGTTGTCAAAACGAAGTTCATTTTCGATCGGTCCTTGGTCGTCAAAAACCAAAAGATCACGATAGGTTACTCTCTGGCCAAGTCCTTGTTTTTGCAATTGTTCTGCTTCGTGCCGAAGGACAAACGTTCGTGCCGGAGCGATCTCTGATGCGAAAAACTCGGGTGTGATCACCGCTGCAAATTGCTGTGAACCGATAGCTGGGCAATCGTAGCTCAAGTTGTATTCGATTTCGAAACAGTCCGCTGGCTCTGCCTGAATCCACGAATCTTGGTCTCCGACACGCAGAGGACCTCTGATCTTTCGAGCCAGTCGCGGTCGGTTTAGTTCTACTCGATCAGCTTCAAGGAGGGCAGAAACAAAATCGAAACTGGACCCGTCAAATCCAGGCATCTCGGCCCTATCGACGTGAACTTCGCAATTATCGATTTGCATTCCCGCCAAAGCTGCCAGAACATGTTCGACCATTTCGACAGGCGCTCCATTGGCAACAAGCGTAGTCCGTCGAGGCCCGTTTACCCGGTTTTGAATGACGGCGGGTATTCGTGGACTTCCTGGAAGATCGGTTCGTACAAATGTGACACCGGCATCTGCTTTGGCTGGCCGAAATGTCAGACAAATGTCGCGACCGCTCCAGTATCCCCATCCTTGAACCGAAATGGGTTTGCCAAGCGTTGTCTGATTGCGAAATGACTGGTTCACAACTGAACTCTCTCGAAAATGGAGATCAATGATTACTTGAGGTTACTTTCGAGGCTCGCTGTCGACTGTTTCAGCGAATCAATGATTGCGGTTGTGATGTCATTTTGCTGGTTGTGGAAGATGACGCTTCCATTCACCTTTTGCATCACTGAGGATGGATTTTTGGGATCCATCTGCGTGCTGTTGTAACGCAGGACTAATTGAACGCTGTTGGCGTCGCAATAGTCGGAAATAGCTTTGTAGACTTGGGCGTACGTGTTGTAATGAAGTCTGGCTTCTTGCTGCATCAGGGATCTCATTTTGTCCCTCTGGCTCAGTTGCAAACTGGCAGATTCTTGGGCTAGACGTGTCTCTTCGGTGCGGTAATCCTCAGAATCAGGTTGATATTGGCTGAGTGCTTCGCCGCGTTGCATTAAGTTTTGCTGTTGCTGGACAGCTTGAGACTTAAACTGATCCGCCTCTTGCTTGAGTGCGGCCAGTTGTGATGAAAACTGCGGGTGGTTTTTGAAGACCTTGCCAATGTCGACAATGGCAACCCGAGTTTGAGCTGCAACGTGGGAAAGGTCGGCAGCCCCAAGGGTTACCGTGAGGGCGAGACTCGCCACGATCCATCGCTTGATGTTCACTATCAGCACTCCTTGCTGTTTCGTGATTCTGGGATTGTCGAGTATCAGCAATCCATTCGCTGAAAAAGTACATCGACAAAGTTTAAATTGTGTTAGCGTCGTATTGTGTCGCCGAAACGAATTTCAGTAAATAGAAGTTTTTACTAAAGCCATCAAGTGCAAGCACTACTGTTATTTTATTAATTAGTGGTCGTAAATGTTTCTCGCAGTTCATCTGCCAGTTCATGGTAGCGGCTGTACTGGCTTCGAGAGATCAATGCCAAATAAATGTTTAGGCCTAACGAACATAACAATAACGAATAAAGTAATCCGACTTCTTTGCTCTCTGAACTCGAAGAGTCCGAATTTGAGTCTAGGTTTCGATTTCTTTGGGGTTCTTTGGGTCCGTTGACCGAGGCTGTAAATTTGCTGGTGTCGCCTGTGGTATTGGGCATTTGCTGGCCAACCGGTCGTTCTGATAATCCTGTGTTGGTCCTATTGGACGTCGATTCGTATCGGTTCGGCATTGGATCGGGGCCTCCAAAATTACGCCCCATTCGATTTTCGACAGGTGAATTAGCTAGACGGCCTTGGTCAGCTTGTTGCTGCAGCTTTTGGTAATCGAGAACTTCTTTTTGTTGATTTAGGATCGCTCTTTCGCGCTCTAGGTCTCGTTTATCTTGTTCAATCTGCTTTTCTTTATTTTCTAGCTCAAATTGCTTGCGAACTTGGTCAAGTGGCGCGTTACCGTAATCGGCTGGGCGGTTGCTGACAAAGCCGTTTCGGTCGAATCCGGAGATTGGTTGCAGACCTCCCCCAGTAATGCCCGACGTGAGGGCTGGGTCCGAGGGGCGTTGGTAGTTTGCTCGCAGATCGTTCAATTCTTGCCGTCTTAAGATTGCTGCCTTGCGGTTTATCTCACGAAGTCGGGCCAATTCCTGTTGTTCAGCAAGTTCGATTCTCTCCCGCGCGATCTGGTCTTGTCGTGCTTTTTCATTCTGTCTTGCCAGTTCCCGCTGCTGAGCTAATTCCTGCCGCCGATCCAGATCTCGCTGATTTGGATTCACAGCCTGGTCTCTGGCGAATTGCTCTTTTCGTTGCCGTTCCTTTTCCAGTTCCCACGCTGTGGGAGGATTTGTTGTTTCAGGGAGATTCCATTGATTTGCCAGGCGATTGGTGTTCACCGAAGATCCAGTGGCCGAAAACCTGTCTTGCGGATTCCAGTTGTTGAATCGTTGGTAATCTTGGGGAAATGCTGGGCCTACAAAATCAGTTTGTCCTGGTTCCACAGGGCCAGGATTGTAATTCGCAATCGGTGTCGTGGATTGTTGTCCAAACGGACGACTGGCATCTGTGCGGTACTGGTCAAATGAGTTGGAGTTAGCATTGGGTGAAAGCCCACCAGAAGTTGTCGACCACTGCCGAGAATCAAAAGAGCTGTTTCCACCTGCGTTAGAGTTCGTCGAATTGTTGTTTCGGGCGTAATAAAATTCGGCAGAATCAAAATCACCTCGATTCAGTTCGGGGATGTTGATTTTTAGCCTCTTGTTTTGCAGATCCACCAGGTTTTGGTCAGTAAGTGCAATTTTAAGCACTCCATTGCCAAGGTTTTCGCCTCTTAAGATAACCTCTTGATCTGGCGGGATATTTAAATCCGAAGAAGTTAATTGGATTCCATTGATATACGTTTTGGGAATGGACTGGCCGTCCGCGTCTTTTGGAGAAAAGGATACTTCAAGAATCTGGCCTTGTTTGAGACCCGCGAGGTCATTGGCGTTGACTTTGACATCCAGAGGGCGAATCAGGTCTCTAACGCCTGAATCTCGGTAAATGCCACTTGAATTCTGATTGATTGACTGCTGTCCAACGACAATCCCTGTCATTGAAAATACCAGCAGAGAGACCATTATTCCCTTCATGGAACGCTCCACTTTTTCAAGGTGTTTCTGGGTAGCTTTCAAGTTTACCCCTTTTATAACATAGGGGTAAATACCGATATCTCCGTAAGACGAATGAATGTCACCGCCGGATCCATCCCATCAACCTCGCCCAAATCCGGTATCTCAGGGTGATTCGAACCGAAAAAAGTCTGGTTTGAGTCTTAAGACAGCGATTCGATTGGGGATCGCCGTTGTCGTCGTGGCCGCAGTGATTTACACCCTTTTGGGATCTGTCCAAAGCTTTCGGCAACGCAAGTTTGACTTCTCTTCGGTGGAGTATCGTTGGTGGATTTTAGCGGTATTTTCCTACATTATCACCATGTTTTGTTCGAGTGTTTTCTGGCACCAGATCTTAATTGCATTTCGGCAACGGCCTATTTTTGGTCGATCGCTGTTAGCGTTTTACGCCAGCCAATTGGGGAAGTATGTCCCAGGCAAAGCGATGGTCGTCGTCATTCGTACCGATCTGATTAGAGGCCCTAAAGTCAAAGTGGGTCCGGCGGCTGCGAGTGTTTTTGTCGAAACGCTAAGCTGGATTTTTACCGGCTCGCTGGTAGGTGGCGTCTTGATCGTGTGGCTTTATCCCGATCAATGGTGGCTCAAATTGACAGCCGGATCGATGGCGTTATTTTCCGGAATCCTAACTCTCCCTCCCGTATTTAACAGCGTTGCGTCGTTCGTCATCTCTCGGAAAAAAGTCGCGGTAGATTTAGACGGATTAGGGTTTGCGACCATGTTCCGGGGCTGGGGGATACTGACTCTCGGATGGATTTTCAATGGACTTAGTTTGTGGTTGATTTTAAAAGGGATGCCGGGAATTGAAGTCAGGGGCGATGATTTCTGGTTAACTTTGGCTTCTGTTTCTTTGGCGACCTCGGCAGGATTCATCTCACTTTTGCCCGGCGGTTTGGGGGTACGGGAATTGGTGATGATTCCTCTGCTTGGGGCCAGGTTTGATCCGGCCACGGCTGTCTTGGCCGCTGTCATCATACGTTTGGTTTGGTTGATCGCGGAACTTTTGACCTCGGGTAATATCTTTCTGATTCGATGGTTAAAATTCAGATCGAGTCGTTGATTTCGATATCTGTTGTCGAACCAAAGGAAAAAAATGCCCGAAATTTCGTTTGTCATCCCCGTCTTTAATGAGCAGGAATCGCTGGAAGAACTCCATCGGCAAATCGACGAGCTGGCTCGTGGTCAGGATTACGATATCGAAATTGTGATGGTCGATGATGGATCGACTGACCAAACCTGGGAAATCATGGAACGGCTTGCTGAAAAAGATCATCGGATCCGATGTTATCGATTTCGGCGAAATTTTGGCAAGGCGGCTGGATTGCGAGCAGGTGCCAATCGTGCATCGGGAAAATACGTGGTAACCATGGATGCTGACTTACAGGATGATCCTGCGGAAGTTCCCCGTATGTTTGAAAAGATGGGCGACGATTTTGATTTGGTCAGCGGTTGGAAAAAAAAGAGGCACGACCCGCTTGGCAAGACGCTCCCTTCGAAAGTCTTCAATTGGTTAGTCGGTTACCTGACGGGAGTCCGACTTCACGATCACAATTGTGGATTCAAGCTTTACCGGCGAGAAGTATTCGATGAAGTCAAGCTTTATGGCGAAATGCACCGATTCGTGCCGGTTCTGGCAGCATCGCGTGGGTTTAGAGTGACAGAAATTCCTGTCAATCATCGAAAACGAGAACATGGAATTTCCAAATATGGATGGAAACGACTACCAAAAGGATTTCTTGACCTGCTAACCGTCAGTTTTTTAACCGGGTTCTCTCAGCGGCCTCAGCACGTACTTGGAACTTTGGGGTTGTTGCTGTTTGGGCTTGGGTCACTTGGAATGTCTTATCTTGCAATCTATTGGGTCCTCAGGATGATGGTCGAGCAATTCCAGCATTGGCCTCCGCTTCACCAACGCCCCTTGGTCATTTATTCACTCGGGTCGGTGTTGTTAGGCACGCAATTGTTATGCATGGGGTTTTTGGCCGAACTGATCGTAATGAGAAATCAGTCTCAACGAGAACCGTATTCGATTCGGGACTCTATCAATGATTCACCATCGAAGAAGGAAAGTCAGGGCTAATGACTGCCATCGTAGATTGATCCATTAACGCCGTGGATTCAGATTCATCCGGATGAGTCGATACCCGATTTTCGAGGATGTATTCAGATACCTGTGATGGATCCAACGGTCGAGAGAATAGATAGCCTTGGGCAAATTCACATCCCATTTCCGCCAACATGTTACGCTGCTGCTGTGTTTCAACGCCTTCAGCTACGACGTCCAGATTCAGTCCATTGGCCAGTGCGATGATCGCTCCCACGATAGTTTGCTTATCAATGGACGTGGTAATTTGATCCACAAACGAACGATCAATTTTGACTACGTCGGGTGACAATTTATGAATGTAGGCCAGTGAAGAGTATCCAGTTCCGAAATCATCGATTGCGACTTTGACTCCATTTTCCCGTAACTCAGAAAGAACAGCGGCTCCTTTTTCTGGATTTTGCATAATCGAACTTTCGGTCACTTCCAATTTGAAATCGTTTGGAGAGAGACCTGATTCCGCCAGCACTTGTAGGATTTCACCAGCCAAATCTGTGTCGCACAACTGCCGACCCGAAAGATTGACGTTGACTTTAAGTTCTTTAAATCGGGGGTCGGTTCGTTTCCAATCTGACATTTGTTGGCACGCCATCCGCAAGATCTGTTGACCGATCGGGACAATCAACCCAGTATCTTCGGCTATCGGAATGAATTTGGCGGGCGAAACATTGCCGAATTCTTCGTGATTCCAACGAACGAGTGCTTCAAAACCTACTAAAGCCGCAGACGTCATGTCGACGATCGGTTGATAGTGAAGATGGAAGTCTTTTCTCTCAATTGCTCGACGAAGTTCGTTCTCGATATTAAGTCGTTCGGTAGCGTCTTTTTTCATCGCTGGATCGAAGATCCGATAGCAAGATTTTCCGTTCCCTTTTGCCTGATACATGGCGGTATCGGCTGCTTGGAGCATCTCAGTCGCGTCTTCACATTTTTCGGTTGAAATGCTGATGCCGACACTGACGGTGGCAAAAACTTCTCGCCCTGAACCAAGTGAGATCGGAGCGCTGACACTGTTGATGATTCGGCTTGCCACGATAATCGCGTTTTCGGCGGAGTGAACGCCTTCGAGTAGGACAGCGAATTCGTCTCCACCCAGACGCGAAACAAATGAGTCCGATTCTCGCAATGAGTTTTCCAATCTCCGTGCGACGGATACTAACAGTCGATCGCCAGCATCGTGCCCTAAACTGTCATTGACCAGTTTGAAGTTGTCCAGGTCAAGATACAACAGAGCGAAAGATGTTCCCGGTTCTCTCTGATTTTTCGCCACGCACCGTTCCAGGCGTTCGCGGAATAATGCTCGGTTGGGTAATCCGGTTAAGGCATCGGCGACTTTCCCTTCGGTGATATCGGAAAGTGAGCCGGCAACCCGAATAGGCACCCCCTGATCATCCCAAACGGCCAACCCACGGCAGAGCATCCAACGAAAGCTGCCATCAGCATGCCGAAGTCTCAATTCGGTTTCAAACTTGGGAAGCAGACAATCGAGGTGATTTTGGAGGTCTGTTTCTACTCTGGCTCGATCTTCTTCGTGCACTCGGTCGAACCAAACTTCGGGCGTGCGTCCTAATTCGGATTCAAGACCTAACATCGCGGTCCAACGAGGCGAGTAATAAATTCGATTGGTTGTTAGGTCCCAGTCCCACAAACCATCGTTGGTACCTCGGGCCATCAGAGCGTAACGTTCTTCGCTTTTCTTAAGGGCCTCTTGTGATTCTTTTAATCGCATTTGCATACGAATGCGAGCAATCGTAACGTCAGGGTCGATCGGTTTCGGAATAAAATCGTTGGCACCCAACTTAAAACAGCGGACCATTTCGTCGCTGTCGGTAACAGCCGTAACCATGATCACTGGTAGTTCGGCTTCGGACCACTGCTTGCGGATTGCTCGCAACGTGTCGTGCCCGTTCATCACGGGCATGACGATGTCCAGCAGCACTAAGTCAAACTCATTTTGCTGCAAAGCTTTGATCGCTTCACCGCCGTTGCTGACTTCTACCGACTCAAATCCATGTTTCGAAAGTAGTAATTTGAGCACCGCCCGATTCAATTTTTCATCATCAACAATCAGCACACGGGATGTTCGTTGATCGAAATAATGAGTCAGGCATGACTCTCGATAATTTCTGTTGTTGGGATTGGACATTATCCGGCAGAGTTTGGCAGTGATGAAGGGTCGTAAATTCAGCTTCCCCATAAATTTAGAACATGGATTTGGGAGAATTCGCGCTGCGATCGAGGATTGAATGATTTACACGGCCCAAACTTTCCGAATGTGAGCCCAGTAGCGATTACACCGAATTGGAATGCGGGAAGCCGTATTCAGAGAGGTCTATTTTGGTGTCTGCTATGATATGGAAATGACTGAAAACGGAAAAAATGATTCTTGCCCGGCCGAATTGCCAAACTACTGTGCTAATCGGCATTGGTCCATTTTTTGGATTTTGATCCTTTGTTCGACCGCGACGTTGGCGGGCCATCTGGTGACGATCAAGAACCATAATGCGCGTGGGGAGAGTTCCTTTTTTAGTGCCAACGATCGTAGCCGATGGAGTACGATCCGTGCGTTGGTCGAAGACGGGACTTACGTGATCGATCGGGTGATCGAAAGAGATCAGCCTATCGATTGGGATACGATCGACAAAGTGCAGCACGTCGGGGCCGATGGGAAACTGCATTTCTATTCCAGTAAACCGACTTTGCTGCCCACACTTTTGGCGGGAATCTATCAGGTCGTCTATTCGGCAACCAACATGACGCTCTCGGATCATCCGGTCGTCGTCAGTCGAATAATCCTTTTGATTTTTAATCTCACGATCTGGTTTGCATTCCTGTATTTTCTCGCGCTCACGATCAACGCGATTCCTGTCCGAGATTGGTCCAGGTACTTTGTCCTCGCATGCGGTGGATTTGGTACCTATTTGCTAACCTTTTCCGTTAGCTTAAATAATCATGTGCCAGCAGCGACATGCGTCATGATTGCGACCTACCTGCTGATGCAGATTTACCGCCAAGAATCAACTTCGACGATTCGGTCGATGGCCTGTGGAATTTTTTCAGGGCTGGCGGCGAGCAACGAATTACCCGCACTGGCTTTTTTGGCAATCGCAGGACTAATTTGCTTTTTTCGCCAACCGCAAAAAGCACTGACGGGATTTTTGCCAGGCGTTATTCTTGTGGGCATCGGATTTTTCGGAACGAACTATTTGGCCCATCAAGACTGGAAACCGGCATACGCTCATCGAAGCGATGGCAATCAAATTGCGACGGTCAGCGGGGATTCTATCGCGGCAGAATTAGACACAGGAAAGTTTCCAAATCGGATAGCTGAAAAACTTGGTACTTTAGGGATCCGTTTTGAACGCCCGGCTGTCAATCTTGGGCAATGGCCCACCAAAAAAGATGAGTCTCGGCGTTGGGTCGTTCGCGATGAATTTTCAAGCCAGCAAATCGCCTTGGTTCAGAATTCTGCCGAGCCTGAAACCATCCAAATCCTCGCTTGGAATAATTGGTATGATTATGCCGGCAGCTATTGGCTTTCCGGAAATGATGACCAAAAATCGTTTGTGGATCGGGGGCAGCAATCGAAGCTAACTTATGCGTTTCATCTGCTATTTGGACACCACGGTATTTTTTCGCTAACCCCAATCTGGTTACTAAGCTTTACCGGTGGGCTGATTTGGTTGTTTGGCAGACAACCGCAATCATCACGATTTTCAATGCGTTGGTTTGCTGGAATGACCTTAATCGTTTCAATTGTCGTCATCGGGTTTTATATCAATCGGCCTGCAATTGATCGGAATTATGGTGGGGTTTGCTGTGCACTTCGATGGTTATTTTGGTTGGCACCGTTGTGGTTAGTATCGATGCTACCAGTCGTAGATTGGCTTGGCAAAAGTAAGTTAGGGCAAACATTTTGTCTAGTGCTGCTGTCGGTCAGTGTGGTGTCCGCCTTTTACGCCATTGGCAATCCATGGTCGTACCCATGGTTGTTTGAAATCTGGGATTGGACCGGAATTCAAAAATAAGCAGTTGGTCGTACGGGACGTCCAATTCGAATGGGAAGTTAGATTCTTTGCCTCGGTGTTTGGTAAATCCTTAACTGGTCGATTCACCTGAGTCGAAGTCTTCGCCAAGTTCCGTTGAATCGTCGGAAGCAGATTGATCGGGCGAATTGAGGGTGTCGGATAGCCTTCGAATGACGGCGTTCTTTTGCTTGATCCGTTCCGTGAAATCATCCTTCAGGGTCGATAGTAAGTCTTTGTACTGAGACTTTTGGTCGTTGACTTTCTGATTCAATAATTCGAGGTTTTTGCGTTCCGCTTCCAATTCGGTCTTCAACAAATCGATCGAATCCAGATTTTCTTGGCGTTCGTTTTCTAGCTGAGCAATAGTCTGGTTCTTTTTGGTAATATTTTTTTGAAGAGAACCAAGGGAAGATTTGGCTCGTTGATCTAGCACTTGATTCCCTGAGCTGATTTTTTCGAGCCTTTCATTTTTCTCGGCGATCGTATGCTTTAAATTTTCAATGAATTTTTTGGCTCGATTGAGTTTTCGGCGAGTGGAAATTAATTCCTGAGATTTGGAGTTTTGGGTTTCTTCAAGAATTCCAATTTTTGATTCGAACTTTCTCAATAGCTCGGTGTTTTGGTCGAGTTGATTTTCAAGTTCGACATTTTGAGCTTCGCTGACGCGTAAGATTTCTAGCAGGCGTGATTGCTCAGTGGACTGCTTTTTATTTTTGTCGTCGAGATCTGAAATCTGGTCTCGGATGATCTCAAATTCCTTTTCCGAGTTTCGCAGGATTCGAATTTGACTTCGAAGTTCCATTAATTCATGTTTGGCATTCTCAAGTTCCTTGGTTCGGTCATCCATTGTTTGAGCCGACATTTCTAAACGAGATTCTAGATCGGCGACTTGATTTTCGAACGTTCGCTTGGTTTTTTCAATCTGTTCGTTTTCTTCTGTCAGCTTGCGCAATTCCGATTGAGCGATCTTCAAAGCGTCTCGGTTGGCGAGTAATTTTTTATTGGCTTGGTACTGATTATCCAGTTCATTGGACGTGACTTGAAGACGATCTTCAATCAGTTCCTTCTGCTTTCTTAGTTCTTGCAAGTCACGTTTTGTGTTTCTGTGTAGGTCTAATGCGGTTTGACTTTGATCCGAACTGGTTTCAAGTTCTGAAGCGAGTTTGTTCAGTTTCTGGCGTTCTTTTTCGAGTTCCGATTCGACAGATTCCAATTTGTCTGATCGATCGTTCAGATTTTCGATCTCATGCCTTAACTTACTGACTAAGTCTTCCAGTTCTTTGTTCTGTTCTCGTAGTTGCTCGGTTTCCTGTTTCGCTTGATCTTTGACTTGATTGACGTTTTCGGCAATTTTCTGCTGCTGTTTTAGTTTGGTTTGAAGGTCGTGCAGTTGGAGATTCCACTGTTCGGAGTTTTCACTCGCTTCGCGACGCTGATTGGATGCTTTGTTTTCGATCGCCGCTACGATCTCGTTCAGACGGTCAACTTCGGAAAGGTTGGTTTTTAATTCAGCTTCAAGACTTTCTGCTTGTTGTTTGAATTTATCAATCTCCGAGCTGAGAACTTCCACCTTTTTGGACTGCTGGCGGCAAGTGGCTTGGGCAGCTTCTAATTGCTCGTCCACCGATGCTTTGGATTCGATGGTTTCTCCAAGCGTCATTTGAAGCGTTTCTTTTTGATGCCTCAAAGATTCGAGTTGCTCTTGGTAGTTAGCTTGATCCTGTTGCTGATTCGCAGTCATTACTTCAAGGCGTTTTTCAAGCGAAACCAATTTCTGGTTTAAGTGTTTTTCGGTCTTTTCAAGGGTTTTGATTTTTTGCTGATAGCCTTCAATTTCAATGTGGGTCTTGGCTAAGTCATTTTCCAGTTGATGGCGGTTTTGGGATTCCGTGGCAGTGGATTTTTTTTCTTTGGCTAGATTGGTTAATGCAAGGTTGAGCTCTTCATTAAGAAACTGAATTTGTTGAAGGCTTTCCTCTCTGAAATCCTCGAGTTCATTCTCCAGCTGTAAGTTCTTATCCTCAACTTCATTGATTGCCTTCTGTTTCTGTTGCAATTCACCAGAAAGTGACTCTGTCTGAGCTTGCAACTTGTCAGCCTGAGCTTGTAATTCGCTTTCGTTTTTCTGGGTCGCCAGTTCTGACTTTAAGATGCTGTCCAGCATTAAGTCCTGGTCAGCTCGGTTCGCAACGGCCTGAGATTTCAGCAATTCAACCTGATCCAGAGCTTGACCGATTGAAATCTCGGACTGGTCGAAATCAGCCTGACGTTTAGTTCGAAGTTTGTTGACTTCGGACCTTGCTGAATCAAGGTCAGTTTTTAAATTTTGCAGGGCTTCGTTCGACGATTGAACTAGAAGTTCTCGGTCGGCCAATTGATCTCGGTAAATACGATCCTGATTTGCTTGTTCGGCCTTTAGGTCTTCAAGCGCGGTCTCAAGTTGCTCAATGGTTTTGTCTTTTTGTTCGATCAAATTTGACTTGGATTGCTCAGACTTCGATTGATCATTTACTTGATTTTGCAGGTGCGCTAACTCTGACTGGAATTCTGATTTTCGAGAATTCTCTTCAATCAGTTGCTCTTTCAACGAATCCGTTTCACTTTGCGACTCGACAAGTTGTTTTTTGAGGACATTGACCCGATCGAGCCAGTTTTTTTCTTTACGATCAAAGTTGCTCTGGTTTTCGTCGAGCTCACGATTCAAGAGGTCTACCTGCTGTACCAACTCGACAACTTCGCTCTGTATGGAATCCATTTGCTCCAGACTGGCCAGGTATTCGGATTCCAGATTTTTGAAGTTTTTCTTTTCCTGTTCCAAGCTTTCGAGAATCGAATTGGCTTTGGTAATTTCGAGACTGGATTGATTGTCCGCTGCCTCTTTCTCTTTTCGAAGTTGTTGGAGTTGGGATTGAGCCTCCTCAAATTTTTGGCTTAGGTTTTGGAATTCGGTCCCCTTCCTTTCAGCGACGTATTCCAATCGGGAAACCGTTTGTTCAAGCTGCTGTCGTAAAAGACGCAGGTCTTCAAGCTCTTGTCTGTCCGAAGCGGCAGATTCGTCCTCGGTTTCCTCTTCTTTGATTTCTTTTACGTCGTTTGGATGGTATCGGGTTTGATCGGTAAGAGCATCGGGGCCCGAAATCGTTGCGTCGGGTGTAGATACGGTCGAATTCGGATTAAAAGGGATAGGATCAATGCCGATGGTCTGGGCAGCGGCATCTTCTATGGTTTGATTTCCGATGCTGGCGGTCTGCGATTCCTGGGTGTCCGTTTTAACGGATGATTCAACGGCGCCTCGCAAGGCAGACTGATCAGCGGGCGTGCTCGATTCGTCAGGTTCGATCTGTTCCGCGGAAGCGTCATCTGGCTTTTCTATGCCCAATACTTCAACTTGTGGCTGCCTCGTTCTTTCTGCGATCCTCTCCTTGGCCTCGCTTTTGGCGGTATACCACCAATCCCAGAAATACCAAACAAAGGCCCCAACGATGGCCAAACCGCCGAGGGCTACCATCGCGATCCAAGCGTAATCTGCAAGTTCGAAGCTGTTTGCAATGTTTTGATTGACAGTTGCAACCAACGATTTAAAAGCTGCAAAATGGCTCCAAAACTTTAATGAGGCGCTATGTTGAGCCATGACTTTGGAAGGAAGCGAAGTTCAGGTTAAAAGTTGTGGTACTGAAAAGAATGACAAATCAGGGCGAAGGATTATTTGACTAAACAAGAGTCGGGGCGATCGAATTTCAGACCGATCTTCTTCGCCCCATTCAGTCTAATTAAGGGGATCCTAATTTTCCCATTTGAGCGGAACGATAAGATCTTTCGCGGTTGGTCGTAACGATAAGATCAATTTGAGGGGCAGAAGTTTCGCGGAAAGGATCAGGGGCAGGAGGAATGGGCAAATACGGTGCTTTTGAGCAAATGGGATTGTTTTTTTAAGATTGGACAATGGAGAAGTTGGAAAACAGAGGCGAACCTGCCTTGAGCCGATATTCCGATTCCGCAAAAATCGTCAACCAACGTTTCGCAATTTGACTGCCGTAAACCTGACATTCAGGACTGAAATGAACATTCGTTTCTATAATTCACTCACCAATCAACTCGAAGATTTCTCGCCAGTCGTGCCTGGCAAAGTCAGGATGTATAGCTGCGGACCGACGGTTTACGATTTTGCCCACATCGGAAACTTTCGATCTTTTCTGTTTGGCGATCTACTGCGTCGTTCGCTCGAACTGATGGATTTCGACGTTCATCATGTTATGAATATCACGGACGTCGGCCATATGGTCGAGGGCGAAGAAGATAAAATGAAAGAGGCGGGAAACCGAATCAAACAAAATAAAAAATCCGGTCGTCTTCCTGAAGGCGTCGATTTGGATCCCAACGACCCGTTCCAAATTGCAGAATACTACATGCAAGAGTTTTTGACCGATGGGAAACGATTGGGCTACAAAGTTGCCTATGAATTTCCGCAAAATGTTCCCCGGGCAACGGACTTCGTAGAGGGGCCCGATGGAATGATTGGGATGATTGAAAAGTTGATCCAAAAAGGACACGCCTACATTTCATCAGACGGTGTGGTTTACTACAGCGTTGAAAGCTTTCCTGATTATGGAAAACTTAGCGGAAATACTTTGGAAAAAATTCGAAGTAATGCGAGTGGACGGATCTCGGAATCTGAACAGACCCAAAAGAAACATCCGGGCGATTTCATGCTGTGGAAACCGGATCAAAATCACATCATGAAATGGGATTCGCCTTGGGGCGTTGGTTACCCAGGATGGCATATTGAATGCAGTGTGATGGCTCGATCTATTTTGGGAGCCGACGTGATTGATATTCATACCGGTGGAGAGGACCTGATTTTTCCACACCATGAATGTGAAATCGCACAGACTTGCGGGACTACAGGCAACGATCAGTTTTCAAGATTTTGGATTCACGCGCGATTCTTGTTTGTCGAAGGCGAGAAAATGTCCAAATCGAAAGGTAATTTTTATACGGCGCGAGATGTTTTTAGCGGCAACATTCAGGTCGACGATGGATCTGGCGGAACAAGGATGTTGGGAAAAACTGTGCCACCAGCAGTTCTGAGATTTGAATTAATCAAATCCCACTATCGTTCGAACATGAACTTTACTGCCAAAGGGCTTGGCGATTCCGCCAACACGATCGACCGTTTGGTAGAGTTTCGAAATACTTTGGAAGACCAAGCCGGCGGACAAACGACTAACGTCGATTTAACTCATCCCGTTCTCAATGAATTCGCCACTGCATTAGCCGACGATTTAAACATTTCGGGTGCATTGGGCGTGGTGCTGCCTTGGATCAAGGGTGATCATCCTGATCCGGTCGAGTCGTTAGCGGTTTTCAAAAAAATCAATTCCGTACTTTCTGTGGCTCCAATCAATGAAGGGATAGTGAATGCCATCGAGGAAGTCGTTTCTGATGATGACGCCGAGGAAGAAAAACAGGTTTCCTTACTATGTGCAGAAATGGACGTTGCCCGCAAAGAAAAGAACTGGAGTCGATCGGACGAGATTCGAGATCAAATTCAATCTCTTGGTTACGAAGTCAAGCAGGGGCCTGAGGGTTCGACGTTTAAAAAGAAGCTTTGATCTGTTTGATTCGAATTTTTCTCAACGATTCGTCGACTTCAAATTCAATTTGACCCCGTGAAAGATCAGTGCAGTAACCTGCAACGAATTCGTCTAATTGAATCCTTTGGTTTTCAAGCGGCGGGAAAAAAGACTGATTCAGCGCTTCTTCAGCACCATGTGGCATACCGTCACTCCCAAAAATGAGGTCCTGTCCGGGGATAAAACCGATTTCGTCGATCAGCATTCGAAACGGATTGTTGGATTGACAAAAATCGGAATCCAGCCTGTCCGAATAAGCGGCCGAGTCAGAGCTAAAATTGGGCTGCATGCTTAAAGTCACGCCGAGGTCTTTGACTCGCCGAGCTTGATCCGGATGAATTAATTGGGCATGTTCGATCCGCACACATTTTTGATGAAGCTTTGATTTGCCTGTTTTTTCCAAGCCACAAATCACCTGTTCGATGGCACGGTCGCCGATCGCGTGAATCGCCAATGCCGCTTTTTTTTGTAGACTGGTTTGAATAGCATTTTCGAGTTCATCGTCTTCGTAAATCAACATACCGAAATTTTCGGGACCCGAAAAAGAACTCTTGTAGGATCGACTGATCGCCGCGGTCCCCGAACCTATTGCTCCGTCAGTAAATAATTTGATGCCGGATACCCGTTCCTGATAACCTGAAGAAAGTAAGTCAAAAACATCTGGGGCTGCCCAGAACTTGGTTCTGTGCGAAAGGCCAGCACGATCGAAAAGATCAATTTCATCTTGATCTACCAGCAATAGCTCTTCGGCTGAATAAATACCCTGTTGAAGCAGTTGCTTGTAAAACAATATCAAGCCATCCGAATCGGCGTTCAGGTTGGCAAACCAGTTCAAAATGACGCGAAGGTTGGATTCGTACCAGTCTTTATCGTCCACCTTCAAAAACTGGTTGCCGTATCGGTTTAACAAGATTTTGCGGGCAGCTTGATTGGTCAAAAGTGAGTGGAGTGAAATGTTAAAAATAACGACTGGTGGCAACGACTCCAGATCCGAGTCTGTGAACTGGAATCGATGACTCTGCCAACCGTGCACCAGCTTAATTGGCGTATCACTTTGGTTTTGCTGGATGAACTCTAACGCCTCCGCTTTTTTGTGGACACCATTCAAACAAACACCAGAAGCAAACGCTGCATAAAAAAGCGGGTGCGAATGATGATCATTCATCAATGGGATGGTGGGCATCTTGAGTCTTTTCGAAAGACAAAAGGAATTGAACTTTTAACTTGTTTTAAAAGAATTGGACTAAAAACTTCGTGCAGCTTAGCCATTCTGTAAAACATTCAAGTGAATTTTTTCGATCATAGATCCAGCACTCTCTCGAAATGTGATCATGTGGGGCGCTTTCGAGTGGGCATCCAAATGTGCCAATGATTCCCACTTTTCAATGACAATCACACGATTTGGATTTTTATTTTGGCTGTCCATATCAGCTTCGATATCGATAGCAGGTTGGTATTCAACGCAACCCTCTTCGGCCAACACAGCGGGAACGTTATCCTTAAAAGCCTTTAAAAAATCTTCGAGCGTACCCGGTTTAACTTCGATGTGTGCGATAACGTGAATCATGATTTCCTTTGTGGTTGAAATGCCAATTCAAATTGGATTGCATTAGAATTTAGGGATGTTTGTAAGTTGACCTGAAATCAAAATCCGGGCGTCAGCCGAATTCGATCAACATAAAATGGGTGCCTCGAAGGGCGATTCTGGGTTGAAACTTGAAGACCATTATTGAATGAATCTCCACAAAATCCACTACCCTGCTCTGATACTGTCACTCACACACGAAACTCTTTCATCGTTATGCAAATCAAAATTGAACATAGTGGAATTCCGTATCATTTTGAAACTTCCGAGGTCCAATCTTTGGCGATTCCGATGGATTTTGAAGGAACCCAGCCGAATCATTTTGGAACTGAAAAAGCAGTAAGTTCGCCATTAGAATTGGGGGACTTCGTTGGTGAAACCGAATCGGGAGGAAGTTGTAACGTTGACGTTATTCAATTGATTCCGCACTGCAACGGTACGCACACTGAGACGATAAGTCACATTGTTCATGAAGATATTTGGATCGGCCATGCGGTCCAAAAACCGATTTTGGTTGCTGCATTGTTAACAGTCAACGTAATCGGTGCGTCAAAAACGCATGACAGTTATCGTCCGCAATTCGATACAGTTGATGCAGTGATCGACGTCAGTGCGTTGAGGTCATCGGCCGAACGATTTCAATTGAAAAAGTTAAATCCGGAAGCTTTGATCATTCGTTCGAATCCGAATTCAGTTGATAAAAAGTCTCGAAATTACAACGAGAAAAATCAGCCACCTTTTCTGACGATCGAAGCAATCAAATGGGTCAACGACTTGGGAGTTCGTCATTTGCTGGTTGATTTTCCGTCCGTCGACCGCATGTACGATGATGGTTTACTTACGAATCATCATTTATTTTGGAATGTCAAAGAAGGAACGCACCAACTCAATGATCAAAGTTGGCAGGACAAAACGATTACCGAAATGATATTTGTCCCAGATGAGATTGCGGATGGCGCTTATGCGTTAAATCTTCAATTTCCGTCTTTTTGTGCCGATGCGGCACCGTCACGACCTGTAATCATGCCTTTGGAGGTTGCTCGGTGAATGTGAATCCCGGTCGCGAGTTGGCGATGAAGCTTGACGACGAATACAAGTCACCGGTAGGACCATCTGATTTCTTCATTCCCTCAATCGGTGGAAGGGACGATTTGTATCTAGTCGGTAACTCACTGGGGCTTCTTTCGAAACTGGCTCGGAAACGAGTCGAAATGGAATTGGAAAAGTGGTCCCAGCAGGGTGTACGAGGCCACTTCGAGGGTGATTTTCCGTGGGTTGATTACCACCAATTTTTGACCGGTCCGATGGCGAAATTGGTCGGTGGTCTTCCCGACGAAGTCATTGTGATGAATACACTGACGGTGAATTTGCACTTGATGATGTGTACGTTTTATCGCCCCGACAAAACGCGGAACGCAATTTTGATCGAAAAGCATGCATTTCCTTCAGACCGACAGGCTGCGATTTCTCAAATTCAACACCATGGATTTCAGCCGTCGAATTACTTGATCGAAGTAGAACCTGACGATCAACAGCAGTTTCATGCTGAACGAATTGCGGAAGCTATTCGCGACCATCGTGATCGATTGGCGTTAGTGTTATTGCCGGGGGTGCAATATTATACTGGGCAGGTTTTTGATATGAAAAAAATCGCCCAGGTTTGCCGAGAATATGAGATTCCTTTAGGGTTGGATTTGGCTCACGCTGTCGGTAACGTTCCGCTCAACCTGCATGACTGGCAAGTCGATTTTGCGTGTTGGTGCAGTTACAAATATTTGAATTCCGGTCCTGGGTCTTTGGGTGGCTGCTTCATCCACCGTGATCACGCCAACAACACTTCACTGCCTCGCTTAAGCGGCTGGTGGGGGCACAATCGCCAAGGACGATTCCAGATGAGTGGTCAATTTGATCCGATACCAACGGCGGAAGGCTGGCAACTCAGCAACCCTCCGATTCTTTCAGCGGCCGCAATTCGTGGCTCCCTGGAAGTCTTTGAAAAGGCCGGTGGCATGGAAAAATTGTGGACTCGGTCTCGGCAGCAACATCGCTTTTTCCGACAAGCGTTGAAACAAGAGCTTGGTGACAAAGTCCACGTCATCACTCCTGAAAGTGATTCCGGATGTCAATTGTCACTTGAAATTAATTTCGGCGAAGTCGATGGAAAACTGGTTTACGAAAAACTGGAGACAGCCGGGATCCGCACGGATTGGAGAGAGCCTAACGTGATTCGTGCAGCTCCCGTGCCGCTTTACAATTCTTGCGAACAGATTTGGGATTTCGTTTCGACTCTTTCTCTGATCCTCAAAAATATGGAAAGGTGATCTACAAACCGATGGAAAAGTCGAAAATTGTCATATCTGGGGCGGGATTGACCGGGTCGCTTCTGGCTTTATTGCTTGGGCAACGCGGGTACGACGTTACGATCTTAGAACGACGTCCTGACACCCGATCGAACACTGAGGATTCGGGTCGGTCGATCAATTTAGCCCTTTCGTCTCGCGGCATTCACGCGTTGAAAATGGCAGGCTTGATGGATCAGGTTGGCCAACTTTTGATTCCGATGAGCGGACGGATGCTCCATTTTGAATCCGGCAGATCAGAATTGATGCCGTACGGACAAAGGGATCATGAAGTCATCTACTCAGTTTCGCGACGAGATTTGAATGCCATGACCTTGAACGCAGCTGTGGCCGCCAGCAAAGTCGATGTTAAATTTTTGCAAAAGGTTTCCAAAGTCGATCTGGCCAACAATCAAATCGTTGTCGAAGATATTCCGACCGGTCAATCTCGCGTTGAAAATTTTGACCTTCTGATTGGAGCCGATGGTGCGGGATCGCGAACGCGGCGGTCTTTGATTCCGTTTGTGAACGGGAAATCTACCTCCGAATTTCTGGATCACGATTACAAAGAGTTGGAGATTCCAGCGGCGACTAATGGAAAGTACCAGATCGAAAAACAGGCTTTGCACATTTGGCCAAGAGGCGGGTACATGTTGATTGCATTGCCCAACCAGGATGGGAGCTTTACGGTCACTTTATTTTTACCCAAGTCAGGACCGGATGGATTTTCGCAGCTCGAATCGTCGAAAGATGTCCAGCATTTTTTTGAGGCCAATTTTCCAAGTGCTATTCGATTGATTCCTGATTTGATCCAGGATTATTTTGACAATGCACAGGGAAAACTCGGGACACTGCGATGCAGTCCGTGGTTCTATCAAGACAGCTGTGTCATTCTTGGCGATGCGGCCCATGCGATCGTTCCTTTTCATGGTCAAGGGATGAACGCCGGTTTCGAGGATTGTTCTGAATTGATTCGTTTGCTAAATCATTACCACGATGACTGGAAATCGACATTGCAAGAATTCGATCGAATTCGAAAACCGAATGCCGATGCGATCGCTGAAATGGCATTGGAAAATTATGTGACCATGCGAGAAAGTGTGGCCGATCCAAAATTCCAACTCAAAAAAGAGATTGGTTTCAGACTTGAAACTCGATTTCCGGATCGTTTTGTCCCCCGATATTCGCTGGTCATGTTTCACCGAGTGCCTTATGCGACGGCCTATCGACGAGGGAAAATTCAGCAACAGATCTTGAGTTCTTTGGCAGATGAAATTGAATCCGTCAACGACGTCGACTTTAGCCGAGCTGAGATTTTGGTTCATGAGAATCTCAGTACGCTGATTGCTGGTCCGGATGGCGTCTGGGTCGACGAGGAATCCCGACAGAATTGTCAATTGAAACCGCTATAAAAAGCGAACGGGTTGAGTCGAATTTTAAATCGACGATATGAGCCGATTTTTGCTACGATAGGGTGGGTAATGGGTGATCTGACCGTGCATTACCTTGGTGCTCGCTATGAATTAAGTTACCGGCTTGCGTCACTGAAATTCGATTTTCGGGGTAATTCAGTAATCAAGTCGGAAATAATTTTTTCGCGAGCACTTAGCTATCGAAATCGTCACATGGTCACCGGTCGGTCCCCGTTTCACTTCCCCGATCGATGATGATTAAATTCGCTCCAACCTTTGATTTTTTCCAATCGGATGGGACATGGAATACTTTTTAGCGATCCTCGGAATTACCATCGCACTGGGAATATTCTGGTTTGTTTTCAGTCTGGAAAAATATTCCCGTCAGGCAGAGGATGACGAAGAACTAGATGGTCCCGTCATTTCAATTGTGGCGTTACTGAAGCATCCGCAAAGAGTCGAACCCATCTATGTCGAGACTGCCGCACGCAAAGCATGGGGCGCCGATCTTGGGTCCGGAGAACTAGAAGGCCCGGATGGTTTTGTGGTAGGGAATGAAGATTTACCGACCACCATGATCAGCTATGACGGCCGCATGATGATGTTAAATAATTTTCCCGATCCCTACTTTGCAGATACCGAGGGATTAGTGGATGAAATCAATGATCTTCGACTTAAAAAACTGGTGAGGGAACATTCCGCGTGGATGTCCATCGAAGCAGTAGCAGTCGACTCTTTTGACGACATCGATGAAGTCAAAAAATGGTATCGAATCCTGGGACCGATGTTATCCGAATTAGTCGACGACAATTGTTTGCTGATCATGCTACCGCTGACTGGCGAAATCTATCCCAATATGGAAGAGACGCTGGAAATGCTTAAATCGGATGACCTGATGGAAGCGCTCACCCAAGACGCACCCGTGCCGGTTATTCAGATTCCCGATGACGATCCTCGAATGATTGCGGCCGTAGAAAAAGCTCGTTCGACGTGGCCTGAATTTGTACGGGCCCTCGAAAATCAGAACGGGAATAACTTCAGCGTCAAAGCTCCAATTACTGTCGGTGATAACACGGAATTTATATGGATTAACGTGACTGCGGTTGAAAATGGGATCATCTATGGGGAACTTGCTAACGAGCCTGTCGATTTGGGAAATTTGCAACTCGGCTCTCGAGTCCGAACGAAAGTTGATGACTTAAATGACTGGGCCTACTTTGACGGGGACCAATCCAAGGGACTGTTCACCTTGCAAGTGCTTGCCGATGCTCAGAAGCGTAAGGATTTTGACAAATGAGACCCGGTTATGCGAATTGGCCTGTCAAAATGGCCATTGCTTTCGTTTGGGTATTGAGTTGTCATAACTGGAATGCGATGGGGCAAGCTGCTCGCCCGTCTGGCGAGCCAGGAATTTTTCGGTTCACCGAAAGGGCAAGTGTCATCGATTCTCGCTGCCGATCTCATCTTGAAATCGGGTTTTTGTTGAACGATGAAAAAGGGAATCCTGCTGATTTGCAACAAGCTTCTGTCGATACCAGTGTTGCCCCCAAAGGACGTTTGGTGATCTGGATGATGGGCTACTATTCAGAATTTTTTGATCGGTGGAATCGTTATGGCTTGCACGCCATCCGGGTGCATTATGTTAACCGCTGGTTTTCCATATGTTGTCAAGAGAAACCCGTCGATGAAAACTGCCGAGGCGACATTCGACTGGAAGCTGCCACCGGGATTGATTTCAGTGACAACGCCGAAATCCCCTATCCAGATGGGATGATGGAGCGGTCTTTTCAGTTTGTCCGTTGGTTGGACCATCAGCATCCTCAAGGGAATTGGGATCAGTTCCTTTCGGCCAGAGGTGAAGGATTGAATTGGGAAAAAGTGATCATCTCGGGTAGTTCTCATGGTGCAACCACATCAGCCAGGTTTGCCAAGTATCAAAAAGTCGCCCGGGTCGTCGCTCTCTGCGGTCCCAGAGATCAATTTCAGGTTTGGCAATCCCTAACGTCGGCAACTCCAGACAATCGTTTTTTTGCTTTTTCTCACGTCCTTGATCGCGGATGGGTTGAAGATCATTACTGTCGAAGCTGGGAAATGATGGGGCTTCACAAATTCGGGGAAATCGTCAACGTCGATCAATCCAGTCCGCCGTTTCAGAATTCCCGGCGTTTGATCACAAGCGTTGATGTTAACCGGGATGCCAAACGAGCTCACGGCTGTGTCCAGCCTGGCAAACGGGCGGTTAAAGATCCCGAAACTGGAAACTATGTCCACGAAAATGTGTGGAAATATCTGTACACGCATCCTGTTGATGTTGTTGGAAAAACGTCACAGCAGGATCCTGGGTGCTTGAAGGAACAGATTCAAAAATAGGATGCTGCGATGAATTACGAAATGCTG
>JBCCSJ010000047.1:0-24675 GCA_039200505.1 Planctomycetota bacterium | reverse complement strand
AGTTCATACTGTTGTCAGATATGAGTCTGGTGAAGTAGCCATTGATTGCAATGGAAATGAGAGACAAGTTTTTGATCATGTGATCATGGCATGTCACAGTGATCAGGCCTTGAAAATTCTTGGGAGCGCGGCAACCCCGATTGAGACAGAGATCTTGAGTGCGTTTCCATATCACACCAACGAGGCAATTCTTCATACCCAACACGACGTTTTGCCCCGTACTCGTCGAGCTTGGGCTTGCTGGAATTATTTTAATCCTCGCGAACCGCATTCTGCCGCCACCGTGACTTATAACATGAATATCTTGCAATCGCTGGATTGCGAAAAAACCTATTGCGTTACACTCAATGACAACGGACGAATCCGGCCTGAAAATATCATTCGGACAATCAATTATGCTCACCCAACTTTCGACAGTCGCCGAAAACAAATGCAGGATCGCCATGACGAGCTAGTCAACCATCATGGCATTTCGTATTGCGGTGCTTATTGGAGAAATGGTTTTCACGAAGACGGTGTTGTTAGCGCATTAAATGTTGTCGATCAGATCGCTGAGGTTCCGCAATATGTCTAATGCGGTAAACTCCGAGCCTCCAACAGGCAGTCAACATTACGCTTGCAATGAGACACCTTTAATATCCTGCATCTACGAAGGCACGGTTAGGCATCGGAGAAATTTTCCTAAATCAAGACAATTTGATTTTAAGTTGTTCTTATTTTTCCTCGACATCGATCAAATTGAGTCGATTTTTTCAAAAAGCACATTTTATTCTTCGACCCAGCGCTCATTCGCCAGGTTTTTGCACACCGAACATCTAATCCATTGTTTGGATGCAGGCTCATTACGTCAACGAGCCGAGTTAACCTTGTCGGCTCATGGTGTCTCCACCCATCCCAACAAAATATTTCTGTTAACGCAACTTCGATATTTCGGATTCGCAATGAACCCTTTGTCGTTGTTCTACTGCTACGACGATGACGGAATACTTTTTGCAGTTATTGCTCAAGTCAACAATACCCCTTGGGGAGAGCAACACGTTTACGTTATTCCAAATGTAAAAAAAACAAAGAGTGAATGTGCTGGTTCATCAGCGATCCGAAGCGATCAAGTCAAAAAAGCGTTTCACGTTTCTCCGTTCATGTCGTTAGATATGTTTTACAAGATGAGATTTTCGAATCCCGGAACTCAGATGTCGGTAAAAATCGAAAATCATATCACCAAGTCCCATCACGCGATCGACAAAAACAAATGCGTTCATAACCGCGTACTTGACGTAACCATGCTGTTGAAACAGGTACCTCTTAACGGCAGAACGATGAATCGTTATTTGTGGAAGTATCCGCTGATTTCATTTAAAGCATTCGCCGGAATTTACTGGCAGGCTTTTTTGTTGTACCTGTCGAAAAAGATCCGGTTTTACCCGCACCCAGGGCCACGACCCACTGGCCGCAATTCTTCGCCTTCCGACTCTGAACAAAGCAATCCGACTAACCATTCAGTTTCGCCTACTGAAGCTGAGGAAGTATTACTAAGCTAATGAATTCGTTTCTAAAAAACCCTGTTGCGCATCCTAACCCCATAAAATTTGCGTCACTTGGAGCCGTCATCGAACTCAATGATGCTCAGCTTAGTGAGATCGAACTATCACTTTCTCAGAAAGACTTTCGAACCTACATTGGCGGCTTCTACCGGCGACAGATTTTGAGCCGACTCGGGACGTTACAAGGTGGCCGCGTCTGCATCACCGAGGGGGAAAAAAACTCGATGCTCGCCTCTCCTGCATACGGCAATCAAAACGAAGGATTGGAAGCCACAGTTAATGTGTTTTCTAAAAACTTTTTCAAGCGTACCTTTTGGGGGGGGACAATTGGAGCGGCTGAGTCTTACATCGACGGCGAATGGGGCTCGGATAATCTGACAGATTTGATTCGCATCATGATTCGAAATCTGGACCGGTTTCAAAAGCTCGAAAAGTCTTGGGCATACCTAACCAACCAATTTCATTTTTGGCAGCACCGGAATCGTAAAAACTCGATTACTGGAAGTCGAAAAAATATTCACGAACACTATGATTTGGGAAATTCCTTCTACTCTTTATTCTTGGACGAAACAATGAGCTATTCGTCCGGCATCTTCGAATTGGAGGATCCAAACGGTTCCGATCGGTTTGAAATGGTTGACGCCTCCCATCGCAAATTGGACGCTATCTGCCAAAAACTTGCTCTTTCAGAATCAGACCACCTGCTCGAGATTGGAACCGGATGGGGAGGTTTGGCGATTCACGCTGCGACTCATTACGGTTGTAAAGTGACGACGTGCACGATCTCCAGTGAACAATTCCTGATGGCGAACGAACGGGTCAGAAAAGCAGGTTTGGGTCGTCGGGTTGAGGTCTTGTTTTGTGACTACCGCGAACTAGAAGGTCAATTTGATAAAATCGTTTCTGTTGAAATGATCGAGGCGGTTGGGCATGAATACTTCGACCAGTTTTTTGCTCAATGTAAAAAGCTCCTGAAACCTGGGGGTGATCTTTTGTTACAGGCAATCACCATTGGTGAGCAGGACTACGATCACCACATTCGCCGAACCGATTTTATTCGAAAATATATTTTCCCAGGCGGTTGTCTTCCATCGATATCTGCTCTTTCGAAATCTGTCGGAAGGGTAACTGACATGAGAATGACTCACCAAAGAGACATCACCCCGCATTACGTGAAAACACTGAAATATTGGCGGTCTCAATTCTTAGCCAGGCTGGAAGACGTTCGAAATCTCGGGTATTCCAATTCCTTCATTCGCCTCTGGAATTTTTATCTCTGTTACTGCGAGGCTGCATTCGCAGAACGCCGGGTCCACTGCGTCCATCTCGTCTACAGTCGCCCCGAATAGCAACTTCGGCTCAACGAGCATTGTCTGCAGATTGTTTGGCAATGGCCGTTGGCGTAACAGCATCGCAACAGCCGGTGATATTTTGGCTTTGGAATACAGCATCGGGCGGCGGTGACCGTCAATTGAAATCCATCCACATTGGACTGTTCGCCATCGTTTTAATTTCCAAGATTCAATCCGACCTATCCTCAGCTGCTCGCTGAACCTATCATTCGATTACATTGAAATTTTGACATCGCCAGAAAAGTGAATGGAATGGCCAGCGGAGTTTATGGCATCGGTACCGATATCATTGAATGCGATCGTATCGCCCAAATGATCGAAAAGCATCAAGACGTTTTCATTCAGCGCGTTTTTACCGAGAGTGAGATAGAATATTGTGCCGCCCGCAAGGCAGCGGTTCAGCATTATGCCGGTCGCTGGGCGGCCAAAGAAGCGATCTTAAAAGCGATGGGCACTGGTTGGGCCAAAGGAATTCAGTGGACTGATATTGAGATCGTCAATCAAATGGGCGGCAAGCCGGAAGTACAACTCGGTGGCCAAGCGAAAGTCATCTGTGATTCGCTAACCATTGAAGAGATCTTAATCAGTATTTCGCACTGTCGAGAATTTGCGACGGCGTTCGCCACGGCATTGTGTCGATCTGAGTAAGTCACAGAAAATTCGAATCAAGAACTGTAGAACACAAATATTTGGGCCATTTTCCCGGTTTTCTTGATTGGCCGCGAACTTCTTTTTCAAGATTTTCATCTCGCATTTTTTAGTTATGCTAGAGATCGTGTTTAGTTCCAATTCAATCTTCCCTCCAGAGCCAACAAACAATGACTTCATCGCCTGCAAAAATATTCAACATCATGTTGAAAGGAATTCTTGAATTGAACGCATCGCGTGCCAATCAGACTTTAACACTCACCATCGCAACATTCATTTCCTGTTTAAGCTGGATGATGCAAGAGACCGGATCTCCAGTCGAAAACGTGGCACCCCCGGCTATCAATAAGGTCATCATTGGCGAAATCCCTCAAGAGTCCCTTCAATTAAATCCACCGGTTGTTATGTCTGAACAGCCGATTGAAGCTGCGCCCATCGTTGAATCGAGCATCCTCCCTGGATCGCCGTCCGAAATCGTGATTGGCCAGCCGATTTCCCCCATTATGGCTCAACCCACCTTGGTTGGTAACGCCAGTGTTTATCACCAACCGAATTGTAACGGCACTATCTGTATCACGCCTCAGACCTATCCCAGTCCAATTTGTAACGGAATTGTTTGCGTGCCAAACCAAACCGTACAATCCCAAACGGTCAATGGCATTTCGTCAATCCAAAATGACTACGCGATGTACCCGGAATTAGCGTTGCCTCCGGGGGCTGTCTTGATCTCCCAGACCGTCGAAGTAATCGGTAAAACCAAAGCTGATGGCGAAGTCAATCCTGAATCTGATCTAAAGGAAGTTGCCGAAGCGAAAGAACCAGAAACTACAGCCACTGACGCTTCGCTCGATTCCCCAAGTGATATCGCCGAAGCTAGTTCGGAATCGAAGATGTCGGTCATCGAGGAGTTAGAAGAGAAGCTTGCCGCAGCACAAAAAACAATCGAACAGCTAGAATCAAAATTAGCTGATGCACAAAACGACGTGAAGGCATCCACTCAACGTGCCTACGCTGCCGAGAAACAAATTAACGCTGCCATGGAAAACGGCGATAAAAAGGTTGCTGAAGCAAAAGCCAAAATTTCGGCCCTCGAAAAACAACTGGTAGATGAGAAGAGTAAAAAAAAGTCAGATGTTAAAGAAAAAGCTGCTGTTGAAAACAAAGTAGCAGTACTTGAAAAACAACTGGCTGACGCCACAAAAAATCTGGTCGAAACTCGTACCGCTGCTGAAGCAGACGCCGCAAAATCCGCGGCATTGCTCGACGAAATGGCAGCCAAGGTAGCCAAATCTGAATCTGATCAGAAGAAAATGATCGAAAAAATTAACGAGGCTGAAACCGCAATCAAAACCTACCAAGACAAAATTGCGGAAGTTTCACAAGAGAAAAAAGCAGTTCAAGAACAGCTGGCTGACTCCAAAAAGCAATACAAAATGGTGATTGGTAAGTTGGAAGTTCTCGACAAAAAACTTCAAGCTGAAATCAAGAAAAACTGGAGTGAAGAAAAGGAGTCCAAATCCAAGAGACAGGCTAAACTCCGCAAGAAGGATACGGGTAAAAGTAAGCCTGAATCCGAACCAAAAATGAAGCAAGGAAAGCCCAAAGAGTTGGGATCCGGAGATAAAAAAGAGCCCAAACAGAAAAAAGAAACCAAAAAGGAATCGGCTGAACCAATTAAGAAGAAAGGCAAGAAATTTGACGCCAACGACCAAATCAAAAAGTTGAAAGAGTCGATGGAACGTCAAATTAAGCGGTCCAATAACCAAATTCGAAATTTGTATTCTGCCAAAATGGAGCAACTCAAAGAGAAGGGCATGAACGAGAAATCGGACAAAATGGCTGAGTTGAAAAAGAAGATGGAAGCAGAAATCGACAAGAACGAGACGAAAATTCGAAAGCGAATCGAAGAGCGGATCGAAAAGATCAAGAAAGAGGCATTGGCTCGTCAAAAAAGTTAGGCGTTGCCAAAGACATTTTCAAAAACGCACTGGTTGAATTTCCGGTGCGTTTTTTTTTGCGCCGAGAATTCATCGTTTGAATGACCCTATTTTCACAGATGCGTGAAATCATGTGAAATTTTTTATTTCTTTGAATCTTCCAAGCCGCACAACACGAATTCCGATGAGCCAGTTGATTTCGAAGTTTTAATTGCCTCGATCAATTTGCCTATTGCAGTGCTCTTATTCGTTTGCACGCTACGTCATTCTGCTTTTCAAAGGTGAATGAGATGATTTTAAAGTCGTTAGTCGTTGCATGCTTTTCCATTACTTTATTCTGCGTTTCGGCTTCAGCACAGCAATCTACACTTGCAAAAAAGCTCTTGTTAAATGTGTCCCAGCGAAACCTTAATTCGAGGAATGTCTTTTTCGAATGTAGCCTTAAACGAACTGGCAGCGTACTGAGAGATGCAAAGTTCAACATCGCGTTAGGATCAGGTAATAAGTTCTATTTTGAGCAGTGCGGATCGCAGCCACGTTTCCTTCGAGCAGATGGAAAATTTTTGATGGAAACGAATAGTCTTTACGAAAAGGTCTATTCCGTCGTTCCAGCACCCAAAGATTTCGAACGTTTAGTTGAGTCATCGCTAATTGACACTTTTCGTGATGACGACGTCTTTGTTCGTGTCCTGCGACTGTTCTATTGCGAAGAAGCGAAAGAACTACTCAAACATTGCAAGGTTGAATACTTGAAGGTTACGGACGGTACTCATTCCGTTCGTTTGGTTTGCAGACCGTACTTGGTTGGGCCACCCCTGTCCGGAGTCAAATGGAACTCGCTGCCGCGTGACCCAGTGGATTGGGTAATCGAAGTCTCCGCGGATGGAAGGCTAATTTCAATCGCCACAAACCCTGATAGTAAATCGAATGCTCGGCAAACACTCCGATTTAATCGTTGGGACTATGACAATCCCGCGACGGATCAATTGTTCGTGCAGACGATCCCCGAGGGCAGGAAACTAGTCGACTTTATCGACTTCCAGCCAACGCCCTATCTTGCGATTGGGTCGACACTGAACAATTTCGAATTTCAAACGATTGAGGGTACGTACACAGATTTCGAAGTAGTACGACAACCTGGAAAAATTGCTGTCATTTACCTCTGGAAACGTATTGTGAGCGGCGATGAAAATTTGCAAACACTTGCCACAATCAAGAAGAGATTTGCAACTGAAGTCGATGTTATTGTTATTGAAGTGGATTCTGGCAGTGCCCAATCCATTAGTGACTATCTCGGCGAAAATAACATCGATCTCCAAGTCTACCGAGACATAGAACAAAATTTAGTATCGGTCCAATTTCGCACCTTTTCCTGCCACTTTGATTGTTGATGCCGACAATCAAATTCAATTCAGCAGAATTGGAACGTCGAATGCCTATTTTCTATCGCAAGGGTCGCGTCTTCCTGAATATGGTACTCAAGTCAGCAACTGCTTGAGACAACTTCTCGCTGGTGTTGATTTGGCTCAAGCAGCAGTCAGACAAGCCGACCGAAATTTGTTCAAGTTGAAAACTCGCGAGCAGAAACTTAACAAGAGATTCGATATCGAGTCATATGATGCCAACGATTCATATCACTCCGGTATTTCAGTAAATCGAATTCAACAGGTCGATCGCTTGCGTGAGATTACGGGATTGAAAATCAGTGACCTTCGTTTGAATCACTTTCTTAATTCTGATTCATCGGAAATTTATCCCCGCCCCTTAGCGATCTGGGTTTCGAGCGGGCAAGAGGGTAAAGACTTTGAAACGAGTTTCATTGAGCTTGAAAGCACTTACGGCAATCAATGGATTGACTTTCGAAAAGTAAATACCGAAAAACTTCCTGTTGACGGCAAGAGCATTTTTCTGATTGTGGATCGGAGCGGTATCGTGCAGTCAGTTTACGATGTGGCAGCTCCATTGGTCGACGAGTTGATTGCTCGTGATCTAAAAAGCATCATGCTAGGAGCCGATTTGCTACAGCAAAATAGATTGTCCAACAATTGAATTAAAGGCAAAACTTATCGAGGGGGCTTTCAGCAAGTAGCGTCTTCTGTTTACCTGAGAATCTTACAATCGCTTTGAACCCATAAAAATCACAACTGTCGGCAAACTGAAGATGTTCAAATTTAGTTTAAAAGACCTGTTTTGGTTGACAGTTCTGGCTTCCATTGCCGTCTACACCTACCTTCAAAATTCAGAGCTTGGAAGAACCAAACTGGAATTGCAATCGACTCAGGCAGAGTTAAAACAGCAAAAAGTGCGGAACACAAAACTCTCAGAAATTGTCGGTGAAGCTCTTTTAAAGGCTGGCAAAATGTACGCAGAAGGCCGCGAAAGCATGAGGAAGGAAATCGAAGAAAGTAATTCCGCTACTGAAAGAAATTCCAAGTGAATCGGGCAACTTTGCAGTCGGGAACCGAAAGACGGTTTAATTGAATCTAAACAGTACGGAGCATCGAATGACTTACTGAGCTTTTTATTTTGCACCAGAAAGCGAGGAATTCGATGTCTACAGAATCATTTTATAAAACAATCTGTTTCACTTTGAGCCTTTTGCTTGCCTCAACACTAGGCGTCGAAAATGATCTGTTAGCCAAGACGCAGGAAATTGAATTCCCTGCAGCAATCTTTCCAAATTACCCGAAACAGCCTCTTCGAGGTGCTTCGATTACGATCAATGAAGATGAAACGATCGTTGAAGAAGTCGATTTGCCCCCCGACACACGACCACCTCTTTCCGATGCGACTCCCGAGCAGGTTCGACGTGGCGAAGAAATTCTACGTAAGACGGCGAAGTTTTTTGAATCCCAAGACTCGATCGCATTCAAAGCTCGCCAGCATATTGGCGAAGAAGGGACCATGGGATTCGTAGGAGGAGACTCGCAAATTGAAATTCGTTACTTGCGACCCGGCCAATTGATTTACCGTTGGCAATCTCTTGATCAAAAAGACTCTGCCATTGAAGTTCAGATAGACCGCCAGTTTTCGATACGGCGGGAGTACGGCCGCTGTTTCATTTCAGAAGCGCCGCAAACGTTGAAAGAATTGATCAACTCTGATTCGCTCAAACCTTCGGATGCTTGGCGGTTTGACGCTCCTCGAATTTTGAGTTTATTCGATTCAGCTACCATCGATTCCCTAATTGAATCCTGCCATGTTTCGTATCGTGGTACTCGCGATTTTGGTCCTGTCAAAACAGATCAAATTATCCTCGATGGGGGTGGCCCTACCCCTAACGATTGGTGGTCATTTCGTTGGGAGTTGTTCGTTGCACAAGGGGATCGACCAGTACCGGTTTATCTGCGTCCTGATTTCGATGGGCTTTTCCCTTCGCTAAAAGGCAAAGCTCGTTGGTCCGCGTCAGACACAAGGTTTACAGATTGGTCTTTCGAAAACATTCCGGCTGAAAGGTTTCAGATCAAAGTAAGTGGTAACGAAGAGCTTGTCGATTCCAGAAATGCCCTCGGCGTCGGAGAACCTCAAGCCCTTAATCCAATGGTGGGAAAACCGCTGCCGAAATTTCAAGCATCCGATAAGGCAGGTATTCAGATAGGTCGAGACGATATTATCGGGAATGGACCTTTGGTTTTGATTTTGTGGGGATCGGAAAATGCGTCTATTGGACCTTGGTGGAAACAATTCGATAGCATTCGTCGAAAATATCAGCCGCAAGGAGTTCGATTCGAAACACTGCACATCGGCAATGATCAACACCTGGCATCGGGCCTGGCCCAGTGGAAAGCAGACCCGCCGATATTGAAACTTAAAGGCGACGCCGCAGGATTCGCCGAGGGTAGTTCAGCATTTGATTGGTACGGAAATCGAAAACCAATTGCACCAGGCAAGACGATCCAAGCATATATTGTCGATGATGATGGAGTCACTCAACAGATTATCGAACGAGGCCCAAAGCTTGTTGATCAAATGTCGGTTCAGCTAGATGGACTGCTGGATGGCCGCGATATGGCTTCCGAAAACGCCAAGGCAATCGCTGAACAAAAGTTAGCACGTCAATCGTTAATCGAGCGAGTCAACAATCGAATTACTCCGAGCGAAGATAATTACAAACCAGCGGCCGAACCAGAGAACCTGAATCGTAACATTAAAGAGGAGCTTCGTAGCGATCCCGAACTTGCTTTCATGAATCAAGCTTTGACCGATGCCGGAATGATTGAACAGTTTGGTACAGGAATGGAAGCAACCGTCTTTATCCCAAAACTAGAGTTGTTCGAATCTGCAGGAGACCCTGAATCGGACTTAAAGGAAATGCAAAAATGGATGCAGTATCACATTGTTTTCGGAACACTCACCGACGAATGGTTTCAGAAAAATATAAGAGTTCTGACTCAGCAAAGAATTGAAGACCAATTTGTAGCTGTCGGCGTTTCGATCGACCAAGATGGAACGAAGAGGGTAAACGGAATTCCGATACTAAAAACTGTCGAAGCGCCCAATGGTCGGATTTTCTTTATCGATGGAATTTTGGATCCGTCACTCGAATCAACAAAAAAAACGCCGGATTTTTCAAAGGCGTTGCGGTCCAAAACAGGCTATCAAATGATGGCTGGACTGATGGACTTAAAACCGATCCGAGAAGCATTAGAAAAAGTCCAATCGGCCACCCTGTTTGCTGTTCCCGACAAAACTCTCGCACGAGTCGGAAACGATGCAGACGAACGAGCCGAATTTGTGATCAACAACCTGATAGTACCCGGTCGTTTCGATAGCAAACGGCTATCCGACGCGTCGATTCGATGGCTGCTGCCGCTAAGTAATAGCGGGCCGACGAGTGGCTGGGCGGTAAATTCGGATGAAAATAGTTTCAAGCTATTCCAGATTGGACCAGAAGGCTTGCCGGCGAAAGAAATCATGTTCGTTGAAACCGATATTGATACAGAAAATGGAGTTATTCATCTGCTGCAAGGACTGCCCAAAACAGCCTCGATGACTCGAGGAGGACTTTTAGAACGCAAGGTTTGCCGTGACATTTTGCAATCAGCTATTGAACGATCAGAAATCCGTCTCTCACGTGGTGAAACCAATCTGTCGCTTGAAATTTTGGAGTCAGTGCTTGACGGGCAGGCTGCTGCTACCTTTGACACCGCAACAATCTGCAAAAGTTATTTGTCCGCAGATGCCGAGCCATCGAATTTGCCCGAATTTGTGCCGGCAAGAACTTTCACAATTCTGAATTCGGCTTTTGTCGCGGGGCTTTTGTTGGATGAAAGTGAAACAGACAGGATTCAACAAATCTATCGCAGCGCGATTGAACTCGCGCGGATGACGATCGATCCCGAGGCGATCGCAGCTACCAATAAAAATACCGCCCTACCGACGCTGCGTGATCAATTCAACGCCTATCGAGAGGCGGTTGACCTTGCCCGCTACACGTTGCGGTTGAGGGGGCAAACTGACAAAGGCTGGCTCGGTGAACGCGATCTGTTTAATCCGAATCGTTGAAGTTTTGGATCGTTCTAAACCAAATTCAAATTTAACAACAAACGAGACTAGTTATGATGACTCGACAAATTCTGTTTGCGACCATACTCGCCGTTTTTTGCTGGACAGAGAACTCACCGGGACAATTCACCGAGGAAGGCTCACAAGACGGCTTGAGGGTCCAGGCATCAGTTGATCCGTTACCCGAAGGAGTCATCTTTCCGCAGTGGTACCGGACGAACTATGAAAAAGAAGCCTATTTGAACAATGATTACATCGCAAAAGAGGGCCTTTTGAATGACGCCTCCGGTAGAGAGACAACAGAAGACGATCGGGACAAAGCGAAACAGATTCTGAACAAAATGGCTCACTTTTTAAACGCCCAAGACGCGGTCAGCTTCACGCTTGAATACGAACTCAACCAGCAGGAAACGATGGGAGCTGTGTCGACAGGCAAAAAACCATTTGAGAGCTTTGATATCGAATTCGCCAAACCTAACTTGTTGAAAGCTTCGTGTACGCGAAATCGTAATGCCAAGTACCGTTGGGAAATCGGCAGTGACGGCCAGTATCTTCAACGAATTACCAATGGAAATGTGACCGTTGAACCAGTAGCTGACAGCCTAACCGAAATGCTGAGACAAAAAGGGACAGAGTCAGGATGGTCCTACTACGTCAACCTGCGTGAAATCCTTTCGATGTTCGATCCAAATGCAATTGCGGAACAGACCTGGGGTCGCAATCCGCGGTATTTAGGCACTCGAAATTTTGGCAGCATCGATGCAGATTACGTCATCTTCGACTTATCCGACGACTCGGTCTACCAACGATTTCATTTGTTCGTGTCGAAAGGAAAGTACCCGATTCCGCTGATGATGATTCGTGATGGAGATAGAGTCTATTCAGATAACTTTCCTGCAGATGATCCTAAAAATAAGAAACGGTCGCTCGATACAGAATGGCGGTTCACCGACTGGAAATTTAACTCACCGGTAAAGCGAGAAAGTTTTAAATTGAGCATGCCCGAGAAACATACGTTAGTCACTTTGAAAAGTGGTAATGCATCAACCTCCAAGCCGCCAATCATGGGCAAGTTTGTCGGTTCTGCTATTCCGAAATTCATCGTTTACGATGACCAAGGAACGACAATTCAATCAGATGAATTGCTAGGCGATAAGCCGGCAATCCTATTTTTTTGGCACGATGAAGGCCAGTTCTATAAAAACTGGCGTGAGATCGTAGTTGCTGAAGACAAGTTCGGCGCGGACCAAATCAGGGCGTTTGCGATCTACAACAATACTCGATCAAAACCTCAAGACGCAGTCGAACAACTAATGAGTTCTTTGGTAGATCCAGAAAAATTAAAAGAAGCGGGGATCAGCACGATCCCAAAAATGTTCGCGACCTTGCGATACAGGGACCGCCGGGTCTTACAGCCTCAAAATTATGTAGTTCTGTCTGTTTGTGCCGTCGTCGACGGATCAGGCAAAATCGTGATGCAGCAGCCACGGTATCGGGGTGAGTTTAGCAATGCCGTCCTGAAGGCATCCGATGCAATTCTGAAAGGAAAAGATTACATCGTAGAACAGGAACAAGCCATCGAGGCCTTTAATCAGAATCAGAAAAATCAGAAAAAGGAGTGGGATCAGAAATTTAAAATGAGTTGGGAAGCGAAATAAAACTCGAATCCAGTCGGTCACATATAAGGATGATAACCCTGGCCAAATCGACTCGCATTAGTCGCCGGGGATGACACTGTAATAACCTCTTGCCTGCAGGACTTTGACATTGGTCTTAAATAATCTCGACAGTATTTCACAGGTTAGTACCGATTGCTTATTTCCAACTTCTTTTACTTTTCCATTTTCCATCAAGATGATGGTCTGAATTTCTGGAGGTATCTCATTGATATGATGAGTGACCAAGATAATGGTCTTTCCAGCCGCGATCAGATTCTGAATCAACTCAACGTATCGGAACATGGCTGGAATGTCTAAGCCACTGGTTGGTTCATCCAGCACTAAAGCGTCAGGATCGTTCACTAAGGCCCGACCCAGCAAATGCCGTCGTTGTTCACCGGTCGACATTTTGGAAAACTGTTTTTCGTTTAAGTGATCGACACCCATTTCATGGCTGATCTGCTTGGCAAAATCAATCTGGTCCGGCTGGAAATTCTGATGGCCAAATACGTCGGTGCTGGCATGGTAGCCGGATAAAATGACTTGGAACCCTGTTGCCGACTTGGAATAATTTTGTTGCAGATCGTTGGAAACGATTCCGAACCGTTTTCGTAGATCCCAAACGTTCCAGTGCTGCTTTCCGAATATGGAAACCATTCCTTGGGACGGATAAATCTCGCGTGCGAGGACCTTTAAAAGTGTTGTTTTACCTGCTCCGTTTGGACCAACAATTGCCGTATTCTGCGACGTGTCGATTGTTAAAGTCAGGTTTTCAAAAACTTTAGTTCGACCCCGAAAGATGTCCGCATCACGAATCGACAACAATTCAGACATTCATTTAACTCCAACCCCGATGACCTAGTTTTTTGAGGATAACAAATTTGCGAGGGATTGTCGCTTTGAGTTGATGAATCAAAAACGGAGTGGAGTGAACCGAATTGCGAAATGAGTCAAGCGTCGGAGCTTTGCGTTTGCCAAATCAACTTCTTGAACACCAAATTGAGGATCGAATCGGCTAGAGGATCGGGAATCAATCAAGAAACAAAACGAAATTAACTTGAGAGGAGGTGATGGTTTTGAATTATTCGGGGACGTTGGCGGCAGGCTAGAATATTCGAGTATCCAAACAGGATATTTACTCCGCCTGAGTATCGGTGATCTAATAATTAATCAGAAAGCCGCACCGTACTTCGAGCGGTTGAAGTCGCTAATTCGCCTTGGAAAAGCGATCTAGTTTCAAATTTCTGTGGCAGTTTTTTTGGGAACCAACACGCGTTCGGCTCGCGGTTTAACTGGCGTATCAAAGAGAAAACTAAACAACCGGGCCGACTGTAACTCGATTCTCAACCCTGACGACTCCTGGGACTTTGGAAACAGTGGTTTGAGCCAGTTGGCTCATGTAAAAGGATGCCAATTCGCCTTTGAGCACCACGGTCGAACCTTCTTGCTCGCACTTGATTTGGTTGAGTTGGGGATAACCCAAGTTTGCCAACGATGACTTGACTTTGGTCAAAATTGGATGAGCATTGTCGAACTTAAGTAGCCTATTTACATCCATCGTTAGTTCCCAAAACCTGAATTCCAGATGCCACTGTCGGCATCTGACAGAATCCTGCTGTGCAACAAACGTGCCTTTACAGATTGAAATAGGGTTTGCCATCTCAATCACCCTTATCAACGGTTAATGGTGTCTCAATTGACAAAGCAATTTGCAATTAAAATCTAAGGCGGTTCGGCAGCCGGCAATTCGTTCAAATAATAGGCAGTCTTTGTCGATTTCTGCGACCCTATCTGGTGAATGAGACACTTTACGGAGCTTGGATTGGTATTGAGTCTTTCCAATCCGAGGAACTTAGCTGGGAAACAAATACCATCCAATATTTTCGATACTTATCGCCAAGTTACAGCTCGCTGCCTAGGTAAGAGTCAATTTTTATCCTCTTACACCTAGGTTTATCGTTTTTGCGATCCTTTTGAAATGCCATAATCTCAAGTTGTAGAGTCGAATTTACTCTTCTACACTCTTCGGTTTGAAACTCAGCGTGGAATGCAAAAATGTCGGCCGCCAATTTTAAACAACCCTTTTTCGCCGGAGTGGATGTAGGGGGGACCAACATTAAGATTGGAATAGTCGACAACTTAGGCAACATAGTTGGTCAGACCAAGTTCCCGACGTTATCAGATAGATCTCCTGACTTAGCAATAGAACAAGCCCAAAAAGAACTCAATAAACTCACCGCTACCGCGGGAATCAACTGGGGTTCTGACATTGCTGGAGTCGGGCTTGGCACACCGGGCCCGATGAATATCAAACAGGGCTTGATTTTGACTCCGACCAATCTTCCTGGCTGGCATCATTTTCCGATTAGGGACAAACTATCTGAAGCATTGGGCAAGCCGGTGTCTTACGCAAATGATGCGGCAGCGGCAGCATTTGGAGAGTTTTGGGTCGGGGGAGCTTCTGCATTCGAGAGCATCGTTTTGTTTACACTGGGAACCGGTGTTGGAGGAGGAATCATCATTGACGACTTCTCGATCGATGGCAGTAGCAGTCATGGTGCGGAGTTGGGTCATCTAACGATCGAAACCGGTGAAAACTCCCGAATGTGCGGATGTGGCCAGGCGGGACACCTCGAAGCGTATGCAAGTGCCACAGCGGTGGTGCAACGAACCATCGAAGCCTTGGGCGAACTCAAATCGGGCGAAGATTCAATCCTTCGAAATCAAACCGAAGAAACGTCTCCCCTTTCCGCATTGATGGTTTCCAATGCTGCCGAGTCAGGTGACCCGTTAGCGATTCGTATCGTCGATGAAACCGCGAGATTTCTAGCTTCTGGCATCGCTCTTATGGCTCACACGATCGACCCCGAGGCCTTTATCTTGGGCGGAGCGATGAATTTTGGAGGCAATGAATCTCAGGTAGGTCGCAAATTTTTAAGTGACGTCATACGGCACACTAAGGAAATGGTTTTTCCGGTCCTCGCCGAAAACCTGGTCGTCAAATTCGCTGAATTGGGTGGAGAAGCCGGGTTTGTGGGGGCTGCCGGGCTTGCCTGGGCAAAGCATAACCGAAACAAATAGCGACGTCCGATCCGAACCAATTTGGCATTGCCAATTGAAACAAACCGATGACGAAAATCAAAGCTGAAAACATCCGGAATTTTTGCATCATTGCCCACATCGATCACGGCAAAAGCACTCTCGCTGACCGCTTGATCGAAACAACGGGCACTGTTCAACAGCGCAAAATGCAGGAACAGTTGCTCGACGATATGGAACTTGAGCGACAAAGGGGAATCACCATTAAAGCTCGCGCCGTTGTGATGCGTTTCAAGCATCGGGGCGAGTGGTTTGAATTGAATTTGATTGATACACCCGGGCACGTCGATTTTCAATACGAAGTATCAAGGTCACTAATGTGTTGCGAGGGGGCTCTATTATTGGCCGACGCATTCCAAGGTGTTGAAGCTCAAACGGTAGCAACTGGTTACGCTGCAATTGAACACGATCTGCAGATTGTTCCGGTGATCAACAAAATTGACTTACAATACGCTCGTTCGGACGAAGTTGCCGAAGAAATGGAGCAAGCTTTGGGTGTCAGCACCGACGAAGTGGTTCGAGTCAGTGCAAAAACCGGTTTGAACGTTGAGCAGTTAATCGACGCGATTATTGATCGAGTACCGGCACCCACCGGGGACCCTGACCAATTGCTCCAAGCGATGGTATTCGATTCCCATTACGACGAGTATCGAGGAGCGATCACTTACGTGCGGGTGATGAATGGAACGGTTCGCAAAGGGGATAAAGTTCAGTTTCTTCGATCAGGTTCCACCCACGAAGTTGTTGAACTGGGACAATTCACTCCTAAACAAACCCCTCGCGATGAACTTTCGGTCGGGCAAGTCGGCTATCTGGTGTGTAACATTAAATCACTTACGGAGGTCAATGTTGGCGACACGATTTCAGTCGCCGGCAAAAATCACGCTGATCCACTGCCAGGTTATCAGGAACCAAAACGGATGGTCTATTGTGGGCTGTACCCATCGGATGGCCAAGACTTTGCAGAATTGCGAGATGCGTTAAATAAACTGGCCATCAATGACCCCAGTTTCGAATTCGCTCCGGAAACCAGCGAAGCTCTTGGTTTTGGATTTCGCTGCGGATTTCTGGGGATGCTGCACATGGAGGTCGTGCAACAACGACTTGAGCAAGAATCGGACATCGACCTTGTTCAGACCGCACCCAATGTGACCTATCGAATTCGCAATCAAAAAGGGGAACAGGTTGAAATTCACCGGCCACAGGAAGTACCTGAACCTCACGAGATTGCTGAGTTTTTACAACCGATTGTTAGGGTCAATTTGCTGCAACCTGAAGAGTACGTCGGCCCGGTGATGAAGCTTTGCCAGGAACGGCGAGGCATCCAGCAGAACACCGAATACTTGTCCGCCAAGCGTGTCATGCTTGCCTACGACCTACCGTTGGCGGAAGTGATTTACGACTTACACGACAAATTAAAAAGCGTCACTAAAGGTTATGGGACCATGGATTACGACATCCTTGGTTATTTTCCTGCAGATCTTTGCCGGCTAGATATCTTGGTCAATGGAAAAAAAGTAGATGCATTGAGTGTGATTTGCCATCGAGGAGACGCCGATCGCCGAGGACGTGCGGTGGCGAAAAAACTTAAAGAAGAAATCAATCGGCACATGTTCGAGGTGGCAGTTCAGGCTGCCATTGGTAATCGCATCATCGCTCGAGAAACCGTTAAGGCACTTCGAAAAAATGTGACCGCCAAATGTTACGGCGGAGATATCACTCGGAAGCGAAAGCTAATGAAAAAGCAGGCCGAGGGTAAACGGAGGATGAAGTCAATCGGCAACGTCGATATCCCTCAAAAAGCATTCATGTCCATTCTTGATACTGGCGACCAGAGAAAGTAGTCAAGTTGACTGTTCACATTCCTGTCCTTGTTGAAGAGGTCCTTTCTTATTTGACCGTGTCCCCCGGGTCGACGGTGGTTGACGGAACACTTGGCGGCGGAGGTCACACCGGGAAAATTTTGGATTTACTCGGGCCCGAAGGGCAAGTCATCGCTTTTGATCGCGACCCGTTGGCAGTTGAAGAAACAAAGCAAAGGCTTAACTCGGACCGACTTACACTCATTCAGGCCAATTACGCTGACATCCCCGAACATCTTGAAGCGTTGGGGATTCAGGCAATCGATGGGTTGCTACTGGACTTGGGACTTTCCAGCGATCAACTGGCCGCTCGCGACCGAGGGTTTAGTTACCAGGATGAAGGAACCTTAGATCTTCGTTTCAATCCGATGGCCGGGGAGCCTGCGTTTCGCATTGTAAATCGACTCAGCGAAAAACATCTGGCGGATCTGATTTATGAATTTGGTGAGGAACGGTTTAGCCGCAGGATAGCTAGAAAAATTGTCAAGATTCGCAGGGAAACGCCGATTCAATCGGCGGTTCAATTAGCGGCCTTGGTCAGATCCTGCGTGCCACGTTCCAAAAACCACTCGATCGATCCTGCAACCCGTACTTTTCAGGCCCTGCGTATTGCAGTTAACGAAGAATTAAAATGGCTGAAAGTTGCCACCGAACGCTTGCCCAGTCTATTGGCTCCGGGCGGGCGAATCGCAATTATTTCATTTCATTCTTTAGAAGATCGAATCGTAAAGCACGCGTTTCAAAAAGATGATCGTCTTGAAATGATCACCAAAAAACCGATCCAGGCCAGCGAAGATGAACTAGGTCGAAATCCTCGCAGCCGAAGTGCGAAACTGCGAGTCGCCGAAAAAAAAAGATAGGCCAGTCTGGCTAGTTTTGAAAACAGCCTAACGTGCTAAAACCACCATCGTTTCCAATCCTGGTTTCTCCCGTTTACCGAGATTCACCTGATTACCAATGGTGTGAACTTCGATATTTCAGTCCGTGTAAAAATTAGCTAAAGTTTCGGCCAATCCATTCGTTTGAGGCCGATATGTCCGATCCCTTCGCTAGTCCAGATAAAAGCCAATTCGTCCGCGAAGCCCAAATCGGGTTGACGATGGTTGCGCTTGCGTTTGGACTTTTCGTTTATGTCGCCTACTACAAAATCATGGGGCATGGATACGAAGTTCCCGACCATGTTCGAGACGCTCCGGTTGCAAAACGAGTTTGGCCAAACAACCCGTCAAACAAAGCAGTGATTGAGAATCAAGCCAATCGTTCCGTGGTTGCCGCACCACCCAATGATGAAACTGAATCAAGAGTTCTTGATATCGCGAGCGGTTTCTCTCTTCGTAACGAGAGTTCGGACCGTTCGACTTTGAATCCTTCATCGGTTTTCAATCAACCCAAGGATCGAACCTCAAACAATAGGAGTGCTTCTGATAATCAAGTTGGTTCGCAGCAAAAAAATGGCACTCAGCGACCCGACATCGTCACACTGTTTGAAAATATGAAGCTGCCCAGTTCGGATAAATCGGTGACTCGAACATCACGATCAGGATTCGAAAAAAATTTAAACAACCCTACCATGATTGCGGATGCAGCAGTCCAAAAGGCGTCCGCTTCGAATCCGATTTCGTCCGGTCAAAACAAAAAAAAGAAGAGACCGGACGATCCATTTGGAATCACCAAACCAAATTATAGCAATCTGTTGAGTGAAAAGAAAAACTCGGCCTTGAAGCCAAAGTCAGAATTCAGTCGAACCGATGCAGTGGACTCCGATCATAACCAGTCTTTTGTTCCCACTCCCAAATCAGCATCATTATTCACACAAAAAGATCCGCTCAAGAAAAATACCCTTAGGCCGAATACCTCAAATCAATTTTCTCCCGTTCGAAATTCTTCATCGAATTCAATGAATTCATCAGATCGAGGTTTTAACCCCATATTGGATTCGTCATTTCAGTTCGATCTCGATAAGCCAATTCAAAGTCTTGATCGACCGGTCGAAGATCAATCGAAAATGTCAACGGCGGCGGACGAGGTGACTTTTGTTTCCGCCCATCCGATAGGCCGGCAACCATCTCGGTTGCAAGATGAAGGCACGTCCAAATCTCAAGGATTCGTTACGAGCACAGAACTGTTATCGAAGAAATCGAAACGATCGAAAATCGGAAAAACGGTGACTCGAGTCGTTGCAGCAAATGATACTTTTTGGTCAATCGCTCAACAGGAGTACGGCGACGGACGCTACTTTCGAGCACTTTATCAGTTCAATCGACCAACCATCGTCAACTACGAAGACTTGGAAATGGGGACGACGATTGGGATCCCGGAAGTCCAAACTCTTGTTCAACTCTGGCCAGATTTGTGCCCCGCTAGTGAAAACGCTGAATCAACTGAAAAGGATCGAAGAATTTATATCGTGAAACCAGGTGAATCCTTATTCGGCATCGCCCGAGACCAACTGGGGCAGGCTTCGAGGTACGTTGAAATCATTCAATTGAATCCAGGCGTGATTGAACGTCACCAAAAGCCTGGATCAATGCTGCCCAATGACCAACAAATTATGATTCCATGGCGGTAACCATGGTCGTAAACTTCCATGCAATGTGGATTATTTTTGGTTGAGTTTCTGGGATAAAACGCATCCCATCTATCCGCTAAGGACTCGCCATGAATTAAGTTACCGGCTAGCGTTACTGAAAATTCGATTTTTTGTGGGTTATTCACTAAGCAAGCCGGTAAATAAATGTTTCGCGAGTACTAACGCCAGTGTTTGGTTTTCACGATATGCCCAAATCACTCGCAGACGCGTCGCATATGACGATCGGGAACCGCATGTTTCCAAACGGAAGCTGATGATTAATAGGTCGCAATAGTGTACAAATAGACAATCAATATTTGTCTTGTTCAATATTCTATGGCATTGATACGAAAAATTGTTTCTGGCGGGCAGACCGGTGTCGATCGAGCGGCGTTGGACGCGGCCATCTTTTTGGATTTGGAACATGGTGGATGGTGTCCTGCCGGACGACGTGCCGAAGATGGAAGAATTCCTGCTCGATATCTACTGATTGAAACAAGTGAGAGAGATTATTCGGTAAGGACTGAAAAAAATGTGGTCGAGTCCGATGCAACGCTAATTCTATTTTGCAACCAACTTACCGGTGGCACCCTATTGACGCTTCGACTGGCACAAAAGCACTTTCGCCCCTACCTCTGTATCGATCTCGAAGAATTCAATCAATCATCTGTTAAGCCTCGATCGATCGTTCATTGGATTGTCGATCAAAATGTTAGCGTTCTAAACGTGGCTGGCCCAAGGGAATCAAGCTGGCCAGGAATAGGGAAGAAAGCGAGTGCCTTTTTGATCGAGGCTCTTCGAGTCCAGGAAACTTTTTGAGTTGAAACAACGACTTGGAAAATCGGCCTGATTACTTTTTCTATCGTCTGATTAAAGACAACCCGCTGCGCGGTAGGTACCGGTAGCTTTCCTAAAAACGATGTAGGACTTCAGATTTTGTTCCCCATTACTGAGAATTCCAGATGTATTCGTTAAGATGATCGAAAATGTTATTGGGATTTGGGAGTCATGATGCCTGGCAAGAAAAACATCATTGTCTGTTCGGATGGGACGGGACAATACGGAGGAATGTTGAATCCGTCGAATGTATGGAGATTCTATCAAGCACTGGACAAAGAGACGCAAGCCTGTATTCACGACGATGGAGTTGGTAGCGGTAGCGGGCGATTTATTCGAACGATTGGTGGGGCTTTCGGTTTTGGGATCAGCCGAAATATCAAACAGATTTACAAATTTCTGATTAGCCAATATGACCCAGAGGTCGAACCGAATATTTACCTGATCGGATTTAGCCGAGGCGCTTTTACGGTTCGGGTGGTAGCCCAAATGATTTGCCTATTTGGGATTCCAAACGTGAAGGGTCAAGATCCAGAAGTCATCGACGACGTTTGCGATCAGATCTTGAGGGGCTACAAAACGGCTAACACAGAAGCAAAGAAGGGAATTCAATCTGGAATTGCGGAAACATTCGCAAAAAACTATTCCATCCAGAATATTGGGGATAAAAAAGTTGATTCGCGCAAAGTTCATTTTCTTGGCGTTTGGGATACGGTCGAAGCTTTAGGGCTACCGCTGGATGAATTCACGCAGGCGTTCAACACTCTGTTCCCACTCAAATTTAGAAGTAATCGACCAAACGATCGAGTAGAAAACATCTACCACGCTCTTTCTATCGACGAAGAAAGAAGGACCTTTCGTCCAAAAATGTTCGATGAGAATGGACTCTCAGCAGCACGAAAACAACAAATTCGACAAGTTTGGTTTCCTGGTTGCCATGCCCATGTAGGCGGTGGTTATGCAAAAGATCAACTGGCTTTCGTCGCGCTACTCTGGATGATCAAGCATGGTGAAAAGCATGATCTGAAATTCAATCAGCAAATGGTCGGATCGTTTCGGACTCAGTCATCGTTCGATGGTTTATACACTGATTCGCGATCTGGAATGAGGATGTTCTACCGTTATGGTCCTAGAAGGATCGCGGAAATTTGCCAAAAATATGATGTCGAGCCGGTGATCCATCAATCTACGTTTGATCGGATAGCACACCAGATTGACGGATACTCTCCTTCGGCACTTCACCAAGTCAACCAGAATAACAAACTCAAAATTGACTCCTTCCCTTCAGTTGGGACCAGCCAGCCAGCAACAATCGTTAATAACCCGCTCGACATGACCGAAGCAATTCAATTCACTTGGGTTCGGTCCATTGTTTTTATCGGGATGTTTATTTCGGTGTTCTTCGGTTTGGGGTGGGGCATTGCGAATGGCCTAGTCGATAAACTGGTCGACCCCAAAAAGTTGAGACCGATATTTGGTTGGATGCCTCAATTTCTAATGGATTTGGAAAATCTGATCCTAAAATCAATTAAAAGTTTTTTACCTGAATTTCTCGCTTTTATTTTTGATGGACTGGCTAAATTCAACGGACTTTTCCTGACACTACTTGTCAGTTTTTCTTTTTTCTTTTTAGTCGATCAAGTCATAAAGCAGTTGATCAAAAACTCAGCTGCCAAAGGTCTAAGGGACCTTAGAATCAGCAATCAGTCTACGGCTAAACCAACCAACGAATTGAAGATCGGATTTCTCAATTGGTTTTTATCCAGTCCGGCTTTCATGATCGCAACTCTTGCAATCATTGCTTACCTTTTGACCTTTTCTATTTTTATCCTGATCGACATCGAAATTGCGAAAAGGATCGCAGGTGGATTCCTTTTATTCTCATTTGTAGGTTTGATGCTATTCGTCGGTTGGAGCCTTTGGAATCCGGTTTGTTGGATTCTTGGTTTTTTAACCCGTACCATTTCGTCAGCATTCGGTTGGGTCGGAATGAGAACTGGAACCCGGAATGCTATCGGATTCTGGAGAGAGTACTTAGCGCCCCTGATTGGGTTTGCCTCATTCTTTACCCTTTTAATTTTCGTCTCGATGAAACTATGGGTAAGAACTACTGAGTTTTGGGAAAAGGTCAAAGTTGAAGCCAACGATAGCGATCGCAAAGTAACGGAAGTCCTTGATGAATCATCTGGACATAGGATCTCTGTTTTGGCCGACAAGATCTGGGAGTGACCAAGAAATCAAAACTTGCACGAATGAAAATTTCGCTGGGACGGCTTATTGACGAAATCGGATGCAACTAAAACTGAGGCGATCGCGTAAATGCTACTTCTTTTTTTCCCGACGAAGTTGTCTTAATCTTTTTTCGCGATCCTTTTTGTTCTTTTTCTTTTCTTTAGCGGTCAACCGCCGACCGGTCGTCTTTTTGGATTTAGGCATCCCTCGGGAAGGGTCCATCATCTGTTTTTTTAGCTCATCCATTTGAGCCATTCGATCCCCTACATTCATGCCGGCCATCCCGGTCAGCATCGGTTTCATCGTGTTGTACTGTTTCAGCAATTCGCTAACTTGTTTGACTTCAACGCCTGAACCCGCCGCGATTCTTCGTTTTCGGCTAATGTCGATGACCGAAGCATCTTTTCGCTCCTGAGGCGTCATGCTGTCGATGATTCCAACCATCTGGCGAATCTGTTTCGAAGTGTCACCTTGGTTCATCATCTCGTTAATTTCGCGCATGTTGGGCATACCGGGTAACAGCCCCAGCATTTTTTGCATCAGGCCAGGCTTGGCCATTTTCTGCATCTGATTCCGGAAATCATCCAGCGAAAATTGCCCCTTTTCTAACGCCTCCTGCATTCGTTGCTGTTCTTTTTCATCGACCAGGTCTTGAGCCTGGCGAGCAAGAGCGTAGATGTCTCCTTGGCCAAGAATCCGGCCTGCCATCCCTTCGGCACGAAACGGCTCGAGATCTTCCAGGTGCTCTCCGGTACCGATAAACTGAATCGGGACACCGGTTACATGTTTCACCGAAAGTAACGCCCCGCCCCGCGCGTCACCATCCAGTTTCGTCATGATGACACCGTTCAGTTCCAAAGCTTCGTGAAACGCACTGGCGCTTCGCACCGCATCCTGACCGGTCATCCCGTCAACGACCAGAAAAACGTGATCCGGCTGCACTTCCCGGTCGATCGTTTTCAGCTGGTTCATTAATTCTTCGTCGATCGCAAGTCGGCCGGCGGTGTCAAGAATCACCACCTTATTGCCGTCAGCTTTTGCCTTGGCAACCGCTTCGCGACAGACTTGAACGGGATCTTGAATCTCACGATTGCTGTAGACGGGGACACCGAGCGTTTCGCCCAGCACATGCAGTTGATCGATCGCGGCAGGCCGTTGTAAATCAGCCGCACAAAGTAGTGGTGTAATGTCGGCTTCTCGTTTCAAAAGCCTCGATAATTTTCCACAGGTCGTGGTTTTTCCCGATCCTTGCAGGCCGCACATCATGATGATGTTGACCTCTTTATTTAGACGAAGATCAGCATCGGTTGGTCCGAGGAGTTCCGTCAGTTCATCCTGAACGATTTTGATAAACTGTTCCGAAGGTCGAAGCGAAAGCAAAACCTTCTCGCCCAAGGCTTTGTCTGAAACTTTGGACATGAAATCCCGAACGACT
>JBCCSJ010000046.1:0-24988 GCA_039200505.1 Planctomycetota bacterium | reverse complement strand
GTGAAATTCATCTCGGTCCTCACCGGGTAGATAATCTTCCCGCCCGCCAGCAGGAAAAACTTCGAAACAATGAATTCGGGATGATCTTTCAGTTTTACCATTTGCTTCCCGAATTGACGACTTTGGAAAATGTGCTGATTCCTCGAATGGTCCGCGACGGATTTTTTAGATATTTGAGAAACAAGAAAGCCTATCGAAAACGAGCGACTGAACTTCTCGAAATGGTTGGCCTGGGGCATCGCCTGAAACATAAGCCAAACGAGTTGTCAGGAGGCGAGATGCAGCGTACGGCAATCGCAAGATCTTTGATCGCAAATCCAACGGTGCTGTTGGCGGATGAGCCGACCGGAAATCTTGATTCTGAAAACGGTGGCGAGGTCATGGATACCTTGATGGCTCTGAAAAAGAATGAAAACTTGACCATCATCATGGTTACTCACGACGATAATCTGGCAGATCAAGCCGATCGTCTGGTCCGATTGAATGATGGAAAAGTTGCAAGCCTGGGAGTCTGACAGACTACCACGAAATTTGGACACGTTTTTTCGAACGACCTACCGACGCTATCGTCCCCCTTGTTTTTCCATGTTCGTAGCGGGATATTGAAGCGGCAATGAGCTTCGTAACCGCCGACCTTCCATGTCAATTTCGTACCTGATTCCAACGGACCATCGACTCATAAGAAAGCTGATTGCCGCCAAAGAGATCCAATGCACTACCAACGGTAAAATCGATGTGCCCTTTTGATTCTTCTTCAATTTTTTCGATGTCTTCAATCGACGCGATCCCGCCCGCATAAGTGATGGGACATCCTTGCCACTGAGCAAGTTTTGCAATCAGCCCGAAATCAATTCCGTCACACTTTCCTTCCACGTCGGCGGAATGAATCAAAAATTCGTCACAGCAATCTAAAAGCTTGTCTAACGTTTTGAATTCTATCGACAAGTCCGTGAGAGTTTGCCAACGATTCATAGCGACAGTCCAATGACCCGGGCGAACTTGTTTACAACTTAAATCGATCACAATTCGCTTCGAACCGAGTTCCTTGGCTAATTGATTGGCTCGATCGAACTGAAAAGTGCCTTGTTCGTTGAATAGCCAAGACGTCACGATGACATGAGAAGCACCCCATTGGAGCCACTGTTTTGCATTATCAAGGTGAATGCCGCCACCAATTTGCAGACCCATTGGGTATGCGGCTAACGCATTACGAGCAGCTTGATCATTCCCCGGTCCAAGTTTGATGACATGTCCACCGCGAAGCCGATCTTCCCGATACTTACGAGCAAAAAATTCGGCGGGATTTTCCGAGGAAAAATTCTCGGTGACATGTCGATTGTCTTCAGCGTAGGTGCTTCCAACAATTTGTTTAACACATCCCTGGTGGAGATCGATACAGGGTCTGAATTTACTCATGATCATCCGTTTTGCCGAAACCGTCTTCGATTGTAAAGCAATTTAGATCCCGTGAAATTCCAACATTGTGATCTAAATTCGAGATTTGAATCACCAACTGAGCACAAGAAAGGTGATTGCCATTGCGACAACTGCAATCAACACCATGATGACATTTTGAATCAGGCGTCTTCGTTTTCTTTGTTCCGGAGTCATCGCGACTAGCGAGATTTGTTCCCCGTCGTGTTCGACCCTTAGGACCCGTTTGTCCAGTTGCGCGGTCCCTCCGTTTCCGTCAGGCAGGAAAATTTTGAATTTTTCAGGACCTGATTGCATGTTCAGATTTTTGGGATCCAGCACGTCAAAGGTTGGTGGTAACAGATGAGCAATCGCTTGGTAGCGATTTTCTTCTACCGGTTGGATAGGGGCATCCTCGGGTGTTGGTTCAACAGCCACCGTTGCGTCAGCAGCAGGTGTGACTTCGACATCCGTTCCTCGATTTTCGGCAGGATTCTGTTTTGCTTCAGGGTTGGAAGCTAATTTCGCGGACGGCTCGACCAGCGGACTTGTGTTTGGCTCTACCTGTTTAGAATTAGTCGGATTCTGATTCGTGACCACTTGGGAAGTTGCCATAGATTTGGCAGGTTGCTTGTCGACGTTCTTCTTAGCTTGAGCCGAAGCCTTGGAATCGGGTTTTGCTTTAGCTTGGCTCACTGGTTGGTTTTTATCGTGGTGACTTATCGGAGTCACCGCTTTCTTTTTCTTTTTTGGCGGTGCAGCAGGTGGACCAGGTGGGTCGAGATCAGTAGGCGGTTTGGACTTGGATTTTTCAGCTAATTTTCGTGCGCGTTCCGATTCACGGGTCTTCCATTTCGACTTTTTGGATCCGTGATCGGTTCTTGATTTCTTAGTTGGCTCTTTTTTTCCACCGGGAGCAAATAGTTCGCTGGGCTGAACCTGAGGTGGTTCCGAAACCTTCGAATTCGGAGTTGGGGGTGAGCTTGAAGTCTGGATTGCCGAGGCATCGGCGGATGGATCTTGGTACTGAATCTGTACCACTTTTTGGCAATGAGGGCAGGCAACCTGTTGGCCATTCATCTCAGAAGTGATTCCAAATTTCCCGGTGCAAAAAGGACATTGAAATACGATTGGATCCGTTGCCGGCGATAGACCAGCGAATGCATTGGATGGAATTTCGACCGTTTGCGCACAGGATGGGCACTGAACCACTTGACCCGCCATTTCCTGACTCACCTGGAACGGTTTTTGGCATTTTGGGCATCCAAAAATCTGGGTGCTCATAGAAACCTTTCTCAGTCAGTTTGCATGCTTACGGTACAGCTTGGTTGCCTCGGATACGTCTGCAACCACTGATTGAATTCTCGAATTTGGCTGAGACTGCGAATCAGGGCGTCGCTAGACAAGGGTGTTGAAGAAACGATCGCCAGCATCACCTAAACCGGGGACGATAAATTTATTTTCATTAAGTTGCTGGTCAATAATGCAAGTGTGGATTGTGACTTCAGGGCATTGAGTACGTATTTGTTCGATGCCCTCAGGTGCCGCGATGATCGAAAGCATTTTGATTTGGCTGACGCCCCATTTTTTCATCGCTTCGCAGGCCATAATTGCCGAACCGCCAGTTGCTAACATCGGATCCAAAACAAACGCGACATCGACTGGAGAGGATTCGGGCAGTTTACTGTAATACTGGATTGGCTGTGCGGTTTCTTCATCACGATAAAAACCTAAGTGCCAGACTTCCGAACCTGGAATCAGATCTAGCATCGGTTCAACCATACCAATGCCTGCTCTAAGAATTGGAACCAGGCCTATCCGATGGGCCAGCGATTTCCCGACCATGCTTTGGATTGGCGTGTCGATTGGGTGATCCTGGGTCAGCAATCCTTCGGTCGCCGAGTAAGCTAAAAGCATCGAAAGCCTGCGAACTGACTGGCGAAATTCAGCCGAACTGGTCGCTTTGTTGCGAAGCGTGGTCAAATGACAATCGACCAAGGGGTGATCCAAAATGTTCGTTCTTGAATCCGTTTGATTTACCATCACACTACCGATCAAATAAAACTATCAGTGGCAACGTCATTCCCACCGCCGATACATAATAAACCGGAAATGGGTCTGCAAAAACCCTTCGATTCCAATCCAGCGTTTTTGATCAATACATCCTACGTCGATCCAAAGTGAATCAAAAATCGAATTCCTGTTGGCTTGGACTCTTCTTAGTGACAATCGTTTTGATTTTGGGTTGCCAATCCAAGCATTCGGTACCCGGCCTGATCGTTGGTCCGTCGATGGCCCCGTCGTTCGTCGGAACCCATTTTGAAGTCGAGTGTCACGTTTGTAAGTTTCCATTTCGGGTTGATTCAGACCAAGCCGGCTCGATCCCGAATTTCGTCTGTCCCAATTGTGGTGAATTAACGTCAAAATCAGAAGCGGTTCAAAAGTCTGCAGATCGAGTGGAAATTGTGCATTCCAAAACCCTGTCGCGATTTGATGTCATTGCATTCACCAACCCATCGGACGAACGTGTTGCCATCAAGCGGATAATTGGGCTCGATAATCAGGCGGTTGAATTGGTTCATGGCGAACTCTTGATCGACGGTCGTCTTATCCAAAAAGATATTGTCGATCAGAAAAAAGTTCGGCATTTGGTTCACGACTCCAAATTCCGGCACCCAGAATTACGATGGCAAAAAACTGTCGATCAAGATGGGGCGACTTGGCGGACATTTTATAACAAGCCATGCTTCCGTATGACGTCCAATGAATCAAAATGGATGGCCGACCGTTGGACAAGCGTGATGTTCGATTATTTTGGGTTCAACCAAAACGTCGGCCGAAAGCTCAATACAGTCAGAGATATCGCATTTGAGTTTCGCGTCGATTCGAGCGACGAGTTTCGATTTCAGTGCCTTGAAAGCGAAAAACTGATTCTGGATGTTGAATTGCTGCCGAATGTTGGACGACTCAACTGGTATTTCAATGGAAACTCGAACCAATTCAGGATTCATCCCAAAAAACAGGGCTGGCGTGTGATAGAGGTTTCAAACTTCGACGGCCAATGGTGGGTCGTTCTTGATGGAGATACTGTTGCCAAAAAATCCGTGGTGACCGATCAAGCCAGCTATCTTAATAGGTTAGAGAAGCCTGATTCGTCTCATTTCACCTATCGAATTTCGGATAACCAAAAATCGACGGAACGGATCAAAGTTTATCGCGATGTATATTATTTCGACTCTGAATCCTCCAACGGTCATTCAGCTTTCCCTGCATCAAAGGGACTGATTGTATTGGGCGACAACCTACCACTGTCGAGTGACAGTCGAACGTGGACTCAGAACCGTATCCCCCGACAGAATGTCTTGGGAATCGTGCGAAAATCGGACTCATTTTAAGTAACGCAAGCTCGGTTTCGGATAGGCCAACTCAACGGATCCGGCTAAAATTAGACGAGTCAAAAGTGGGACACTGCGTTTCAATTCAAAGCCTGGCACCAGTTGCTGGAAACGGAAAGATGGCCAAAAAAAATAGACGAAAGCGTCGTTCAGCTTTTCCTGAAGCCGCAAAAACTGCAGAGAATCGACGTAAAGCGATCGACCGTCAATACGATTCTTTTTCCGACACAGGAGAGCAGTTGGATGCTGATGTTCCAACTGGGGACATTCATGGCTACTTTCGGGATGTTGGTGTCCGAGAAACGATCGAGTCGGTCGTGATCGCAATCATTTTGGCCTTAATGTTTCGCGCGTTCGAAGCGGAAGCCTTTATCATTCCTACCGGTTCAATGGCTCCTTCCCTACAGGGCAAGCATATGGATCTGGAGTGCGGTAATTGCGGGTACCGTTATTTTTCGGGAGCCAGTTCGGAATCCAAAATTCCAGGATATCAGATCGACAGTACAATCTGCCCAATTTGCCAATATCGAACTCGTATGTCCCCCAATGAACCGGACCACAAATCCAACAATGGGGATCGGATTTTAGTTAACAAGTTCATCTATGATTTTGCATCGCCCGAACGCTATGACGTCATCGTGTTCAAAAATCCGAACCAAGGTAACCAGAACTTTATTAAGCGACTGATCGGATTGCCGGGTGAAAATATTCTGATTGAAAATGGTGATATCTATTTGATGGAACTCCAGTCAGACCAAAGCTGGAAAAAACAAATCACGCGAAAACCGGCCCGAAAATTACGACACATATTACAAGACGTCGATGATACCTATCACATTGGGCAAAAACTGAAATCAGTAAATTGGCCGTCTCGGTGGCAGTCATTTGCTGATGATGCATCTTGGAAAGTTGACTCATCGGGCGAAACGCCGACTTTTTCAAGCCAAAAAACCGCTGAAACCAACTGGTTGCGATATCGGCATTACCAGCCTCGATTCGAAGAATGGCCAACCATTAAAAATGGTGACCTACCAGGCCGGTTCGGCAAGGGATTGCCACCGGGACATCTAATCAGCGACAAATATGGTTACAACGGTGGTGTTTACGAACTGGACACCAATCCACTCGGAGATATTACGTCCTATCGTTTGACAGCTACCAACTACGGTTTGCACTGGGTCGGGGATTTGGGGGTAGAAGCTGATGTGGCGATCAAGTCAGATTCAGGTCAGCTGACTTTGGACCTTGTCGAAGGTGGAGCTCATTTTCAGTGCACTTTCGACATCGCTACAGGAATGGCAACGCTTGGTTGCGACGACTCGCAGGTCAAAACTAAAGTCACTTTCGTCGATGAAAACGGTTCACCTATTTCGGGTTCACCCGAACCGGTTGCGACTCGTCTAAAAGGAGCCGGCAATTACCAATTATTGTTCGTCAACGCAGATGATCGGCTTCACCTGTGGGTTAATAATCAGCATGTTGAGTTCCCGGTCGCCAGCTTCAATCGAGTTGGAATTCCGATTCCGACCTATTCAGCCTCGGATCCGGGGGACGCGGAACCAGCTGGTATAGGTGCCAAAGATTTGGACATTGAAATTGATCGTTTAAAAGTGGTTCGTGATATCTACTATGTTTCAACGACCGATCCAAGAGCGCTTGAAGATGAAACGATGACATTGGATCCAGGTTTGATTTTGGCACTCCAGGCGAATCCAAAAGAGTGGTCCAATCCGGCCGCAATTCAGCAATTTGAAAAGAAGAAGGGCAAAAAGGAACCCATGTTCTTTTTGGAAGACAAGGCAAACGATGAGAAGGACCAATACTTGCCAATGGGAGACAACAGTCCCCGAAGTTCAGACGGAAGAGTTTGGGATGGACCCAAATATGTCGAAAGAGATATGCTGATCGGACGGGCAATTCTGATTTACTGGCCACACGCCAAAAACAAACCGATTCCATTTTTTCCGAATTTCGAACGGATGGGATTCATTCGATAATCGAGTTGAACCAGTAAATTTCCCGCCATCCAACAGTTCAAGGAGGAACATCGTGGCAATTCTTTCAGCCGAAGGCCTTGTTAAAATTTATGGTCGTCGCCGAGTTGTGGATGGCGTCTCTTTGCAGGTCGAAGAAGGGGAAATTGTTGGTCTGCTAGGGCCTAACGGTGCTGGAAAAACGACGTCTTTTAAAATGATGTGTGGTTTGGTGAAACCAGACCGGGGGAACGTATTTCTTCAAGGCGTCGATGTGACCCGCTGGCCCATGCATCTTCGAAGCCGTGAAGGCAAGATGGGCTACTTGCCGCAACAGTCGAGTGTTTTTGCCAAACTGTCGGTTCAGGATAACCTCAAAGGGATGATGCAATTGCTCGGGTTTGGTTGGCGTAAACAAAGATCAAGGACCAAGGAATTGCTGGAACAATTCAAGATCGCTCACGTCCGAAAATCGAAGGCCGGAACTTTGTCTGGAGGGGAACGCCGCCGTTTGGAAATCGCCCGATGCTTGGTCGCCGATCCCCGAATTATCATGCTGGATGAACCCTTCGCGGGAATTGACCCGGTTACCGTGCAAAATATTCAAGTCGTGATCAAAGAGCTATCAGAAGCTGGGATCGCCGTTTTGATTACCGACCACGCAGCTCGAGAAATTCTACAAATCACACACCGAACTTACGTGGTTAGTGAAGGCCAAATTTTGTGCAGCGGAACCGCTGAAGAAATTGTTGCCCATGATGTTGTCAAACGTAAATACTTGGGTGAGATTGATTTGCCGGGTAAAAGAATAACACCATCAAAGCATTCGATAAGCGGGAACCATAGGGACACGGAATCGGCAGAGCCAGAATTATCGTTATTTTCGTGTGAAGAACAGAATTCTTCGGTACCTCGATCCAAGGTGGTTTTCTCCAAACCGCCTCGCCGAAACAAAATTACCGCTCCATTTAAAGCGACCGATCTCGATTAAACTTGGCAAGGTTTTCAAATCCGACATCAGCTTTTTCAGCGGACGACTTGTGGGCTTAAGGCCGGTCTTTGTTAGATTGGTTTTCAGGCAGTTCAGAACATTCGAAAGGTCATGGTAATGGCAATTCAAATCCACAAAGCCAGTTTGGAAGATCTTGAGTCTTTGGTCCCATTGTTTGATGAGTATCGAGTGTTTTACGGCTGCCAAAGTGAGCCGCCTCAAGTTCGAAACTTTCTTTCCGAGCGGCTTTCCAACCAAGATTCAGCAATTTTATTGGCGGCGGACAATTCGGCGGAGGGATTGGGTTTTACCCAGCTTTATCCCTGTTTTTCATCAGTGGCGATGAAGCCAATCTGGATCCTGAACGATCTATTTGTTGCTGAAAAGGCAAGGCGGACAGGAGTGGGTAAAAACTTGCTCCAGGCGGCAGCTGAATACAGTTCTCAAACCGGGAATGCGCGATTAGAACTCGCCACCAGCAAAGACAATTTATCCGCCAAATCACTCTACGAATCGGTAGGATATCTTCTTGATGAAGAGTTTGATCATTACCAACTTCCAACTGACTAAGAAACTTCTTTGTCTGGAATGTAACGTCGAGCTTCGATGTCAATCGGAGGCATTTCAAACTGGCTTTTTGATACATCCACGGCGATGTTCGGTCACCAAAACGCGAGATCGATACTCATAAATATTTGTAGAGCGATTTTGCCTTGAATCAGGTGGTTGTTACTGAAGCCAAGAATCCAAGGTTCCCGTATCCCACCGCGAATAATCGCTAGCAAAATGTTGAGTAAATCGAAGTCGCTTCGGTGTTTTACGTGATTTGGGCAAATGGAATTGGTAGTTCTTGGTATCGGCAAAGCCATCCTGGCAAAATTTTCGGATTAGTCAAAGTTTGTCGATTCACCGGCCGATACTCCTTCTGTCGGTCCTTACTTGCCCAATAGTTTTGTGCAGGCTTGGGACCTGAACCGGGGGGTTCGATGGCAGACCGACTGTTTGCCAGAAACGTATTCGTGGCTTGCTGCGAGCCGCGAAGCGTTTTTTTTCGAACAATATCAGGATCACTCCGATGAACTTGCTACCCTCGAAAATCTTTTTGACTCTTGTCGCACTTACTGTGTTGGTAGGTTGTAATCCGAGACAGCCTTTGTATCTGAACGATACTGGAAATCTCAATTATTACGTCGAACAGGCGACCGACATTGAGTATCCCGACGCCGTCTATCCATCTCTTGAGGAAGTGACCCAATCCCTGGCTCCGGTGACGGTCATGAACCCGGATTTTCAGGCCTATGAAGATATCAGTCTTGAAGATGCCGTTTCTTACGCAATGCTAAATGCCAAAGTTTTGCGAGGCTACGGAACTCCTGCTTTGCAAGGTTCGCGAGTATCGCCTGGTCAGGATAGTTTAACCAACAATCCACTAGCCGCTGGGACAACTTACAACGTTGCGATTCGGGAAACAGAACCTGGATTTGTCACAACGCCTGGTCAAATTGCTAACCCGAGCGGGCTGTTGACCAATACAAGCTTGGATGGAAATCAAGGCGTCGAAGCGGCTTTGGCTGATTTTGACGCTCAGTGGACATCCAGCATTAACTGGGCAAAGTCGGATGAACCTCGGAACGGTCCGAGTATTCTCAACAGCGACGTTTTTCAGCAAGACCAAGTCACGTGGCAAACCGAACTGGCCAAGAAGGCAGCCAACGGAACCCAAATATTCTTTCGCAACATCAATCAGTGGACTGAGAACAACAATCCGGGTCCTCCACTTGGTGTTCAGCAAATCGACAGTTTTTACCGGGCCTCTTTTGAAGCGGAAATCCGGCAACCTTTGTTACGAGGGCGAGGCACATTCATCAATCGCATGCCGATCGTAATCTCGAGAATTAGTTCGGATCAGGAACTGGCAAACCTCGAAGCGAATCTTCAAAACTACGTGACCAACGTCGAGATCCGATATTGGGACTTATACTGTGCCTATCGAAGCTTTGCGGCAGCTAAGGTTGGATTTAATGCGGCCCTTGAAACTTCGCGGATTGTCGAGGATCAATATAGCGAAGGTGCCGAAGTCAATATTCAACAAGTCGCCCAAGCGAGGGAACAATACCATTTCTTTAATGCTCAAGTTGTCGAAGCCAAAAGCAATCTGCTCAACGCAGAAGGACAACTCAGGTATTTGTTAGGGTGGGCGACCACGGACGGTCGATTATTGCGACCGACCGACGAGCCTTTTATGTCTCCGATTGAGTTTGACTGGTGCACAACGCTATGTGAAGCGATGACTTACCGACCAGAACTTCGTCAACAACGGTGGGAAGTCAAGAAGCGGGAATTAGCAGTTCACTATGCTAAGAATGGCTTGCTTCCACAACTCGATGTTTCAATGCTGTACCGCTGGTTGGGGCTAGGTAATTTCTACGGAACTTCATCCAATAGCACTCCCTTTCCGACCAATGGCAGTGGCGCATTGAATGAGTTGTATGGTGGAAACTTCCAAGAATTCAATTTCGGGTTGAACTTCGGTGTTCCTGTCGGATTTCGAAGGGAATTGGCCAACGTTCGAAACGCTCAGCTGAAACAAGCTCGCGAATTGGCACGAATTGAAGACATGGAACTCGATGTGACCCGGGAACTTGCTGAAGCTTTCCGAGCCCTGGATACCAACCTTTATATTATCCAAGAATCGTTTAATCGCTGGAAGAACACGGTGATCGAAGAAGAGCATTTCCAACGACTTGAAGACGCCGGCACGGAAGCCTTGGACGTTGCATTGGATGCTCAGCGACGACGGTCTCAAGCTGAAGAAGCGTTTCACCGAGCCGTTTGCGAATATAACAAAGTGATCGCACTTATCCACCGCCGCAAAGGGACTATCTTGGCGTACAGCGGTATCGAATTTCAAGAAGGTCCTTGGGCCGGAAAGGCCTACTTGGATGCTCAAGAACATGCCCGACGACGGGGTGCCAGCCGAGAGATCAATTACGGTTGGTCACGCCCCGAAGTTATCAGTCGCGGCGAGAATTGGCCTACCGCCAATAATGTAGGGATGACACCGACTGCTCAAACCAAAGGCGTTTATCCAGAGAATAAAGTGATCGTTCCGATAACGGAAATTTTTGAGCCTGGCATTTCCCCTGAACTCAACGGAAATCGCGGCTTACCCGGAATGTTAATGGATGGAGTCAACGGTTCACCGACCCCCATCGAGACCGGTAGCGGAGCTCGGTATATTCCTAACCAGCCCGACCAAATGGTCCGTCAAGCAACTTACGTTGTGGCCGAAACTCCAACGACAACCGCTCCGAGTACGAATCAAAATCAGGTCCGGATTCGAGCACAAAAACCAGTCCGAGATCACTCGGCGATGCCAGTTCAAAGAATTCAAGCCAATCCAAACGTTGCCATGCCGCAAAAAAAGAGCACGGCGGTCCTGCGTCCTGGGAATCTTGACTGGAAAAAATTTGGGATGGAAATTCCAAACCAATCGTTACCTCAGAATTCAGCGAAAATTAAATATAACCCATGATGGATATTCAGTTCATTCGATCTTGTTTCGACGAAGCTTTGCGGAATAGACGAACACTAGCTGAAAAATTTTACCAACAGGTAAGCTCATGAACTTGCTATTCAAAATTTTTACCGTTGTCGTACTCTGTTTATCAGCAGTCGGATGTAGCATGTGCTGCGGTCCTTACGATTACGATTACCCGACATTTGGTGGGAAACACGAACGTGTAAACGCCAACTGGGGGCGTGTCGGGTCCATTTTTTCTGATCCTCTTGCTTCGATCAGTGGGCCATCGGCGGATTCGAATTTGAAAGATCCACCTGAAGCTGGAAAAAGCAGAAGCTTCGACTTCAACGACGATAATGATGAGTTAGATCGACTTCGCGAAAAGCTTCAAAAAGAACTCAATGACGGGCCAGGCGACGGATCGCAGGGTCCAATTGAGGATGACACGACAATGATGTCTGAATCCTATCCAAATACAGCAGCTGGTTCTCCGATTCCAAATCGACTTAGGAAATCGAGTTATCGCTGAATTCAAAAACCCTTATTTCGGGCGTTTTCAATTGTGACCATTTGTTCGTTCAGATAAGCATCCGTCTAAAAATTGCAGGTTTTTGTAAATCGACGGATGTTGCGTGTAACAGACCAGTACCGAACCGACACAAGTCGCAGTTCTGGTTCTTGTGCCACCCAATGACTGTGACTCATTCTCGCCCTTTAAAACTTCTACATCTCGAATGGACGACGTTTCAATCGTGTCCTCCAAGTCAAACAGATTTGACTCAGAAAAATCGTGGTCATGTGGCTCAGTGTAGGTCCCAATTTTTGGGCATTCAATTTGGTAAGGGTACAAAACCAATGACCAATTTGCTGGCATAAGAAACGAACAACTTTCGATTATTTTTCATTTTTTTTTGGTGACTTGAAAATAAGCTATCGAAACGATCAGCATGAACCGGTCCCCCTTAAGTTGAAGTTAAGGGTAAACAAGTCGAAATTGAATCATCTCACTTGCTCTGGGCGAACCTAAGCCGATGAACATCGGAAGATAACTCCGGTCCTTTCAATTGGATTGTGCTCCTATAATTCATCCATTATGTAACCCTTTCCTGAAGCCATGTAATGTCCACTACAACTGAAGCCAAAAAAGATCACAAATCGTCCCCAAGTTCGACCATTTCAGGCGCTGAGGCAGTCGTTCGCTGTCTGATCGACGAAGGCGTTGACACCCTGTTTGGATACCCAGGTGGGGCGATCATGCCTGTGTACGACGAACTTTACAAGTTTCAAGACGAGATCCATCACGTCTTGGTCCGTCACGAACAGGGCGCAACGCATGCCGCCCAAGGCTATGCTCGTTCGTCTGGAAAGGTCGGGGTCTGCATTGCCACATCAGGGCCCGGAGCAACCAATTTGATCACAGGTGTCGCCGATGCTCTGATCGATTCAACTCCAATCGTTTGTATCACCGGGCAAGTGCCAGCCCATCTTTTGGGAACCGATGCCTTCCAGGAAACTGACGTCGTCGGGATTTCGATTCCGGTTACCAAATGGAATTTCCAGATTACCGACGCCTCAGAAATTCCAGAAGTTTTCGCGAAAGCCTTTTATATCGCTCGAACCGGCCGCCCGGGTCCCATCGTCATCGACATCACCAAGAATGCCCAATTCGGCGAATTGGATTTTGAGTACAAAAAATGCGAGAGCATTAACTCCTACGTGCCTCGCCCGATCATCGACCCCGCAGCTGTTTCACAAGCTGCCAAACTGATTAACGACGCTCAACGTCCCTACATTTTATTTGGCCAGGGCGTCATCCTTTCGGAAGCAGAGAACGAGTTGAAGCAGCTTGCCGAAAAAGCAGGGATCCCTTCCGCTTGGACCATCATGGGTTTGTCGGCCATGGACACCGATCATCCATTGAATGTCGGAATGTTAGGTATGCATGGTAACTACGGCCCCAATGTCATGGTCAATCAATGCGACGTCATGATTGCGATCGGAATGCGATTTGACGATCGAGTTACAGGGAATCTCGACTTTTTTGCTAAACAGGCCAAAATTATCCACATCGAGATCGACCGGGCTGAAATCGATAAAAATGTCAAAACAGATGTCGCTTTGCACGGGGATGCCAAAGAAGTTATCCAATGCCTATTGCCATTAATCGAAGAAAAAACCCACGAGGATTGGCTGCAAAGTTTTCGAGATTGCGATCAGAAAGAATACGACAAAGTCATCAAGGACGAAACGGAACCAACTGGCCCTGTTTTGACGATGGGCGAAGTGATCAAGAAAGTCAACCAATTCAGCAGCGGCGAGGCGATCATCGTAACCGATGTCGGTCAGCATCAAATGGTTGCCTGCCGATACGCTGAATTTAAACAATCCAAGAGCAATATTACATCGGGCGGGCTGGGAACCATGGGATTTGGTTTACCCGCTGCCATTGGTGCGAAGATGGGTGCACCAGATCGTCATGTAGTGGCGGTCGTCGGTGACGGCGGGATTCAGATGACCATCGAAGAATTTGGCGTCATTCTTCAATCCGATATCCACGTCAAAATTCTTTTGTTGAACAACGAGTTTTTGGGGATGGTTCGGCAATGGCAGCAGCTGTTTTTCGAAAAACGATATTCAGCGACTGAAATGGTCAATCCAGACTTTCAAATGTTAGCAGCTGCCTATGGCATCAAATCCAATCTGGTCTCTGAACGATCGGAACTGGGCAATGCAGTTCAAGAGATGCTCGATTATGAAGGTGCCTATTTTCTTGAGGTTCGGGTAGGTAAAGAAAACAACGTCTTTCCGATGGTTCCCGCCGGTGCCGCGGTCGCCGATATTCGTTTGGAATAATTGCCAAAGTCGTACGTCAATTCAACCATTGCCAATTTCAATTGAAAAAACCATGAAAGAAGAGTTCACAATCGCCGTTTTCAGCGAGAATAAACCAGGGGTACTCCAGCGGGTCACCACGGCATTCACGCGTCGAAAAATAAATATCGAAAGCCTGACCGTATCGGCAAGCGAGGTTCCTGGAATCAGTCGCTACACCATTGTTGCCGAAGATATTTCCGAATCTTCGGTCGTTTCTCTTTGCCATGCCCTCGAAAAACAAGTCGATATTCAAAAGGCTTTTTGGTACCGAGAATCCGACTGTGTTTATCGAGAAATCGCCATGTACAAGGTTCGGCCCGAAGCGATGGCAGAAGGAAGCCCAGCCTTGGAAATTGTAGATCGACATCATGCTCGAATCATTAACGTGGAACCTGAGTTTACTGTGATTCAAAAAACCGGCAAACGGGAAGCAACTCAAGCACTTTTTGAAGAATTGGAGCCGTTTGTACTTGAATTTGTTCGGTCGGGACGCGTGTTAATTTCCAAGCCGATGAAAGAATTGAAAGACTATCTCAGCGAACTAGCTGCCGCCTCGACACGGTGAGCCCCGCAGATTTAACAAACGATTTAAGGATTGGCCCAACGGGATGGAACATCCGGTTGGGCTTTTTTAGTTGGTGATGATCAATCAAATCAATGAACAGATAAAAACGATTGCGACAATCGAAGCTTAGCATTTCTCAAGCCGGTAATCAGCAGTTTAAAAACTAGGCGGCTGCAATTCGCGTAACCGGCAAAAGACGAGCTTTCTGAACCATCCGATTTGACAGACCAAACCGTTTATGACTTCGGATTTGAATTCGTTTATCCAGAAGAAAAATCTTCTCCAAGCTACCATTGTGGTAATTTTTGACTCGCCGCCAGTGAGTTTCATTCTGCCGACTCGACCCAGAGTTAAGCCGTCTCGATTAAATGGCGAGTTTCAGTGGATTCAAAGGAAGACAATCAAATCCGAGACTGGTCTACAGCCTTACTGTGGCCAGCATTGGCCATTCTGCTGTTGGCAAAGCTTTGGTTTACCTACACAAGGTATTTGAACCAAGACGAATTTGAAACTTTGCATCAAGGCTGGTTGATCTTTTCTGGTTCGATCCAGTTCCGGGATTTTAATTCGAACCATCCACCTTTGGCATTTTCGATTGTTGCGTTGCTGAACTACCTCACCAATGACCCAGTCGTCCTCGTGATTTTGGGACGAACCCTCACCTTAGTTTCGTCCTTGATCTGCTTAATTTTCATCCACGGGATTGCTCGTTGTCTGTTCAACTCTTCGGCAGCAAGATGGGCGGTCATTGGTTATGCCTTGAATGCCACATTTTGGGAATGGTCGATTGAAATTCGAACTGATTTTGCGATGGTCATGTTTTGGCTGGGCGGAATCTTCCTGTTTGTCTCTGCCGGCAAACAGCCAAAATTTTGGCAAACCACCCTGTGCGGAATATTTTTTGGGTTGGCGTTTTGGTCCAACCAAAAAGTGGCCGCAATGGTTTTACCAGTTGCTGTTTGGATGTTCACCGGAGGCGTCGATGGAAATTGGAGGCTCAAACACACTTTTTTCGCCGTTTTGGCCAGCCTCGTTTGCTGTGGATTTTACTTGGGAGTGGCTTTTTACAGCGGCAGTCTGTCTCACATGTTCGCCCACAATTTTGATGGCGCACTAAGTCTGATTGCAGAAGGCGATTATGCAGATGCCAAAATCCTATCGGTGCGCCATGCTTTAATGGTCGATCCGTTATTTGTCCTGTTAGGAATTGGAGGCGCATTTTGGGCCGTGTTTTCTGACGATCGGAATCGCAAATCTGTGTTCGCTGGCATTTCCGCGTTTTGGATGTTGCCCAATTTATTTTTTACCCCATCGGCTTATCAATATTTCTTGACGAGCATCTTTCCCATGTTCGCCATTACATTTGGCGGATGGATGGATCGTCTAGCTCGGACTTGGCTTAGCCGAATACCGTATCACGTTCATCCAAAACTCGTCGCCGCAGGCATGATAGGCTTGATGATTTGCCCATTGATCCGATTTTCGAAATTTATAAATCCATCGCTGGGATATCAATTGGAAGTTGTCAGATTAGTCGACGAAATCACTGATGAAACAGCCAAAGTTTTCGACGGGGCAGGGACGCAGTTGACTCGACACGATGCTTACCCATTTCACTGGGTTCTATGGAAGGGCGAATTGAATCGTTATTCACGAAACGAGATGCCTCGAATCCTTCCCGAATTGATTCAAAATCGATGCGACTTGGTCATCGACACCTATCGCGTGTTAAAGCTACCCGAGGACGAAAAAATACAGATTCGCGAAAAGTTTCCAGTCTGGTGGGGTCCCATTCGAGTCCCCGGTTTCGATTCTTTCCTTCCGATAGGCCAAACCCCAGTTGAATTTGAATTAATCCACGGCGGGATTTATGTAACGGATCAGTCTGATTTGGTGATCGACGGTAGGCCGTGGAAGTCTGGTGGATTCCTGAACCGAGGTCGCCACACGATTGCCCATCATTCGAATCTCCAAACCCGAATTCAATTGCGCAAAAAAACCAGAATCGACTATCGACTAAGTCATCTTAAACCAGCGCTGCGTCAACACTATCTGGAGCCATTAGGATATCAGTATTAATTAACATGACAATGAACAAACAACCTGAACCTAAAGTCTCAGTAGCGATCCCAATCTTCAACGAAGAATCAGTACTGCCCGAATTGTATCGACGGCTTTCATCGGTCCTCGACGACATTCCAGGAGGACCGCACGAAATCGTATTTGTCGATGACGGAAGCAGCGACGGGTCACGCGAACTAATGGCGGCAATGGCCATTGCTGATGAACGAGTCAAAATTGTGTTGTTTAGCCGTAATTTTGGACATCAGGCAGCTTTGACAGCCGGGCTGGACCACGTCACAGGAGACGTAGTGGTCATGATGGATGGTGATCTTCAAGACACCCCAGAATCCATCCCGACCTTTTTAGAAAAGTTTCATCAAGGTTTTGATGTTGTTTACGCGATTCGGGAAAAACGGAAAGAAACGTGGTGGCTGAAAGGTTCCTACTCGCTTTTTTATAGGCTAATGGGACAGCTTTCCGAATTAAAACTGCCGCAACAAAGCGGTGATTTTGGATTGATTTCTCGTCGAGTGCTTGATCGTATCAAAGCGTTGCCGGAATGTCATCGTTATCTAAGAGGTCTAAGGACTTGGGTCGGATTCCGGCAGACAGGGATATTGGTCGAAAGAGACGCACGGCATTCGGGCGTCAGCAAATTTAACCTTTCCAAACTTTTCCAACTGGCGTTCGACGGAATATTTTCATTCTCAGTGAAACCCCTTCGAGCAGCCACCGCAATGGGACTATTGACGATCACAATGTCTTTTAGTTTCGCGTTGTACGCAATTTTTGCACACCTATTTCTGGATCGGTCCCCGCAAGGATTTACGACTCTGATTACTGCAATCAGTTTCCTGACAGGTGTTCAATTGTTGTTTATGGGTGTGATAGGAGAATACGTCGGCAGGATCTATGAACAAGTGAAACAACGTCCCATGTACGTCGTCGATACGGTTCTCGATTCTCACAACGTCGATCTGCTGCAGCCAAGTCTTCGATCCCGTCATTGGGAATCGTCATCGAATAATGAAGAATCATTATCGACATCTCAATCCGTAACGGATCCAGGCGTCCACCCACTACCCACATCCGATGAGTTGTCGAACTCGATGATCAAACCATCAACTTTCCCAACCCAGTTATAATTTTCGGAGATTTCAATGGATTTATCTTACGCAGTCAAATATCGCGACCTTTACGAAAATCACTGGTGGTGGCGTTCGCGAGAACAGGAAATTGTATCCAAGCTTCGGGAAAACCTGAGCGGAAATGAAAACCGAATCCTGGATGTTGGATGCGGAGATGGATTATTCTTTGATCGGTTAATTGAATTCGGGGAAGTCGTAGGCATCGAATCGGACCCGGCCACTTTGTCTGGCGGTCGGTGGAACGATCAGATTATCTGTCAATCTTTCGGACCCGAATTTCAACCTGATTGCCGATTCGACGCCATTTTGATGTTGGATATTTTGGAACATATGCCCGATCCAGAATCAGCTTTGGCACACGCAAAAAGCTTGCTCACCGAAAATGGAATCTTGATTGCGACCGTTCCTGCGTTCATGTCGCTCTGGACAAGCCACGACGAACTCAATCACCATGTCGTTCGCTACACCAGACGAACCTTTTTTCCGCTGTTTACCAAAATCGGATTGGATATTTCTGAATCCAAATACCTTTTTCACTGGACCTGTCCAGCCAAGTTGCTCATCAAGGCGAAGGAATTTTTGCTGGGATCAGAACCCAAAACTCCCACGGTTCCATCTTCATTGTGGAATCATTTTTTCCTTGGGTTGACTCGATTGGAGCAGGCCACGATTTCTCGCTGGAACATGCCTTTTGGTAGCTCTTTGATGGCGATTGCCAAAAAATAGTCGACGTCGGCCCATGATTGATCTATCGCATCTTTCACGATTTGTAGCCTTACAAGGTGTTTCCCGAAAAGATGCTGACTGTTTACTACATTGCCCCTATCTTAATCGTCAAACTTTAAAAATCGTCAACCGATACAGTTTCGCGACCAGAAATCGTCGCCAGCCCTTGAAAGGTCGGTTCATCAATCTGATTGGTTATAAAGTGAGCAGATCCGTCGCACAGCGAAAATACCGCTCCAGTTGGATGGCTGCTGCGAAAGTCCTCGAAATGTTCGGTTTTGCGGTCGTTGGGAACGTGATCCGCCGTCCCAACAATCCTGGCAAATGGCTCGTCTACTGTGGGCACCATACCTACCCAGGAGACTGCTCCCAAACGTTGGGTTCTTTCTCCCGTTAATAGAGTATTACTTAGACCATCCCTGATGTCGCTAAACCGCGTTCGGCTTCCTCCGTAAAATACGCCTTCGCCAGCCAATGGGGAATCATCGATTTCGCTAACTCCAAATACCCCCGAATAATCGCAGCGGCTAACCATCAATGAAGTGAATGAGCCCGATGGAGTTCCGCCACCAACAGGTTCACCTAAATCAACTACGCGAGCCCCTGCTTCCGATGGGCAATAAAAAATCGGAACCTGCGTTTGGATTAGATCCGAGTGAATCGGATCATCGACGTCACGTTGCAAGTCGAGATTTTCGTACAGATTCCCCTGTTCAATATGAGGCAAGATAAAGGTGGCCCATCCCCACCCCGGCCCCGAAAGTGGATCGCTCAAATTAGCAATGTTCCAACCAGGTGGAACTTTCTCAACAGCGGTTTCTTCATTCAAAATCGCGAGGGCCAATTGACGAGTGTTGTTGATGCAACTGGCCCTTCTTGCTGCCTCGCGAACTTGTTGGACGGCTGGCAATAGCATGCCTACCAAGATGCCAATGATGGCAATCACCACTAGCAATTCGATCAGGGTAAACGCTTTAGTTTTCAGATGAGTGTTCGCATTCATATTGGTTTCACACAGATGAGAGGGGGCAGGATTGCTGGTAGGGGAGATTGATAACTCGATCAAAATCGAATCCGTTCTGTTTCAGCCAGACCGATCTACTATTCGTGGAGCTATCTAGGCATTAGAAATAATAGGGTTGGAAGCCTGGAGAGCAAAACTTTGCTCGGGATTTCACCGCCTAAATGCCTATCAATCGAGATAAATCGACGACAAACCATGTTGGATCGGAAAATCACCATGTCTTTCAACTTGAAAGTTAAGCTCACAACTCTGTTTTTCGCTTTGTTTTTCTTTATGAATGCCAAACTAAAATCGCAAGAATATCTCGTCAAAGACGCCAAAATCGTATTTTTAGGAGATTCCATCACCCAATCGGGGGCTCAACCGGGCGGGTATGTCACTATCTTTGATCAGATCGTCCAGGAAAAGTTTCGGGAACTGGACATTGAGGTCATTGGTGCTGGAATCAGCGGGAACAAGGTGCCTCAACTTTTAAGTCGTCTTGACAAGGATGTCCTGGAAAAGAATCCAACGACGGTTGTGATTTACATTGGCATCAACGATGTTTGGCATTCTGAGAAAGGGCAGGGCACCCCGATCGAGAATTTTGAATCGGGACTGATCGAACTTTGCGAAAAAATTCAAGCCTCAGGTTCCAAAGTCGTCCTCTGCACCCCAAGCGTTATCGGCGAAAGCCAATCCAACTCACTGGATCAGGCGTTGGATCGTTACTCCGAAGTTATGCGAAGCCTCGCGGCCAAGTTCAACATAAAACTGATTGATTTGAGGCAGCAATTTGTAGACTTTCTTAAGTCGAACAATCCACTGGATCGCGATAAAAATATACTGACTTCCGATGGAGTTCATCTGAATGCCGCAGGAAATGATTTCGTAGCTGAGAAAATGCTAACGGCACTTGGATGTGATTACAAAGCGTCAAAAGCCAATCAAGTAATGCGTCACATTGTTCTATTTCAATTTAAGGAATCTGTTTCGGAAACAGAAATCGACGAAATTGCCAAAGCGTTTGGGCAACTACCAGATTCCATTGACCAAATTATCGGCTACGAAGCAGGAACCAACGTTAGCCCGGAAAATCTTGATCAAGGATTTACTCATGCGTTTGTAGTCACATTTCGCGATGCAAAAGGTCGCGACGAATACCTTCCTCACCCAGCTCACAAAGAGTTTGTAAAAAAATTGGATGGCAAAATCGAGAAGGTCCTGGTTTTCGATTTTGAAAATTGATGAACCCGTCGGAATCGACGTTGTCAATTGAGCACTGCACGAACTCAAAATCGCGTTCGATTTTTTTAAGCGAAAATCTTCACGCCTAATCAAACACTTGATTCAGTCAAATCATGAAAGGGGATCAAGATTTTTATTCCGCGTAACCATCCGGATAACGCTGGTGCCAATTCCAAGCCGTTTTGATAATCGTTTTTGCGTCTGGATATTTGGGCTGCCAACCAAGCACCTTTTTTGCCAAGCTTGCATCGGCGACCAATTCTGGAGGGTCGCCTGGCCTGCGATCTCCTTCAATAGCAGGAATCGGGTGTCCGGTGACTTCTCGACAGGCTGCAATGATCTCGCGGACGCTGAATCCTTGCCCTGTACCAAGATTCAACTTCATCGAGATCCCAGGGCTTAACTTTTCCAAGGCCAACAAATGGGCGTTTCCAAGGTCGTCCACGTGAATAAAGTCTCGTACGCAAGATCCATCACGCGTCGGCCAGTCCGACCCAAAAATAGTGACATGATCTCGCTTGCCAAGGGCCACCTGAAGCACAATCGGAATAAGGTGTGATTCTGGTGTATGGTCTTCACCAATGTCTCCGTCGGGTGATGCTCCAGCGGCGTTAAAATATCGGAGCGCACAACTTGAAAACTGGTAGGCATAACAAAATGCGTCCAACATTTTTTCCACCGATAACTTAGAGTCACCGTAGGGATTTACCGGTAATTGCAAAGTTGATTCTGTAATTGGAGTCCGATCCGGTATCCCATAAGTCGCACAGGTGCTTGAAAAAACGATTCGAGTCACTCCAACGGTTCGCATCGCCTGCAGCAGGTTAAACGACCCCAAAGTATTATTTTGAAAGTATTTTGCTGGATCGGCGACCGATTCAGCGACAAGCGCAGAAGCCGCGAAGTGCATCACAGCGTCTATTTTTTTCTCAGCCAGAATAGACTCGACCAGTTCCTGGTTTGCGATATCCCCACGAATGAACTCGCCAGCGGTAACGGCATTTCGATGTCCAACAGACAAGTTATCCAGAATAGTGACGCCGTGCCCTGCGCGGTCCAACGTCCGGACCATATGGGAACCAATGTAACCTGCTCCTCCGACAACCAGTACGTTCATCACTAATTTCTAATTGTGCCCATTGGCTTTTTCGAATGCATTAATATCCTATTATGCCGCGCGGCGAAGCGCCCTCCCAGTGCCCAACAAAAACTCGATCGTTTTCTGGGGATCGTGTTGCCGAAACCATTCGGGCGCGAATTGATTGGCACTTTCACGATAGTGGTCGTACTTGTTGATCATCTCGTCCACGCATCGAATGAGATCTTCTTGGTTGGACGCAATTAAACCGACACTACTGGTGGGTAAATTTTTCGAATTCGAATCAATTCCGTAAAAACGTAAATTTTGAATATTCGCGATGGAATCGTGAAATTGATTTTTGAATTCGAACCTCAACGCCACAGCATCTCTGGCCAGCGGGATCAGACAATTGACCGAGCCAATATTTTTGCGATGGCCTAAAGAAAATGTCCGTCGTTCCACCAGTTCATTAGACTGATTCAGTTGGCAAGTCAACAGCTTGCAATAGGTCCCACTTTCGGTCGGCCATCTCCAATCAAATTCCACGATCATGGCTGATTCGTCAGGCATTTTTTCCAATTCAAGGCGAAAAGGATGACTCTTTTGATCGAAAGAAACGATATCTCCTGTCAAAGGAGCGTTGTCAAAATCCCAGCGAACGTCCCCCAGTGATAAAGTCCTGACAACGCGATACTGGTCGCGTAACCTGTCAACATACTTAAAAGCTTGCTGTTGAACCTGATCGGCCAACCAGCTACCTGCCGAAACGACAACAGGTTTTCCGGATGACAATAACTCGCCCAAGACGCCCGCTCGACGGCTGAAATAGACTTCGCTGTCGTAGTATAAAAGTCCAACGTCTGTCGATTGAATTAAATCGACGTAATCCGGATGATCTAGCGGATGGGCAAAGTATTCGATTGGGGAATCCGTTCCACAATCGGCGGGACAGGACGATACCGGTCGCTGAATGAGCAGTTTTCTATTTTTCAACGGCCACTTCGTTTTTGAGCGTTGAACAACGATCTTCGCGTGCCCCGGTGCCAGATGAGAGTCCCAGATTCCATTGACAAGAGGCTGAAGATATTCTCCCTGACCCTTTTCTCGTCGGACCGATCCCGGACAAGTGATCACAAGCGGTTCAACACGAACGGAAGTTTCCGGAGGTAAACTGTCTTGGCTGAAACTTAACGGCAGAAGTTCAGCATCGGATTTGAATACCGACTCAGGTCGGTTTTCTGAACCGTGCGGAGACAGCTCAAATTCGAATTCACCTGCCGGAATGTCTCCGACGCCCTGAATATTGTTTGGCCCCAATTTTACCGCCTGAACGGATTGTTCAGTATCATCAAAAACTTTCAAACTGGGATGGTTGATCGAAAAATCGGGGTGGATAGGGTAAGGCAATTCCTCGAAATCGACTAGGTCCAGTCGGTTGTATTGCTTGGCCAAAGTATCCGACGTCGTGTAAAAATGGATATGATGCCTGGGCACTTCTGCAATGGCTGACGCAAAACAACTTCTTATTTTGTCAAGCACCTGTTTCTGTTTGTCATAGAGCGGCGTTCTTCCATTGAATAAATTGTAATGAAATTGAAGATGCCAGTGACACTCAAGCGTGTTAGGATTGGCCGCAAGATACTTTGCCAATCCTAACAATTCAATTTCAGACACTGTCGTCAATAAAACGTGATCCCCTTTTAGTTTTATGGACGAACTAAAAAACGTTTGGCAATCGTATGCAAAGTCTTCAATTCGTTTCTTCCGTCTACTGCTAAAGATGCTGGCCTTCAAGCCGTCGAGTATGGCACTCCAAATTGGTTTTCCATCATTCTCCTTTAAGATTTCGCCACTACGGCTTCTTGTAATTTGCTGAAGTCCGCAAAGAAAACTCTCGCGATGATAAACCGTGTTGCGAAACACGTTTCGAATGTTGGCGATATTCTCGAATCCCAACGAATGATTCAGAGTACGGTATTTGTGATGAGTCCCAATCGTCGTCAGAAACCCATTGTCGGTCGCTGCCTTCGCGACGCAGCGGGTGTAATCAAAATGGTGTCCACCCGACTGTTTCAGAGATTGATCAATAAGGAAAAAATTGGACACCGCATCTCCTACGTGCTTCCATGCACGAATTTTTGTAACCGACCAAGATAGTAGCTGGTTTCGATTCCTCGGGTCAATTCCAGACAATCACGAATCTTGCCGCTGACATTTCGTCAAAAAGAGCGTCGCGGTTGCACACCTCAACTGAATCCCAAAACCTGAATCCAAAAACTAAATCACCGCCTGACACGGACGAATCGTGTAGATCGAGTGGCAAATCGTCATCCGAAAAATAGCTCGCTAGCACCGATTAGAGTTGACCCCAAACTGTTGTTTCGAATATTACTTTCGATTCAACAAGGACTCGTTGATTAGTGAAGGGTGGAACCGGGAAGATGCCGAAACACGTCATTATTTTGCCATACTATTGTCAAGAAGAAGTTGACCGGTACCTAAGGATTGCTGAGCGACTACATGAATTCGGGCCCGGCAATGTTGAGTGCGACTTTCTTCTTGCTTCAAGTCCACGAACAGAAACCAGTCAAGAATTGATAGCGGCCTATTCTGAACTGGGAACCGCCGTGCCGTTTTCATGTCCAACGCAAATTTTTGGCTATCCGGAAGGCCCAACCGCCATGTTTTGGGACTGCATGGATTTTATTGCCGAACGTTACCCAGACAACGAAGGCTTTGGTTTGTGGTTGGAATCGGATATGGCCCCCACAAGGTCGGATTGGCTTGAACGGTTGTCAGATGAATGGTTTAGCTTTGAACAAAGGCCGATCATGATGGGCTGTTTTGTTCCTGAAGTTTACAAACACCGCATTTTCAAAAAACCAAAACGGATCCTTGAACCCCACATCAACGGCGGAGCCTGTTATTCGATGGATTTCGCACGGCACATGCCAAAGGAAGCTCGCGAAGGAGTTTTCGATATG
>JBCCSJ010000045.1:0-25377 GCA_039200505.1 Planctomycetota bacterium | reverse complement strand
TTTTTCTGCCCATTCTTTGAGTGAGATGACGCCATCGCGGTTTTTGTCGATCGCGAAAAACTCGGCAACAATTTCGTCGGTCCATTCGTCAGAAAATTCGTGCATTTGAATTTGCTTGTCCGCATTTTTATCTAACGAGTCCATCGAGCTAGAAGATGAAAATCGGCTGCGACTCGAACGACTTCCCGAACGTGACCGATAAGAAGACGTCTTTGAACTTGATTTTGCATCGGAGGAAGAGGGCTTGGAAGAACTTGATTTACTGGTCTGGCCAGTTAAGTTGTCGATCAATTCGGATTCTGTAACAAAGCCGTCTTTGTTGACATCGGCTCCTACGGGCGGACGTCGCATTTTTCCAATCTCTTCCTTACTTAGTTTTCCATCTTCGTCTTTGTCATAACTCTCAATTAGGTTCTTGGCATATCTGAGATACTTGTCTCGGTTGTCAGAAGCCGAACTTTTTGATGAACTTGAACTTGACGAAGACGACGATCGGGAGTTACGGGTACTCGTTGAAGTAGACGAATACGATGATGAACCTCGCCTTGCCGTCGTTGACGACGATGAACCGCTTCGACTTTTAGATTTTGAGGCGGATGAACTTGACTTCGATCTCTCAGAAGAATTTTTGCGATAATAGTCTTCGCGTGACTGGTACCTTTTGACCAATTCCGATTTGGACAGGTTACCGTCTTTGTTCAAATCACTGTCTTCGGGAGACGGGTTACCCCATCGTGCTCGTTTAATCTCATCAGGATCTAGCCGGCCGTTTTTGTTTTTGTCATAACGATTAAGCGTGCCTTCCACTCTTTCCATGATGTTGTCGCTGACTTTCTTCGATCCCGATGATGAAGACGCCGAGCCATAAATTGAAACAGTCAAATTTTCATTTGATTTGGTACCGAATGGCATTGGAGGTTCTCGATCCGCCTCTTCGACTCCAAATTGGGGAACTTTCAACTCATTTTTCTTTTTGTTTTTTGAGTTGTCGTCTTTATCTTTTTCGTACTTTTTCGACTTCTTCAAAATGGCACCGATCGAAATCGGTTTGGAAGAATCCAATCCAAGTTTCTTGATATAGTCTTTGGTGCGGTTGCCCATTTCGCTTGATTCAAGTCGCCCGTCTTGGTTGGCGTCCATTTTTCTGAGGTAGGACTCCAGATCAAATTTTTGAGCCAACGACGAGCCACCCAACAAAAATGATAAGGCAATGACAGCGATCCATAATTTCAAAAATGTTTTCATAGCGAGTAAGAATTAACGGCGGTTACGAATCGTCACAAGCTTCCGAATTGTCCGGTCACCCATCCAGTAAAACAAAACAGGGCGCTTTCAGTGGATTATCTGAGCCACCCGTCCATTGAAACCGCTTGGCTGAAAAATCGTTGTTCGAAATAACTCTAACGGTCGAAAAATTTACGAAAAAAACGCAGTTTGCAGAGATCTACCGAGTGAAGCCATGCAGATTACCGATTTTGCGGAGCCCTGCGACGTGGTGTGATCCTTAAAGTACCCCGACTTAGTCGATAGAAACCTGAATTTGATGGGTGGGAGCCGCTGCGAAAAGTTGACCGCTTTCAGGCTCCCCCGGATAATAATGGGCTATTTGCCGGCTGATTGGAGAAGCAATCTCCATTGGTCGTGGAATTCGTGTAAGAAAAGTGCCAACCCGGTTGGCCCAGGCCTTGGATGTCGAACCTGTCGTAGGTAGGGACGCCCTGTTTTCAAGTCGAAATTGTAAAGAAGCAAACTGAATGAGCAGCCGCTGCCCACACTGTCACGTTCGTTTGTCTGATTTTGCCGTTTCCTGTGAGAAGTGTGGTTGGAGCATGATTGAGCAAGCTGGAAACGCTGGAAATAACCCGGATGAAGACATCAAGTTGGACGAATCAACGATTCAGATTGTTAAAACGTCAGCAAAGACCGAGCCCCCTCCGTCACCGATTGATAACTCCTCAGATGACTTAGCCAAGGACTTCGGCGTCGATGATTTTTCTGATGATCTGCCACCTCTGGAAGTCGACCTTCATCTTCAAAAAGCGATGGAGTTTATCGAGCAGGAAAATTTTACGTCGGCGCTTTCGTACCTTAACCGTGCAATTATCGATGTGTTACCCGAGCGGTTGGCCGAATGTTTTTCGTTGCGCGGGTACGTCCAGTTAAAAAATCTCGATTTTTCAAGAGCTGAGTCAGACTGCAGTCAGGCGATCAGTCAGGGATGGGAGGATGCTCAAACTTATGCCTGGCGAGCCGCAGCCAGGGGCGAACAAAATAAATGGCGAAGTGCATTCGACGATCTGGAAAAGGCGGCCGAACTGGCTGGTAACCAACGAGATCAATATCTGAATTTGATGGAGTCCTATGCTGAAACGGCGAGCGAGTATTTTCGTGAATTGATAAAATCGGGTAACGAATCAGCGGACCTATTTTTTGAAAGAGGTTGGATTTACCTTCGGTCAGGAAAGTATCGGAAAGCCGAAAGGGACTTTAAACAGGCCGTCGAAGTTCAGTCCAATCATCCCTGGGCGTCCGTTGGGTTGGCGATGCTCAAATTTGAAAAAGGGAAGTACGAAGGAGTAATCGACCTGTGTTCGATGGGGGCTCACGGCGATGAAGAGTGCGAGCGACAGTCGCTTAAAATTCGTGCCCAAGTTAAAAAGAAAGAAGGACGCATTTCATCGGCCCAGCGAGACCTCGAAAGGTTGATTTTGTTGGCTGGTGACGATTCGCAGTTGATTGTAGAGTGCTGTCGTTTGATCATGGACCTGGGCGATCATGTCAAAGCGATCGAAAAAATAACCAAGGTTCTTAAGAATGACCCAGAACATTATTTAGCCAGAATGATTCGGGGCGATGGTTATCGAGCAATCAAGAATTACCCACTGGCGATTGAAGATTACACCTACTATCTCAGGTTCTACCCCACTGACGGGACCGCTTTGATTCGACGGGCCGAGATGTACTTGGCAACGGATCGTCTGGCCGAAGCCCACATCGATTTAAACGAGGCGATGGAAACGGAGAAAACCAACTTCGATGCATACCTCGTTCGCAGTAAGGTTTTGCTAAAAGAAAATAAACTGGATCAGGCTTTGGGTGACTGCCAAAAAGCGGTGCGACTGGAAAACCAAGAACCGGAAGTTTTTGCCGTTTTGGCAGAAATCTACGTCAAATTATGCGAGTACCAACGAGCGATCGAAGAATACAGTCGCGCCGTTGAAATCGCAGGCCCCGACCATTCAAAAGCACACTACTTATACCACCGGGGAGCAACTTTTTATCAGTTAAATGATTTTGAAAATGCCCGCAAGGATTTCAAGGAAGCTTGTCGTCTACGCCCCAACCATTCCGGTAGTTGGATCTGGCAGGCCGCTTCAAGCGCCCGACTTGAAAAGTGGTCCTCGGCCATCGTTGGGTTGCAACAGGCGATCGCCAGTCGCCCCAGTGCGACCGAACAATATTTAAAGCTTGGACAACCTGTGGCCGAAAAGGCAATCGTATTTTTTGATCGTCAACAACAACGCAAACAGGATACCGTCGAAACGTATCGCCAACGTGGATTGGCTTACCAATTTCTTGAGCAAAATCAGGATGCCATTAAGGACTTTACCACTGCCTTGAATCAGGATCAGGATCACCAGGCTACTCTTGTCCGGCGTGGGCAAGCTTATGCTGAAGTGGGCGAACACGATTTGGCCGTCAAAGATTTTACTCGGGTCATCAAGCTCAACCCCGATAACCACGAAGCTAGATATCATCGAGCCATTTCTCGAACTTGGCAAAAGAAATTTGATGAGGGGCGGTCCGACCTGATCAAGGCGATCAAGGTCGCTCCCAATGATCCCAAGTACTATTTGCAACTCGCCGAGATCATGCAAAAAGTGGGCGATCAAGACAAGATGATGGAATACGCCAACAAAGCGGTCATGCAAGATCCGACGGATCCAAATTCCTATTCCAAACGAGGTCATGCCCAAATGATTTGCGGCAATCATCTCAATGCCGTCAGTGATTTCACCCACTCGTTAGAATTAAACCCGAGCCAATTGGATGTGATCGTCAGTCGTGGCCAAGCGTATTTGAAAGCTGAATTCCCAAAGCTCGCGATCAAGGATTTTGAATTGGCGCTGACCCACGATGAAAGATTGGTGAAAGCTTATTCGGGAAGAGCCAATGCGATGGTCATCGAGGGCAAAATGGAGCAAGCTTTGATCTGGTTGACAAAAGCGATCCACCGGTTTGAGACCCCTCGGCAGTTATCCGAAATTCTTTTTGCCCGCGGAAAGGCGTTTTACCAGATGGGTCGATTTGCTCCGGCCGCGTCCGATTTTACTGCGGTGATCGACTTGATGAGGTCCGATACCAAAACCGTCGCAGCAGCCAGGTTTGCAAGAGCTCTGACTAATATTCAAAGTGGAAAACTCGAGAAAGTGCAAAAGGATTTTCGTCGGCTGTTAAAGCTATCTCCCAATGATAAACGGTTGCAGGAATCGTTGACTTGGATCGAACACCCTGACCCCGCCGCCAAACCGAAATTGTTTGAAGAGAAAATCGAACCGGTTCGTCCAACCCGACCCACCGTCAAACGAGCCGCAGTAGAATTGGCGGAATCGAAGGCAAAGTGGCAAAACGACCCACCTTACGATTCCTGGATCGTTCGCAACGAGGAGAAAAAAGAGTACGGGCCTGTGCGCTTCAATATCCTCAAAACATGGATTAGCGACGGACGAGTTGATATTGGAATGCGAGTTCTTCGGTCAGATTGGTCCAAATGGAAACGAGCGGAAAAAATATTCCCGGAACTTTCTCCTGTCGGAAGTGGTCAATCGGAAGTCATCGAAGAATTCCCCGAGTTAGACATCCGTAAAAAAAGTGCCGAACCGAATTAAGCGATGGAGATGGAGCTTGGTCCGTTGCATGGCGTTTTAAAGTGGTACGCCCCGGCGATATCCCGACATCTATTTCATGTCCGTGGCAAGATAGCATGAAAACGGGTCTTTTTTGTTTACGCCTTAGCGGTCTGTGCGACCGCGAGCGAATAAGTTCCCGAGAGGCCTGAAGCAAGTGCCAAGCTGTAAATAAGTGTGTCAAGGATATCCAAGTTTTCAGCAGGTGGACGAGTGGAGCGGAATCCGTCCGCCTATGGGTTGTTAAGATCAAAATTTTTCAATAGTTCCCAAGGCGTTTCCATGGTTGTATTGTCAGCTTAATGCCTGAGAATAGAGTGGTTCTTTGATCACGAGAATGCCATGAACCACAATCCAGCCAAGCTAAATGAACCTAACGATTCATTCGGCGAAGAAACTCTTAAAATGATCCGCGTGGCTGACGTGGAAGGCGAGCCACCTCCCGGCCAGATTTCTAATGGATATGCGAAGTACATTCACTTCAAAGAATTGAGCCAAGGCGGCAAAGCGCAACTCTATTCCTGCAAAGATACGAATCTTGGTAGGCGAGTCGTGTTAAAGATGCTGCGACCGGAAATTAAGCAAGATCGGATCGAGTTAAGACGTTTGTTGCGCGAAGCCAGAATCACGGCTCAACTTCAACATCCTTCGACAGTGCCGCTTTACGAATTGGGGCAAAATGATAAGGGTGACTGGTTTTTTGCGATGAAGAAAATCGAAGGCCATACGCTTTTCGAAATCATCGTCGGGCTGGCCAGAAGGCAGGAGCCTTACGAAAAAGATTTTGATCTGAATCGGTTGTTGGGAATTCTTACGCAAATCGGTGACGCACTGGCCTATGCGCACGTGCGAGGCGTTATCCATCGTGATGTGAAACCTGAAAACATCATTGTCGGAATGTTTGGCGAAGTGACTTTGATTGATTGGGGTGCCGCCAAAGTCTGGGGTATGCCCAATGATGGCGGCGATGATTCGATCCGGCCCGACGGCGGAACCCCGTTGTACATGTCTCCGGAACAAGTCAGCGGGAAAGGGTTGGTTGATGAACGTACTGACATTTTTAGCCTTGGCGTTGTAATGTACGAAATGCTCTGTCAGAGAGAACCGTTTCGTGGGGCCGACATCAATGCCACGTTTCGAAACATTTTGGGACGGGATCCAGAATCGCCCCGGAAAGTGGCTCCCCATCGTTTTATCCCAATACCACTGGAGGAAATCTGTCTCAAAGCGATGCAGAAAAGTCCGGGAGAACGTTTTCAAACAATGCGAGAGTTTATGGAAGCGATCCAAAAATTTCGCAGCGATTCTCTGCTTCGAGCGAGCCTTTGACGGGATGAACAACGACTGGGACACTCAAGGATTCGATGCTTGACCGTTACAATTGGATCAATCCTCATTTGCTGAATTGAATTTCGGAATTTTCGTGAGCCGATTGTGGCAACAATAAATACGGTTGGTCCGGTTGCTCCCGATATTCCACGCTCGCCAAATCGACTTCAAAGGTGAGTGCCTCAAAACCGACACTCAAAGTACGCAGTGGATCCAGGGACTCGGATTACCCATAACGGAAGTGAGTGGGCACTGTTACCCGGTAAACCAAACCGGATGGCACCAGTTCTAATCCGAGACGTATTCATGGCAAAACAAAAGACAGTAATGGTTGTTACACGAGCAGCCGACGGTTCACTTCGAACCAAAACCTACGATAATTTTGACAAGCTTCACGAGTCATACGAACAGATTGGAATCGACGATTGCAGCACCGATTTGACCCTCCGAGGATTGCCATTCTTTCGAGGTCTGGTGGGACCTCTGACTGAATCGAAAACCATTGCCAGGTACGAGTCGCCTGAAGTCTTTGAGTTTTTGACAAAACAATGGGCGAAGATTAAAACGAAACGAAGACGTAGGAAGAAGCACCAAGGTCAAGAGAACGCGATTCCAACGCCGAATCTCAACTTGAACGTCAACACCCCAACCCAAATTCCAGCCGAGTTCTGATTTGCGAAAGCGTTGACAAACGACTAATAAATTCAAACTAAATCCGGTCCCAACCCGGTAACGCCTCTTTCGACGGGGCGTTTTTTTTTTGCCCGTCCCTCGATTCGCTTGCCTGGTCATCAAAAGTGCCTGGTCACCAAAGCTATTTACGACAAATGACGCAATATGCAGTATTCTGTGTTTTTCGCGGCTGTAGTCTAAAAATCAATGGGTCGGAGACTAGCGAAGGCTAGTGACTGCTCCGCTGGAATAAACCCAGAGCGTTCTGCTTGCAGACCAAGTCCAAAACTGGTTTGGCATGGGTAAGGACAGAAAAACCTGTGACCTCATGAATTGAAAATGCCATTGCGGCTCCTGATCTGAGGCTGACGTCCGTGTTGGAGTTGCCAGCAAACGGCAAACTTTTCTGGCTGTAGTAGTTATCTTTTTTCGAACCAATGAAAATTCTAATTCGTATCGTTGGGTCCAGGGACGAACGTTGCAACCGAAATGCCGGTAAGGTTTCATGAACCGGTTTCTTCGTCACGAGATTCTCAGTCTTCTCGGGTTGTGCGGATCACGCGGCCAAAAGTTGATTCAATTTTTTTGACCGCGGAAAAACGTGATTTATCCTTTACCGGCTTGTTGTTCATCGTCAGTTCGATGATTGAAGCCGGTTCCTGATTGATCCCATCGAATCGTATCCGTTTCGCTCCAAATTTATGTTGCGGATGCTCTCCATCGTGGGTTCACCTTCTTAGGATTTAATTTATGGAAGCTGTAAACTCCTGGATGAGCAACTCTTATTGGTCGAGTGTTTGGAATAAATCCATGGCTGTCATCGCGATTGCGATTGCAGTAGCACTTCCGCAGCCCGCTAATGCTCAATCAAACTCTGTTTCTGGTGGAAAACCCAGCGTCGTTTCGAGTACCGGCGAGATTCAAAAAATCTTGTCCGAAGGAGCGATTCTGGAAAGCAACCAACAGTGGGCCGAAGCCCTCGCGCTTTACCAAAAAGCTCTCCGAAATCGACCTGCCAATCAAAACCTTGTCACGCGTCGAGCGGTCTCGCGAATTCACTATGACCTCGAAAAAAGGTATTCCGATCAGAGCTTTCTGAAAACGATCGAATTCACCGACGGTAAGAAAGCGATGGAGGTCTACGCTGAAATTCTCTTAAAAATTCAATCCTATTATGTGGACCAACCGAACTGGGCTGAATTGGCCAGTTATGGATTGACGAGTCTCGAAGTTGCCTTGATGTCGCCGGAATTTCGTTCGGTGAATCTTCCCCGTTTGACAGAATCACAGGTTAGAGAAACCATCCTTCGGACGCGGAAACGCCTTGAATCCGCTACTGTGAATAGCCGTCACGATGCTTACGTGGTTGCAACCAACACGGCTCAGTATCTTGAAAGTTCGATCGGGTTGGTTAGCCAGGCGACGATGTACGAATTTGTATGCGGAGCCATTTCCGCATTGGATCCTTATTCCGCATTCATGTCGAGCAATCAATACAGCGAAACAATGTCTCAGATCGAGGGAAATTTCGTTGGCTTGGGTGTGGAACTGAAAACTCATCAAGATCACCTTGAGATCGTGAACGTGATCCCCGGAGGATCGGCCAGTGTCGGTGGAATCGTAGCTTCAGATCGCATCATTGCCGTCGATCATCAGGCAGTTAACCGGATCGGTAGTGAACGTGCCGCCGACCTGATGCGAGGCCCTGAGGGATCGAAGGTAGCAATCACCCTGGACCGAGGAACAGGACCTCGTACGTTGCAGCTGGAAAGACGTAGGGTTGAGATTCCAAGTGTCGATCAGGTCGGCATGGTCGATGTCAATACAGGTGTCGGTTACGTCCGACTTACGAATTTTCAAAAAACAACAGCCCGAGATTTAGATGCGGCGTTGTGGAAATTGCATCGCGAGGGAATGCGGTCCTTGATCGTCGACGTGCGAGGCAACCCCGGGGGGTTGTTGGCGGCTTCCGTCGAAGTTGCTGATCGTTTCGTCAATAAAGGCGTGATCGTCAGTACCAAGGGACGAAACCCGATGGAGGATTTTATCTATCGTGCCAATGTCGCTGGAACCTGGCGTGTTCCCCTGGTAGTTTTGATCGACGAAAATTCTGCCAGTGCCAGCGAAATTTTTGCCGCAGCGATTCGCGATCATCAAAGAGGCGTGATCGTGGGAAATAATAGCTACGGCAAAGGAAGCGTCCAGGGGATTTTTGAATTATACGTTTCTGGTGGTGGGGTTCGCCTGACAACTTCCAAGTTTTACTCGCCAACCGGAAGTCCTATCAATCAAGTGGGTGTAAAAGCTGATGTACAGGTAACTCAGGTCGCCAAAGTTGGGCTTGAACCTTTGCCGTTGGAAAAAGATGCCACATTGCGAATTGGGATCAAAGTAGCTCAACGAAACCAGCAAGAATTCCAGTCTGGTCAACCGACTCAAGTTGGCGACCAAAGCTTCGCTGGCAAAAAAGTGGCTGGTCGATAGACCAGTCCACCGGCTAGGTTCGACTTGGGTTTTTCTCGCCCTTCCCGTTCGTGCTCGATGGACCAAAGACAGGCTCTGCTTCACCAGGCAGGGCCTATTTTAATTTAGTGGGTCCAACTTGAAATTCGATGTTTTTCGATGTTGCTTCTTCGATAAAGATTGTCACTGGATGGGGATTTGAAAACGATTCGGGGGGATTCATAAAAATGGTTGACGCAGATAACATAGGGCTCCCGAAAGGCGAGTTGCCTTTGACTCATTTTTGGCTGGGACTGCGGCGGCGACAGAGGCTTTCGAGGGATTGGTCCGATCTGAGTTTCTCCGGAACTCTAGACCCCAAAGGCCAATCTTTTGTCCGCTACAGAGCTAAAAAACGATTTTGTTCAATTTGAGTCTCTGCTGGAACGTTCGGTTGAGGAAAAAAATCTCGAATTCCAACGCCAGGGACGTCTGAAGCATCTAATATCCGGGTCGCAACTGACGCCAGAATTACTTGAAAAGCTCTGTCGTTCGGCCGATTTGATACGGCGGATGAATCGAAACCCTGAAGGAAATCGCAGGCTGAGAGAATTGCTGGCACACCGAAGGGCGATGCTGTTTTTCACACAGCCATCAACTCGAACCTTTCTTTCATTTATGGCGGCATGTCAAATCCTGGGGATTACCTGCAATGAAGTCCGCGATCCTAAAACATCATCGGAAGTAAAACGTGAATCAAAATTAGATTCCATCCGGATGTTCAGCAGCTATTTCGACGCGATTATCATGCGTTCACCAATTTCGAATTATGCGGAATGCTGTGCCTATTTGATGAATGATCTTGAAAAACAGGAACGTCGATCCGTTCCGATTGTCAATGCTGGATCCGGAAGCGATGAACACCCTACCCAGGCATTATTGGACATGTATACGATCGTTCGGACGTTCGATTTCGATGTAACTTCCTCCAAACCTTCCCGTTTGGAACAACTGCAAAAGAAGTATTCAACCCTCAGTCGAGGCCCGAGCAACAAGACGTATGCGTTTATCGGAGACATCGGTCGAGGCAGAACAGTGCGGTCTCTGGCAACCGTTTTGTCACAGTACAGCGGGATCCGAATGTTTTTTGTTGCTGCCGATCACGAAGAATTGAGGCTTGATGATTCGCTTCGACAACTTCTAAAGTCTCGAGGTGTTGAAGTTGAAGAATTCAACAGTCTGGATCAAGTTCATGACGCAGAACCGATATTAAGCCAGATCGATTGCTTATATATGACTCGAATTCAGCGTGAATATAATTCGCAAAAAACCGATGCTGAAATCGAGGCCTTCGATTTGGATCCGTTTCGATTGACTCTTGAACGGGTTGCTCAGCTTCGCGACTACACTCCAATTTTACACCCTTTTCCCCGGGATAGCGTAAACGACGAAATTCCAGTCGAAATCGATTCCGATCCTAGGGCGATGTACTTTCGTCAAGCCAGAAATGGAATGTGGGCTCGTGCAGCATTACTGGTTCATCTTTTCGACGCGGCCGAAACGCTTTATTTTGCCTATGCCGACACGCACAAATAACGCAGATCTATTCTGCCGATGGTCTTTGACGCGTAGCTGCCGTTCAGTGCTTTTCAAAATGGGGCATGAATCAGATATGGATACATCCGAATCATCGTCTGCCGATACGAACGTTGAATCCGATCCACAGAAGTCATCGAATCAGTCCTTTCGAAGTCGATTAAGTCACCTATTGATCCAGGTTTTGATCTTGCTTATCTCAGCCCACCTTTTTTCCAGCTTAGCTCGATTCCATTGGGTCGCTGATCTGGTGGCCCAGTTGAGAGTTCAGCTTTGCATAGGATCTCTGATTGCGGTGGCGATGAGTGTTGGTTTGTATCGGTGGAAACTTTCGATGCTAAGTTTGGCAGTTCTGATCTACAGTGTTTTGCCAATCGTCCCCTATTTTATTAATGATTCCAATCGTTCGGATCGCTCTGATTTCAAGTTGGTGACCGCAAATGTGCTCACCAGTAATCAACAGACCGGTCGTTTTATGGATTGGGTGAATTCAGAAAATCCTGATTTACTACTTGTCATGGAAATTGATTCGAACTGGGAAAAGGCACTGGAGCAAATTCACGCCAATTATCCGTATCGATTAGTTCAATCGCGGGCCGACAATTTTGGGATCGGAGTGTATTCCAAAATTCGCTGGGACCGAGCTGAAATTTTTTACGCCGATTCGATGAATCTTGAATCAATAGATATTCGTTTCGAAAACTTTGAAACAGGCAGTTATCAAGGCCCATTGCAAATCATTGGGACTCATCCGATTCCGCCTTTGGGGCGAATCAAATGGCGTTCACGCAATCAACAACTTCTAAAATTAGCTGATTACCGCCAATTTGATTCGGAATGTATCATCACCGGAGACTTCAACTTGACGCCATGGTCCCCGTTCTTTGAGGAACTGACTGATAAGACGGACACGCGAGATGGAGCATTAGGGTTCGGCATTGAGCCTTCCTGGAATTTGCTGCCAACGCTGATCGGGGCCTTGAAGCTTGACCACGTCATCGTTTCCGAAGAACTCGGTGTATTTCGGTATCGAGTCGGCCCCTCGCTCGGTTCGGATCACCGACCCATCATTTGCGAGTTTTAATTCCGCCGAGCATGCGTTGAGTGTGGTTCAAAATCAGTTGATACGTCTCCAGTGGAATGACCTTCTCACAAGCTAAGCCAAGCGGTTTATCAACCACTGACAGCCGCTTTGAGCTCTGCGGAAAGCTTCTGGCCGAGTTCTCTTTGTGTCATCGAAATGAAAGCGATCATACCGCGAAGTGATTCCATGGTTTCGCCTTCTTTCAGTGATTTGCCAAGCTTCAGGTTGTGTATCGCAGCCCGGATGTTACGGCGTACGCTTCGTTGCGTGCGTGGTTCATGTTCGCCATTAACGACCAGCCCAGTTACCCGTTGCCTTGCACCGCAGCGGACGACGTTTGTTTTTTTGTTGTTCACCTGAAAGCCCTCGGCGGCAACCGTCTTTCTGACTAATCCAATCAAGGCACCCAAGCCGGGGGCACCCTTGTGATTTTTCGGCAGGCTAAATGTCATATCGTCAGCGTATCGTGAATATCGCCAGCCGAATTTGCGAGCCAAGCCTTCCAGTCTCGCATCGAGCCCGAAACAAACGGTATTTGAAAGTGCCGGGCTGGTCGGTGCTCCCTGAGGCAGACATCGCGGTCCAAGTGAAACGTAATATGTCTTTCCATTTCGTTTCACGATCTCGCGCGGTGCCTCTGAGCAGACCAATGCCAGCAGAGTCGCGACCTGTTCCCGATATCCGGCTTTTCTGAAAATCCCTTTAACCCTTGGCAATGTGACTGTTGGAAAAAACTCTCTCAGGTCCATCTTCAGAATGGTTTTCGAATCTGAGTGAACGCTGGCGTTGGTTGCGATGGAACGCCCCGCCAGAAATCCGTGGGCTGAACCATGAACCCGCAGTCGCTCTGCAATGTTGTACAGGATCCAGTGTTGTGCTTTTTTCAGTTTTGGCATGGGTGCCCAGATCGGGCGCTCGCTTCCGTCCCGTTTTGCGATCGTGAATCGCCGGTAGTGCAATGACGTGGCTGCATCGCGATGAAAGGCCAGCCACCGCAGTTGCGGAATCGTCAGGTTCAATTTTTCTGCAAGCTGGGCAGGTGAATCGATCGCTGGAAGACTGTTTTCAGCAGCTCGCTTTTCCGCGTTCTCCAAATCCCATTTGTCGTAGTCGGTGAAGTCGTTCCAGAAAACACCTTCACCCAAATGAACGATATGTTTGCTTCGGTATGCCTGCCACGCCTCTTCCTTTAACTTCTTTCGCTCGGCAGCTTCTGCCTTGAGCTGTTTCTTGTACTCGGCGTACTCGCGCTTGGACATCTCTTCGCCAGCTGCCTTGATGACGTATCCACGCTCAATCAACTGAGCATCGACGTAGGCATCAATTGAGCCGGCCTGTTCGATAGCCCGCCAAAGGTCTTCCGGATTGGTTCGTTGTCTTGCCATTTTTTGACTTTATTGTTCGCAGCCAGCCAGTTGACGGCAACTTGCGTCAGATCGATGAAGGGCGAATCGAAACAGATTTGACAAACCTCGACCTCGTTCATGTCCTTTTTGAGCAAGATCGCTGCTTCCAGAGCGATGCGGTCGTCGCGAGTCAGAATCACATTCTTTAATAGGGCCTGACGACTTGATCAGTTTCCGCTTTGGGTCAGCAGGTTCAGCCCGGCAACTGCCAGATCGAGATACGCCGTCTCAATCGCGACCGCGGCACAGTCCTCATCTGCGACACCAAGTTCTCGCAAAAGTTCAAAAGCAAACAGGCGAATCTCCTGACTGGGGTCGCCCGCCGTTTGAATCAGAACACTGATTGTGGATTCGGCGAAAGCTGCATCCGATTTTGCGATGTCTGCCAACCAACGCAAAGCCTTAAGTCGCAAGGCCACCGCACCGTAACCGAATGCTGGTCTGTCACTAACTTTGCGATCTCGTGCCAGCCCGACCCACGTCCCAACCGCGAGTTGCTTCAGCGAATCCTGATCCGCGGTTGATTTTGGCGGCTTGGCCTTTGCGAGCAAATCTGAAATCTGTTTTTCGTGTCGGGCAGCAAACTGATTCCACTCAAAGTCCAATTGATTCTGCTTGTCACTAACAAGCTTTATCAGGACCTGAAGTAGCCGAGCTACAAGACGTCGCTCACCATGGGCACAAACAGCCATGACTTTTTTCAGATCTTCAGCTGGCACCTTCCAGTTTTTCTGATCGCCGCGGTCGTTGAAAATGAAATCGATGAGTTCGGCAAAGGCCTCATCATCGCCGAAGTTCTCGATGAATCTGGCAGCAATCAGCCTGACTCGCGGATCCCAAACGGCAAGGCAGGCAATGCTCCGCCGTGGCTCACCTTCGTGCAGGAGATGATCACGGCTGAGCATAACGATCATCGCCGCATTTCGAATCGCTGGCTGAGTCCCTTCAAAAAGTCCGAGCAGGCGGCTTTCGCCTTTGTCGCCCGCCGCAACGATCGATTTGAGAACCATCTGGCGAATCAGCGGTTTTTCATCATCGATTGCCGTCAGAAGAATCTTGCGCGATGCAGCGTTTCGATTGGAGACCAGTTTTTTGGTCGCCAACTCACGTACGCCGTCGTACTTTCGTCCAATCGCATCGCTCAGCCATTGAATCTCCGAATCCTTTTTCTCTTTCTTGAGCGCTACAAAAACTTCGCCACGCAATGACTCGTCCGGATCATCCAGCAAATCCAGCATCAACGCATCAGCCCATTTCTCTTTCTTTTGACCTAGCGTCTCATTGAACACTTCGCGTCGAATGTCGGTGTGGGAACAGGATAGACCCAGACGCAAACACTTGTCGCCCTTTCCTCCGATCTTCGAGTTGAGGATAACTTTGAAAGCTTCGCTGCGAACGGCAATCGCTTCGTCAATCAAGGCCTGAAGCAACAATTGAACCGATTCTTCATCATTCGACTTGGGCTTGTTTTTTCTGACGTGCCGGACCAAGGTATCCAGCCCACGCAGGCGAACGTCTTCAGAACGTGCGGCAAGCCCATCTGAGGCAACGCCAACCGGATCGTCTTTTTTGATTTCCGCCAGAGCAGAATACGCTGCATCACGCACCGCGATGGATTCGTCGGCCAGCATCGCTGCCAATCGATCTTGCCCGCGTTGATCATCAAGGGCCGCCAAAGCATGACAGACATCGACGCGGGCCGATTCGTCGGGTTCCCGTGACAACTGCATCAGGATCCCAAACGCCCGCGGGTCTTCCAGCAATGCCAGACATCTGGCTCCCATCAGACACGTATCCATCGAGCGGGAAGCGATGGCGATTAACAGCGGCTGCAAATCCTCTTCCGCAAGTTTTGCTTTGCCGGGCTTCGTTTTCTTTTTTGCTTTGGCGGTCGCTTTACCGGATGTTTTGGATTTGACCTTTGACTTTTTGGATTCCGTTTCAATTACGAAAGACTCAAGGTCCGACAACTGTCGTGCGATGTCTTCGTCACGTTCGCGTATCGCATCAGCCAGTTTTTTCCGTGACAGAATCAGCAACACAGAAGCCGTCTTGCGAACTTCAGCGTCATTGTCCTCGATGCTTTTGCGGATCCCCGCGGCGGCATCGGAGTCGGAAAGCAGCTTTCTTTGCATCAGCCGAATTAGGGCAATGCGACGCGAGTCACTTTGGCTGGATCGCATTGCCACCAAATTCGCTCTCGCAGAGTCCTTTTCGTAGAAAGACTCTAGAGCCATCACAACGGTTCGGCGAATTTCCACCGTGTTGCTGTTGATCGCCATCACAATGGCTTCGCGAACACGATTGCGAAAAGCGTCTGATTCATCTTTTGCAGCAGCCGACTTTTGCAGAACCTTTACGGCTTCACATCCGATGTCAGCGAAAGCACCTTTGATGACCTCGCGACAAAGTTTGAGCCGGTCTGCACTATCGGTTTTCGCAGCTGCCAAATGCTCAAACGCTTTTCGGCGAATTGGCTCGTTTTGATTGCCAAGGCTCTGCTCCAGCAAGTCCTGATACTTCGGGTGCGATGACTTGCAGAGTAAATCAAGCGCTGTCTGCCGTAGCTTTGGGTCCTGATCATCACCGATTCGATTGGCAATCAGGCGAACAGCTTTCAGATCATCCAGATTCGCAAGCTCGTGCAGTGCTGCACCGCGATCTGACGCCGCGTTCGATGCGAACAGGTCATTCGCTCGATAATACAGATCGTTATAGCGATCGTTGTAGCGATCGTTGGCCTGTCCAAACTTCCCCGCATCATCAATCAGAAACAGCCGAATCGAATTGTCCGACTGGGACGCCACCAGCATCGATCGTTTGTGGACCGTTGCCATTGCCAGATCAGTCACGGCAACCATTCCGTCCGACAGTGTGGATGGCTTCGTCGCGCCGCCGCGAGCCCATGATTTGCATGATTTATCAAGACTGCCAGTGATGAACCGGTTTACACCTGCGAGCACCATCGACGTGATACGCTGGTCGTGATTGTTGGAGCGTCCCCGATCTTCGGGTTCCAGTTTGCCTCGCGCATGAGTCAGCAACAATTTCTGATCTGCTCCAGCGGAAAAGAATCGCAACTCTTCAGGCTCAAACAGTATCGATGTCACCTCTCCCTGATGAAGATTTTCACGCTCACTTAAAGTGAATTCGTCCTGCTCCTCGCGTTGAAACACAGAAACGCTGCCACTAAGGCAACCAACCGCCAGCCATTGGCCATCCGGATTGGCCGCGATTGCCATCACTGGATCCGGCTCTTCTTCAACCAACAATTCAAGCGTTTGGGATACCTTTCCTGAATCAATAATCAGAACCAAATTCTCGCAAACGCAGGCGAGCCGCGAATCGGAAACTCCGACGATCAGCTTTGCCGCTGATGGAATTTTCAGCTGGCTCTTGGTCGCCGATTTATCCTTTGCTGTTGCTGAATAAAGGCTTCCGTCGCTGCCGCCAATCCAGAACTGTTTCCCAAGTTTTGCCAACGACATCCCACCACAAGGCAGACTGACCGAAGTAAGCTTATTCGATTCAGCATCGATCAGAAACAGGGCCGTTGGCAAGCCCTCTTCGTGCTCGGTCACAAAAGCGATCTGTGAACCGTCGGCAACAATCGCTCGAATGTCACCGAAATACGTCATGTTAAATGACTTGCTCATGATGACACTCCTTCGGTTGTGGCCTGTTCAGTATCGGCGTCACGCCATTGCTGCGTTTGCAGATTCGGATGAGCCACCTCGACGCGAGCCACCGCCACCATGCAAACATCGTGCTCTGACTTGCCACGCTCGGTTCGGATCACCGACCCATCATTTGCGAGTTTTAATTCCGCCGAGAATGCGTTTTGGGTAGGTGTTGGAGTGGTTTGACCGATTTCGGCTGATCCCTTCGGCTGGTTATTCCGATTGAGCCTATCCTGACGGGCATGCCGTAAGTGCGAGCGAATCCGTCCATAACCTTTCGTGATTGGCAAATTTTATTTGAAACCGGAGATGTCCCGTTCCACCGCGGCCAGATCGCCGAAACTACCGATAAGGTGTAGACCAAGACTGGTAGAAATTCCCTCCGGAAATTACCAAATCGTTGGCACCGGAAAGACTGGCAATTATAATTTGCCTAGTTAACACCATTAGGCAAAAATGAGAGGCGTCTCACCGTCCATCATTTAGACTAGTTGGGTTCGAAGATTTACAAGATTTCAGCGTACCAGTAACTACGGAACTGGTTTCGCCAGAAGTTGGATCCTGTTGGGAAGGTCCGACTGACAATTGAAATTCCAGAGGTGCCTTGATGAACTTGATCGGCAAGATTTTTACGCTTTTGATTTTCTTCATGAGTATTTTGTTTCTCGTGTTGTCCGTGATGGTTGGAGCGTCCCACCGGAATTGGAAAAAAGCTGCCACCGAACAGGCGGCGAAAGCGAAGCAGTTCGAAAATCAACGTGATGAAGCCAAAAAGAGTACGACCAGCCAACTGAAAGTTTTGCAGGCCGAACGCGTAAGCCGCGCACTCCAGTTGGCTCAATTAGAATCGCAATTGAAAGCGGCTCTTGAAAATTTTATCAACAAAGAAGAGCAGCTTAGGAAAGAAATTGAAATTAGCCAGGAGCGTTTGGCCAAACTTGAACAAGCCGAAGCACGTTTGACTCAGTTGGACAGAGAGAACGCTGAACTGAAAGAAAGCAACAAAACTTACGTCAACGATATTGCTAATCAGCTACAAGTGACCCGCGAATTGACAAATCAGAATTTTGAATACAAAAACGAAATCAACCTCCTAACCGAAAAGAAATCAGACCTGGTTTCGACTCTGGCAAAGCAGCAACGAGTTCTCAATGCCAAAGGACTGACCGAGGATTCATTGACCGATCACATTGTTCCTAAAGTCGAGGGTGTTGTGGTGCGAGTAGGAGCCAACGGATTGTTTGCGGTCAGTTTGGGTTCGGATGATGGAATTCGAGTCGGACACAGCCTCGATATCTACCGTGGTGATCGTTATGTAGGGCGAGCCAAAGTTGTCAACGTCAACTCGGACATCTGTGCTATGCGATCCGTCAAAGAATATATGAGAGACGTCGTGCAGGAGGGAGACTATGTCACAAGCAAATTCTGATGACATGTTCAGCGACGCTGGTGGTGCTCTCATTGAAATGCCTGCCGACGATGGCGAGATGTTCCAGGGCGCCGATGAAGATATGGGACAATCAGTCCCTGTTCCTCAGGTTAACTATGCAAAACAAGGATTCAACATCTATTCGATGTTGCTGACCATCTCTTTTATCTTTTTGTTGATCGCGACGATCCTGTTTTTTATTGAAGTTGGCCAATTCAAATAGAATCATTCAGTATGTCTAATCTTTCCGACAGCAACTTATTCGATGACGACTCCATGGAGGATAGCTCCGGCCTTCTCGACGATTTGTCGTCGGATGATTCCCCCAATGATTTCGATGACTCGGCCGAAATGCAAGATGATGTCGGGATGACTTCTGAGGAAGCTGAACCCGAACAAGACGTCGCCGCTAAAAAGAAGCAGGGGATGAGCTTGTTCGACGTGTTGGTGATCGTAGCATTCGTTTTGATATCTTTAGCAACGCTCAACTTGATCTTTGAGCTTCAAACCTTTGGGCCCTTCCCCGGATTCGTTTGGCGAGTCAATCTGTAGCGATCAATTAGCCGAATGGATTCGGTAGCTAGAGGATCCTGGTTAGGATTCGATCTGTACTGTTTGTGAACGCAAGCTGCGTGATTTTCCGCTCGGAAAGCGGAACATACTCAAAAGGCAACATTGGCAATCACCGATCTGTTTTGAAGATCTGAAATTCGTGCTGTGCTGATTCGGCAGGCAATTGCCGAAAACGCAAAGGCGGGCCCGCCGCAAATAGCTCAGGTCGGGGCTCGCTTTCTGATGACTTGCACCAATCCACAAAGCGGCTCGTCGTGATATGAGCTATTCTTAGCGAAGCTCGCTCCCATTCATTGGCGACAAAAATTCTATCTCCCGTTACACTAAGGATTAAGATGCCGATACCTTGGCAGTCTTCAGGCGATAAAAAGAGATGCCAGTTGCGATTTTTCAGATGGTGGATGAGTTGGATACAAACCAGACGGGGCTCGCTGGAGCTTCAACGACAGAAGCGGTGCCTATCAAAGAATTACAAACTACTGCGCGAGAATTGTTAGATCGAATCTCAGGTGTAGTCCTAGGTAAACGCGATGTTGCTGAACTTTGCCTGATAGCGCTTTTATCCAATGAACATGTTCTTCTCGAGGACGTCCCGGGAGTGGGCAAGACTTTGATGGGGAAGGCACTTTCTCGATGCGTCGATGGAACTTTCAGAAGAGTGCAGTTCACGCCCGACTTGTTGCCAAGTGACATCGTTGGTAACTCGATTTACAATACTCAAACTGCTGAATTCGAATTCAAACACGGGCCGGTTTTTAGTAATTTCGTTCTGGCTGATGAAATCAACCGGGCGCCTCCAAGAACGCAAAGTGCCCTGCTGGAAGCGATGAGCGATTCTCAGGTTAGTATCGATGGTACGACACACGCGCTGGCACCACCGTTTATGGTGATCGCTACTCAAAATCCATTCGAGTTCGAAGGGACCTATGTTTTGCCTGAAAGCCAGTTGGACCGATTCCTGATTCGAACTTCGATGGGATATCCTGATCCCGAATTTGAAAATCAGATTTTCGCGAATCATCGATCCGGCAATCCGGTCGACCAAATTCAACCCGTTTGTGATTGGCGGCGGATACTCGACATGCAAGCCGCCGTTCGAAACGTGACCGTCGATGACTCGATTGCGGAATATATGCTTGAAATCATTCGGGCCACGCGGGACTCTGCAGACTTGAGCGTAGGGGTGAGCACGCGTGGTGGGTTAGCGTGGTATCGAGCGGCACAGGGAAAAGCATTCGTTGACGGACGAAGCGTATGCATCCCTGATGACGCCAAAAATTTAGCCGTTACAGTCCTGAGCCACCGAGTCCAGTTGCGAGGTGGTTTGCAGGCGAGTCGGCGAGAAGATACTGAGGCGCTGATTGCCGAGATCACAGGGAAAGTTCCGATTCCAACCTAGTTGTATTGTCGGAGGGTAGTCTTGGGTCCGGCCTTGCCGACGACCGCTTCGATGGCAACATTGTCGAACATTATCGACCGGACAGTGTTCGGGAAGATCACCGTGGGCGGTTAAAATTGATCCGTAGGCAACGGAATCGTAAAATTCAAACGATGGCCAGCAGAGTTCATTTAAACCGGCGATTGGGATATCGTGGAACAGGCTGGGATAAATTCCGTTCCAGCATTACTTGAGATAGCTTTGAAGTGGCAAACCGCAAGTCTTCAAAAAATCGAATCGCCTACAACCGTTTGACCCCGGAAGGTTGGGTTTTCGTCACGGTGTTGATGTTTGTGACTGTCGGGGCATTGCTTCGAAATGTAAACCTGCTCATCTTAATTGCAGGGATAATGGCGGTTTCGCTTCTGCTTAACTGGCGGTTTGCGGTCCATCGAGTTCGTTCGCTTTCGATTTCGCGGCGGCTGTCTCGTTACCTTTCAGCGGGAGAGCTCCTCAATATTCAGTGGTCCTGTCGCAATGAATCGAAATGGATGGGGGTTTGGGACCTGGTGGTTTCGGATCAAATCGAACGTCTTCCTGACGATGAACAGACGATCGATTTTGTGGCAGCCTACGAAAAATTTCGTCCAAGTTCGTTGCTGGTCACTGCGTTTGGCGAAGTTTTGGAAAGGATTCAACAATCCAGCAATGCGACACTGTCGAAAGTCAATCTGGGCCTGCCGATCATTCGCCCCAAACAGGCCGAAGTCCAGTCGTTTCGAACCTACTTTGGCCAGCGAGGAAAATATACGATCGGTCCCGGCATGCTTTCGACGACCTATCCTTTCGGCTTGATTGTTTCACGAGTCGAGGCTCCCGAAGTGATCACTTTTTTCGTGGGACCCAAACTTGGCCAGCTGGAACCGACTTGGGAAAAACGGTTGCAATCGACGGCAATCGGTTCCGATGCTGTCAAGCGTCAGCGTTCGATCGAAGAAGACGAATTTTACGCACTTCGCCCATGGCGTTCTGGCGATTCCAAAAAGAACATCCACTGGCGAACAACGGCAAAGTTGAATTCGCCGATGATTAAACAATACGATCAGCATAACAATCGAGACTTTGCCTTGCTGGCTGACCTTTACCGTGATGACGAACGGCCCGAAACGGATTTGATCTGTGAACGGGTGATCAGTTTTACGGCAACGGCAATGCGGAATATCAGCAAGGACGTTCAGGGGCAGGCTGCGTTGGGTATTTGCGGCGAAGAAACGGACATTTGTTGTAGCAAAACGGCTCAGGGGATTATCCTGGAAGCCAACCGCAGATTAGCAGTTACTCGCCCCTCGAGCGATCCTGAAACGATCATGACGGTCTCACGGATCACATCGTTGGTGTCTGGTGAAACACCCATCTACGTGATCAGTTCCCGCGAAAAACCAGACGTTTTCGATGCCTATAAACTGGATGCTGCACTTTTGGCGGCCGAAGACTCAAAAACGATTCGAGAACTGAAAATGTTAAAACAAAATCTGCATTTGATCCGATGGCTCCATATAGATTCTGGTGAGGTCAAATCAATTTTCAAGCTTGAAGAGGATGCCGAAATGCAACGACGGCTTGGTGAATTGGCTCGAAAAATTCATCCCTTCGAAACGTTGGAGGGTTTAGTAGATGAAAGACACTCGTAACATTATCCCTCCTGTTCTGTACGTGATGGTTCTAATCAGCAGCGTGCTATTGGGACTTAGTCTGGAAAGTGTCCGTCTGATTACGATTGCCTTTATTGGGGCAACGCTGGGGTTTTTGGCGGTCGATATTTTCAAGATTTTCAAAATCCGTGGGATCATGGCCAACATTGCCTCGATCATGATTTTGTTGCTGGCGATGAAAGACTTCTTGCCGGGCGACAGTAATGGAAAACTGGAATCGGTGGCCACTCTACTGGTTTATTTGCAAACCGTGCTGATGTTCCAGGAGAAAAAAACGAGACTGAATTGGCAAATTTTGATTCTCAGTTTTTTGCAGGTCGTGGTCGCGGCGATCTTTAGCGTGGGTCTCGAAGCCGGTTTGCTGTTCCTGCTCTATTTTTTCGTAGTCGCCATTGCTCTATTGATTCAATCGATTCATTCGAATCAGGAAGATGTTCGGACTCTTAATTCGAAACAGTCGGAACGCTTGACCGCGACTGCTGAAGGAACCGATTATCGGGGTAGCGTTCCAATCACATTTTCATTAACCAAGCCGACCAATAAAGGGACCAACGTTACCGTTTTCTCCCATCTGTTGTTCTGGTTGGTGATTTCGCTGGTATTCACGACGACCATGTTTTCTTTGTTGCCGCGAAATTCCCGAGCCTGGTTTGCGATTCCGCGAATTCAGGTGGCGTCTCACGGTTTTCGTAAAGAAGTCAATCTAAATGAAAAAAATGTGATCAAGCAGTCGGGGCAAGTCATTTTTCGGGCCCAGGTGACGCGCGAACGAGATGGTCAGCAAATCGATCTCCAAGTCAACCCGCCTTATTTTCGAGGCATGGCGCTCTCGAACCTGGTTATCAAGGACGAACATACGACTTGGGAAGCTCCCTACGATCGGGTTTATAGCAGCCTCTATCAACAACCCAATGTCTTAGACCCAAGGTACGACTATGCGATTCAGCGAATCCAGTTAGAACCTTCTGCTGATCCATTGATCTACGGAGTGATGCCGTTGTACCGATTCGGTCGGACCCCTCAACAGCTATCTTTTTGCCACGAGGTTTCTGCCTTCACTCGATGTCGAATCGGGCAATCAATTGCGTTTGCCCCTTTTGATTACGAAGTCGCAACGCTTCTCGATTCTCGTGGACAATTTGCCAAATGCTGGCCCTTTGAGATCAACATGGTGACGCGTGAAGCATTACCAATGAGCTTTGATCCTCCGCAACATCGTTGGCTGACCCTTATGGATCGAGCCCGCTATCCAAAAATCGTTGAGGTTGGCAAAAAGTTGTTTGATGAAAATGTCAAACAAGGGCAAGGTCGGATTGAGTTATTTGAGGAATTAGAAAAGTACTTTCAATTTACGGGTCAATTCAGATACACGCTCGATTTTCGCGATGTCGAAAGAACCGCAGGAACCGATGCGACTGAGGATTTCTTTTGCAATCATAAATCGGGGCACTGCGAGTTATTTGCATCAGCTTTGACGCTGATGTTGCGCAGCCTCGACATACCCGCTCGCGTTGTGATTGGGTTTTATGGAACAGAATCTAATCCGCTGACAAACGAGTCAGTGGTTCGGGCTCGACGTGCCCATGCGTGGGTAGAAGCCTATCTACCTCCGGAAGAATGTACTCGGGAATTGTTCGATACGGGGCAGGCGAATGCTGGAGGCGCGTGGATGCGATTGGATCCTACTCCGCTAGTGTCTGGAGACGAACCGAATGCTGCCGAAGACGGAATCGAGCTGGCTAGAACGGTTTGGGAGGATTATGTGATCGGAAAGGATCAGGATTCTACCGACGATGGAGTTGAAAATTCCAATTCGATCCTCGCATTTTTGGACAGTTCCGATTTTCGAAAATGGGAAGATCGTCTCGAAAAAACTCGTGCATTTTTTCGGCGGCCCGTTGTTAAATATAGCCTTGCCGGGGGAATGACTTTCGCGATATTTCTGGCTTTTATGAAAGCTAGAAATTTGTTTTTCAGACGAAAGGGCCAGGGGCGCGTCAGTTTAAGACGACTATTCGCTAATGCCTTGTCGTTAATTTCGCCGGCCTTGGGAGATTGGGTGCGGCCAAGTGAAATGACCAGTCCGGCTACTCTGATTTATCAAGAAATGTCCGGGTTGCTTGCTCCGTTCGGTTTGACCCGCGGAGATTTTCAAACCCACCGCGAGTTTTCAGTCGAAGTGGGAAAGTATTTTCAGTCGAATCAGCTGGGAACCTCGATTCAAAAAAGTGTCGAATCGATCACTCGACGGTTCAACTTGGTTCGTTTCGGCGCGATTGAAATGGATTCCGACTTGGAATCGGCATTCGATCAGGACTTGGCAGAATTGAAACAGGATCTCGAAAAAGCTCAAGAAGTTCGATCCACCGACGAAGTACACCGGTCGAATGATCACTGAAGTCGATTCAATTTTTTGGAAGGCCGTTTGTTATGTTTTGGGGAATTGCTGGGTCGATTATCGGCCTAATGGGGGCAATTATTGGGACCTGCATTCCAATCGCCCGTTCTGAGTCCCGGAGAGAGAAAATCTTTCTGGTTCGGTGTGCAATGGTCATGTGGATCCTGATCGCGGTTTTTCTGGTTGCGTTGTTCACGATCCCCTATCCTTATTCTCAACTGGTTTGGATTCCAGTGGGAGCATGGATGACAATGGGCATCCGGTATATCAACAATCGTCAGGTTGAAATTCGAGGTGAAGTTGTCAACGATGGGTGCGAAATGGAGTAGTATGCTCAAATCAAGTTTTCCGACTCTCCCTGAAATTTTTCTTATCAATCCAGAGCGCGTACCATTAACCATAACCCAATACGTAAGTGAGGGGACATATCATGTTGGGACTTACAGAAGAATCCCTCGCTGACGCGCTGACGCGTCGGGTTGAGATCGGATGTCGTCCATTTTTAACGCGTAAATTCATTTTGTTGTAAAAAATGGAGACGCTTACTCATCAGAAATGGTCAGCTTGTATGTCAATCATAACCCGATACGTAAGTGAGGGGACAGATCATGTTGGGACTTACAGAAGAATCCCTCGCTGACGCGTTTTGAAGTTGCACTCTTTTGTTGATTTTCATATTCCGACTCGGAATTCATGGGGTAGAGCGTCGGACAGCAATCGTTTCATTTTTTTGATGCCTCCAGAAGTTTCCAGTCTTTTTGAAAGGTACTT
>JBCCSJ010000044.1:0-25500 GCA_039200505.1 Planctomycetota bacterium | reverse complement strand
TTAAAACTTGACTATAAAATCGCCCGTGGTGGCAATAGTGGTTTGATGTACCATGTCACCGAAGACATGCCTCGTCCGTGGCAAACTGGCCCGGAAGTCCAAATTCAGGACAACGCACGTGGGCATGACCCTCAAAAGGCGGGGTGGCTATACCAGCTTTACCCCTCTGATGTCGATGCGACTCGACCTGCCGGCAGGTGGAATACGTTGCACATCGTCATCACACCCGAAAAGTGTGAACAGTACGTCAACGGAGTTCGATACTGCCAATACGTCAAAGGAAGTCCTGATTGGAACCAAAAGGTAGCCAAAAGTAAGTTCTCCAAGATGCCACTCTTTGGGAAAGCAAATAACGGACACATTTGTCTTCAAGACCATGGCAATGAGGTAGCCTTTCGAAATATCAAGATTCGTCGGATTGTGCCGGAAACTCCCCCTAACAACTAGCAGGCAAAGAGAGTCGTTTTATCAAGGAATTCATGAAAGTCATGTCATCATCCATCAAAATGGAGCCGGTTTTAGAAATTCCACCGGACAAAATTCCACGACATGTTGCCATTATCATGGACGGGAATGGTCGATGGGCTCAAAGGCGGGACCAACCTCGCAATCATGGCCATCAAAACGGAGCAGAATCTGCTCGAAAAATCACGGAGGAATGCGCTCGATTAGGAATCGACCAGTTGACGCTTTTTTGCCTGTCAAGCGAAAACTGGAAACGGCCCCAGGAAGAACTCGACTTCCTTATGTTCCTATTAGCGACCTATCTGGTGCAGGAACGTGACACGATGATGAAAAACAATATCCGCCTGAAGATCATTGGTCGTCGCGATCGATTGCCCCAAAAAGTGATTTCCGTGATGGACCAATCGATTGCAATGACTAGCGGCAATACCGGAACTTGTCTTTGTCTGGCAATCAACTACGGTGGTCGAGCCGAAATCGTTGATGCGATGCGTCAAATCGCCAAAAAAATTGAATCTAGGGAACTCGACGTTGAGTCGATTGATGAATCCACCGTCTCTCAACACCTCTACACTTCTGGTATGTCGGACCCCGACTTGTTGATTCGAACTGCCGGTGAGATGAGGATTAGCAATTATCTGCTTTGGCAAATTAGTTATGCCGAATTATGGGTAACCCATCGAATGTGGCCCGAATTTCAAGTGGAAGACTTCCACGATGCCATCCGCGATTATGCCAACCGTAGTCGTCGATTTGGTGGATTAACCAGTAAGGTGTCGGAGTGCTCAAAAGAAGACTGATTTCAGCGGGAATCATCATCCCTTCGATCATCGGTATCTTGTGGCTGGACCACTGGTTGGGCACAGACGGGCAAGTTGGAAGGCCCGGCCTGATTCTGATCCCGATCATGATCCTGACTGCCTGTTTGGCGGCTTTGGAATTGGTTGAAATGTTTTTCAATGTCGCCAGCCAAGTGAACCGAAAGGCTATCATTGTTGGGACCGCATTAATGGTTTTGGTGATGGCGACGCCTGTACTTTGGCGGGATTATCCTCCAGATTGCATTCTCGGGCGGTTTGGATTTGTCTTCAGTGGTTTCGTCGTTGCCATGGTGGTGACGTTTTTGTTTGAGATGTTGGGCTATCGCGTCGAATCAAACCAACCCAAAGGGGAGGTTATCGACCGCCTGGCAAGATCGGTACTGATCTTCGGTTACCTGGCGATGTTTTTTGGGTTTCTGATTCCACACCGATACCTGGCCAATAATTCGATCGGTATTTTGGCGATTGTCCTTGTGTTTACCACGGTCAAACTTTCCGACGCGACCGCCTATTTCGCCGGAAAACGATTCGGCACGATTAAATTGGCCCCCCAATTGAGCCCCGGTAAAACGGTTCAGGGCGCGATCGGTGCATTGATCGGTGGCGTCGTCGGAGCATTGATCGTCGGTTTCCCGGTCGCTCGTTTGCTATTTGGGATTCCATTTCCTCAGCCGATTTGGTGGCTGGTTGCGTTCGGAGTGATCGTTACTTTGGCTGGAATGATGGGGGACTTGGCGGAATCTTTGATGAAACGAGATTTGGCGACGAAAGATTCCAGTTCTTGGTTGCCGGGCTTAGGTGGAGTGTTGGACATCATGGATTCGTTAATTTTCGCATTGCCGGTGTCCTATATTTTTTGGCTCATCGGAAAATAGCAAACGAGTGACCATTAAAATTGAAACTCAAATGGTTTCCCCAATCACGCTATGATCCTTCACTAGCGATCATCGAACCGGCCGGTGTTGGATCGTTCGGAACCGCTAACAAACGTGCATAGACGCCAAATTTTGATTGGGATACTGCCAAATTTTAAATGGGGTACTGCCAGGTGCTGAAAACAGTGTCTTCAGCCCTGATTGGTTGTGGCCATCAAAAATTCTGTACTGAAAGTCAAGCCGCGCAAAATGATCGCATGCTCTTAACTTACCTTTCGACCAGTTCGGTCGATCGTATCACGGGAGCAGCTTTCAGTGATGCAAAGCTTTACAAATCAATCGAAACTATTTGTCGATTGCCTTGATATCGCTTGGAAGACTAGGGTCCACAGTACCGTAGGCTCCGCGCCCGTTGGCATCGATACGGTTTTTAGCGTCATCTACGATTTGTTCCAGGTCAGCCTTCCAAAACTCCTCACGTTCCGGTCGCGTTTTAGGAGGATCCAGAGGTCGTAGAAGCCGAAAACCAACGCTGGTTCCGGGCAAGTCGGTGTACCACCAAGGAGACTTTGGGAAATTTGGATCTTCGGTTTTCCATTCCTTATCGTCGGATCCGACTCGAGCCGCACTTCGACAGTCTTCGGGTTCAAGTTCGAATGATCCACCTCTCACAACCCGCGGGTACAGTTTTGTTGGTTTCCGAAAAGCTTCTTCAACTGTAACTGTTGATCCCGCTTCGACGTGGTCGTAGCCCTCTTCGGAATATTCGTCCAATACCCATTCGCAGACATTTCCGTACATGTCATAAAGCCCCCAGGCGTTCGGTTTTAGCTCGCCATGGGTATGCCTTTCATCCTCTGCATTGTCAAAATGCCAAGCATGTTCGTCCAGTTTTTCCGAATCGTCGCCCCAGTAGTAAGTCGTTTTGGTACCGGCACGGCAGGCGTATTCCCACTCGGCTTCGGTAGGCAACCGATAAAACATTTCAGAAGTCAGGCTTAACCATTTGGTGTACTGCTTGGCAGCATACTGTGTCATGGTCGCAGCAGGTTGATCCGGTCCTTCGCCCGCCCAGTAGGTGAAGCTGGGATCGTAAAGCGAAGAGGGGGCGGTGATGGCATCAATTTGGTTCGAGGTCGAAACCTTGCGAAGGCCTTTACCATGTAACGCCTTGAAGACTTCATCCAGTTTCATGTACTTCTTGTATTCAGCCCAGGTGACCTCATATTTTCCCATCCAGAATGGCTCGACGATTACGTCGAATTGAGGACCTTCATCGTCACGGCGATTGGGATCATCCGGTGAACTACCCATCGTGAATGTCCCACCAGGAATTGGAGTCATGGTAAATTCAACATCAGTCCCTGGAATCTTTGCCGTGTAAGGAACCATGTAAAGCCCGTTGGGAAGTTCAACGAATTGCCCCGATTCTGGTTTGACCTTTGCGATTCCCAACGTCTCACTGAGTTTTTGCTCCTGAGCCATACTCCACTGACAGGCTAACAAGACGGCAAGGGTTCCAATTAAACTGGTCAATGATTTGCTGTAGTGCACGAATACATCCTGTGACTTGGTGATTATTCAACGTTGTAATTATGGTCGATCCAGTGATCAAAAAAAGATGAAATCTCCAAAACGTGGTTGAATTCGCCACTCGCAGCACTCACCCTTCCCGAATCGGTCTAAAGGGGCGAATGTTCCAATTGCACCCAGTGCGCAAAACAGCAAGAGGATTCAGGAGACGATCGTTCAGGAACCGGTTGGAATCGTCAATTCCCCAACCAGGTTTTCGCCTAAACGAGTTTTGACCTCATCGTTGGAGATTCCCTGACTAAAAAGGTACAGCATTTTGGTGACACAGGCTTCGATGGTCATGTCCCAGCCAGGAATCACTCCTGCTTTGGTTAATGCCGTTCCAGCGGCATATCCTGCTTGAGTCATGCCACCGTGCAAGCATTGAGTACAACCCATGATGACCATGCCGTTATCCACACTTTCCCGAATGGCTGAAAGAAAATCAGGGTTTCGGCTAGGACCATTCCCATCACCGTACGTTTCGATCACGATACCCTTCATCGGTTTCCTGAGGATGTGCCGAAAAGTGTCCATCCCAAGCCCGGGGAAAAGCCGAAAGGCAAGTACATCGGAATGCTGAATCGGGTGAACCACCAATGAATCAGCATTGTCGATTTTGTGATAATTCTGGTGATACGAAATCGACGTCCCCACCGTCGCCAATGGCGGAAAATTAGGCGAACCGAATGCGTCAAAAGACGTGGCACTTACCTTCGTGCTTCGGCAACCCCGATAAAGATGATCTCCGAAATACAGGCCGATTTCAGCAATAGGTGAATTGGCCGCCATCACCATCGCTGTTTTGAGATTTTCGCGGGCGTCATTTCGGATCTGCCCCAGCGGTAATTGAGCTCCGGTCAAAATCACTGGCTTGGGTAACCCTTGCATTGCAAATGCGAGCGCTGATGCCGTGTAAGCCATCGTGTCAGTACCATGGAGCACGACGAATCCATCAAAGCGATTCATGTTAGTACGAATCTCATTTGCAATTCTCATCCAGACGTCTGGAGTGACGTCAGAAGAGTCGATTAAGGGGTCATGTTCGAGGATCTCAAATTCAGGCATGGGCGCCTGTTCAAGCTCACTCATTTGACTCATCTGATCGGCGAGAAATCCGGACGACGGGATGTATCCGTCCGCAGTCGGCTTCATCGACAGGGTTCCACCCGTGTTAATTATTAATACCCTGCCGCTCAATCTCGCTTTACTCCAAAAAAATTCCAGTCGATACCTAATGCGAAATCAAAAGAACGAGTCGACCCATCGCCAAGGCAAAATGAGATGTCATCCGCGATCCTAAGACAGGCCTAGCCTATTTATAGTCAAAGCCCTCCAACCTCGCCACGATCGGAATACAACGGTTGGTGATTGAAATGCGATGAAACTATGTTGATCACTGGATGAGTCAAAGATTTGATGGCGACCATCTGTCATATTTCGAATCTATGTATCGTGATTGCACAGCGAAGAGCAGGTTGATCCACTCTGACGAGATAAATTCCGGTAAGCTTGGTTGCTCTATTCGGGATGGAAATGTGCAATCGGTGAGTCAACTGGACGCTGGATAGAGCCGCCGGTTAAATTCTGAAGATAGCACTGGGGCGGCAAAAGTTAGGAAAATCGGTCAAAAACTTGACTGACTTTTGAAATTTCGACATCTTGGCCGAGATTTTGCCGATCCAATAAGCTCCAATCAAGCGGTGCCATTCATTCTGCCACATTAGTATTCCAGACGTACGAAGGATAAAAAATGTCCGAAACACCCAACAAACCAACTCCACCTGCCCAGCGGCCTATTTCTGTCGACGAATCCAACACGGTAAGCTCCTACGCCAATTTTTGTCGAGTTACTGGATCTCCTGAAGAGTTGATCGTCGACTTTGGCATGAATGCTCAACCGATGGGAACCAACGACAAACCGGTAGACATTTCCCAACGGATCATTCTCAATTTTTACACTGCCAAAAGACTGCTTCACGCGTTGCATGTTTCGATTCAAAGGCACGAAGAGGTATTCGGGAAGATCGAAACCGACATTCAAAAAAGGGTTCAAACCAAAGAAGCTCCAACTGGAAACCAGTAGTCGAACTTCTCGAGTTCAAATCAAAAAGCATGCCCTAATTTTGGGGCATGCTTTTTTCTAAACCCTTCACTGCCGGGTGCTTAGAAGTACGTCGGTATCTATTGCCAGCATTCGTCGCCTAATTTTTTGGGGCGTAAACGGGATCGGTGAGATACCTTCTCCTCAGGCACAGCTAATCCAAACTTAGGCTTTTTCGATCGCACGCTTCATCGCTGATCCCATATCTGCCGGGCTTTGAGCAACTTCAATTCCCGCATCTTCCAGCGCTGCCATTTTTTCGGCAGCGGTTCCTTTGCCCCCGGAGATAATGGCCCCTGCGTGGCCCATGCGTTTTCCGGGAGGGGCCGTCTTGCCTGCGATGAAAGCGGCGACCGGTTTTGTAACATGCTCCTTGACATAGGCAGCTGCTTCCTCTTCGGCGGTTCCTCCGATTTCGCCCATCATCAAAATGGACTCGGTTTCGGGGTCATCCTGAAACATTTTCAAGCAGTCGATAAATGACGTGCCTACGATTGGATCACCGCCAAGCCCAACGCAAGTGGTTTGACCTAGCCCCAAACTGGTGGTTTGCCAAACCGCTTCGTAAGTCAAAGTTCCTGACCGGCTCATAATGCCAACCGAACCTTTTTTATGAATGTAGCCCGGCATGATTCCGATCTTGCATTCTTCGGGAGTAATCACTCCGGGGCAATTCGGGCCGACCAAAACCGAATCAGAAGCCATTGCCGCTTCGTAAACGCGCACCATGTCGATGACAGGAATGCCTTCGGTGACCGCGATGACGATTTCGATCCCGGCATCAATCGCTTCCAAAATTGCGTCAGCCGCAAACGGTGGAGGGACAAAAATCATGGTCGCATTCGCACCGACCTGCTCTTTTGCTTCAGCGACGGTGTCGAAAACCGGTAATCCCGCGACTTCTTGTCCGCCCTTGCCCGGGGTTACACCGCCGACCATTTGGGTCCCGTATTCGAGACAACCTCGGGTATGAAATTCACCCACCGAACCGGTGATCCCCTGACAGATGACTCGGGTGTCTTTATTGATCAAGATACTCATTTTGATTGCTTTCAGTCGTTCAGTTCAGAATTCGAGTCTTGTTCGAATTCAGAAAAATTATGTTCGAAACTGTCAGTTAATAGTTAGGCGCCCAGCGTCGCCACAACTTTCGTGGCTGCATCGGTAAGGTCACCGGCGGTAATGACCTCAACGTCTGAGTCTTCCAGGATTTTCCGCCCTTCTTCCACCTTGGTGCCTTCCAAACGCACCACTAACGGAACGGTAAATCCAACCGACTTGGCAGCTGTAACAATCGCTTCAGCAATTGTCGTGCATTTCATGATGCCACCAAAAATATTGACCAAAACTGCTTTGACGTTGGAGTCTGACAAAATAATCCGGAAGGCTTCGGTGACCTGTTCCTCGTTGGCTCCACCGCCGACATCCAAAAAGTTGGCCGGTTCGCCACCATGCAGTTTGATGATGTCCATGGTGCTCATCGCCAGTCCGGCACCGTTGACCAGGCATCCGATGTTGCCTTCCAGTTTGACGTAGCTCAAACCTGCGTTAGATGCCCGCACTTCGGATTCTTCTTCTTCGGTAAGATCTCGAAGTTCATTCCAATCCTTGTGCCGAAACTCGGCGTTAGAATCAAAGTTGATCTTGGCATCCAGCGCCACAAGTCCGCCTTCTCCAGTGACGACCAACGGATTGATTTCCAATAACGAACAATCAGTATCGACGTACATTCGGCAAAGAGCTTTGATGAATTTGTCGGCGACTCGAACCGATTTTCCTTCGATCCCAAGCTGCTTGCAAAGCTTTCGGACCTGATAACTTTCGATACCTTGGGCTGGGTCAAAGTGTTCTTTGAAGATTTTTTCGGGAGTCTCGTGAGCGACTTTTTCAATCTCCATTCCCCCCTCTTGGGAACACATTACGACGGGCTTTTTTTCAGCTCGATCCAGTACGATTCCGAGGTAAAGTTCGCGCGCGATATCGCATCCCGCTTCGACGATCACTTGATTGACAGTTTTTCCTTCTTCACCCGTTTGTATGGTAACGAGGCGATTGCCGAGCATATTTGCAGCAGCGGTCTTGGCTTCGTCAGCCGATTTGACCAATTGCACTCCATGCTGATCCGGTTGTTCGATAAATGTCCCTTTCCCTCGCCCCCCCGCATGAATCTGAGATTTGACGACCGCGACAGTGCCGCCAAGTTCGGTGAATGCGGCTTCCGCTTCTTCCGGAGTTCGGGCTACCCTGTTTTCCAACACAGTCACACCGAACTGCTTGAATATTTCTTTTCCCTGATATTCGTGAATTTTCATCAGCTCATTGGTTCCAAAAGACAAACGGAAACGGAATCAGACCTTAGTCTGAAGCGACAGATTATAGAAAACTGAGATTTTGATGGTCAACGGGCCACGGCTGATGTTGGGAATTTCATCCTCAAAGTTTCTCTCGTGCGATAAATCAGACTTTTCCGTTTGACCGCCATTTCCGTTTCGTTTGAAAGCTGCCTCAAATCTCGATTGAGGATCATCCGAAACAGATGATGTGACCTTAGTACTCGCGAAACATTTATTTACCGGCTTGCTTAGTTAGTGACTTACCAACAAAAATCGAATTTTCAGTGACGCTAGCCGGTAACTTAACTCATGGCGAGTCCTTAGGTCGAAAAAAATCCAGTCAACGGTCGGCACAACATGAACCAGGAACCCTACCATTTCTCACGGCCTGATATTTCTATACCAGCTAATCAGCCGATAAATGGCAGAACTCAGTTATCAAATAGTGAAATCGAAGAAATCTGCCGGGATCCGTTTGTTAATGAAGTTGCAGCCGCGGAATCACGGCCTCGGACTATTCAACAGATCGACATTGATTTGAAATCGATTCTCGCGAAGCTGGAAAGCTCATCTGGCAGGCTCGAAGGGAATCGGAGCAATTCTTCGACCAATCGACCTGAGCTACCCGTTGGAAAGATCATTCGCCCACAAGCTGGAAAAAGCTTTGAGAAAACGATTCCATTATCCCATCGAACGAATAGTTCCGAACCCAAACAGATTCAGCTGTCGGAAAATCGAGTTCCAAAAAGTCATAATATTACAGCCAGCAATTTGTACTTAAAAAGCGAGCTGATTGAGACTTATCAGTGCGCGACCCCAAGTCCGGCTGATTTTAGTATTCCGGTTGAAGTCGTAGGTCATCAAATAGCTCAACCGGCTCATTCGGAGATCGTTTCAGCTCCGATGAATACCAACTTGGGAACTGAAAATTTGACAGAGATACCTCAGCCATTTGAGCTTCATCCGACAAGATTGGATCCACCTCCAAGTTCCAGCGCTCAAGTGCCGTCAAATAAGTCTACCCCCTCCGAATCGAGTGATTCGCAAGCCGAGATAGATCAGTATATTGATAGGAGGGAATTTTTGGATGCCAGCCACGCGGCAGTAGATGCTGTTGGGGGTTCTTTTGGATTCGACCCGGTTTTAATTGCTCCCAATGACCTCACGCCGAACGGAAGGGATGCCATCGAACAGCAGACCAACTTACCAGATTCGACTGATTCGACTAATTCGATTTCCGGGGCAGGGTCGCTGCACTACGTCAGCAACTCATCCCTAACTCCTTCAGCCAACGTAGGTTCCGTCAGTCCATCGGAATCGCAAGGTCGACTACCTTCCACTCAAGTACCGCAATCTCCGCTGGATCATGGCCAAAAAAGGGTTCCAACACAGACGAGTTCCGACTCGCGAGCCCCAGAACCTAACACCGACGACACGCAACCTTTCGAACCAGAAGGGGAAGACGTTTTTATTGCCAAACAAAACGATGTAATCGAGATCGATGGATCCGACGGATACGATCATATCGACCTTTCCTGTTTCGAAAGAAAATCAGCGCGAATCGAAAAGGGTAGGATTGTCATCGATGACGGAAAAGACTCGCGATTCGAAGTGCGTTATCAAGGGATTGACTATGCCGTGTTTGCCCGCAACATCCGAGTGGAACTTAATTCTTAAGCATGATCATCAATGCGAAGCAAAAACAGCGGGTTTGTTTAAAATCTGAAGGTGTGAACTTTCAAGCGGCGAAAGGAAAGCAATTCAAACAGAATGTTCCCTAGAGTTGCCGCAACGCGTAATCATTCCTTAGTACAAACAATGCGGGACGTCAGTTTGATTGACCGCGTCATCGGCACACATCCAATCTGACTGGTATCAAGCTGTAGATTTGCAAGTTGACTTTCGATACTTGTTACAGTTGAAGAAGCTCATCGCTCCGTAACGTTTCAAGGAGGAACCGTGGTACGCTCATTCGTTTTTCTGTCAACCATTTTTTGCCTGGTTCAATTATCAGCTTTGGACTGTGTTCATGCCCAACAGGGGCGAATCGGCAGAGCATCTGTTTATGCTTGGCGGTTTTTCGGACATGGATACTCTCGAGGTTACAATGCTGGAAAGCCGATGGTGGATCCCAGCTATTACAATCCCTACAGCGCACACAATTCAACGCTAATCTCTCGCGATCCCGCGTACATTCAATCTGGAATTCAATCGACCGATTTGTTGAGTGGCAGAAAATTTCATCAAGGTGTTCCTTTCTCGGTCTACGCAGCTCCGCCAAACCAACCTAAGCAATTTAATGCTCCTAATGGAGGTGTTGATTGGTCGAATCGGGGTGAAGCGATTGATAGTTCTTTTGAGCCTTATGAAAAAGAATTCGACAATGAAGATTCGGATTCCGACGTTGATCAAGAAGACAACGCAATGGATTCAAAAGAATCGACTCTCCCATCGAACCAAGAACTGGATGAGTTAGACGAACTGGAAGAAGATGGAAACTTAGAAGAAATCGAGCCTGCAACAGAAGTTCAGGATACGAAGAAAGGTACGGATCCAGACGGCAAAACAGTTCTTCAATATCGGTACCCCAAAGGAAAGTCTATGAAAACACACGCAACGCAGATCTCGTATCAACGTAAGCCTGTCACCTCCGCGTCTGCAGGGTGGCAACCCACGTTGCAGCTCAATACTCCCCAGCAAAACCTAACAGATGAAACGCTGAACTTGCCCCCATTTGGGGAAAGAAACAAGTAGGCATTCATCCCCTTCATCCTCCTTTTTCCATCGAGTCCGAATTTTAGCCCCTGTGGTATTCAGGGGCTTTTTTATGCTTACAGCAACAAAACTACTTCAGCATTGAAAAGATCCCCCGAAATCCCGAAATTTTCAGAACACCATGAGTCGGTGTAATCAGTTTTGGGAAGCCGATCGCCAATCTACTTTTCTCGAAAGAGCGTTCGTGAATTTGATAAGTCAGGATCGCTTCGTTTCTTGACGCAGCGCTGGTGCCGATTTACTCTGTGGCATCGGCAATTGAGAATTTTGTGCTAGATGCGGTTCCAAGCTTTGTCTTCCTGTTAAATTCTCGTTTGATTTTCTTGGCAACTTTGAAACTGCTTCATGACAAATAAATCGACTAATGGGCAAGTCCACCGCTTAATTCGCCCAGACTCTAATCAGTCTCGTGATTATCTGAGCGGTTGCAAATCTTTCCTTGGGTTGCAATTTCCTGAAAGTTATCTCCTGCGAGCCAATCACTTCGTTCTAGTGGACCAGTCGTCCAAAGTTTTGGGGGGTGCCCTACTGGTGGCGCAGCCTGGGTTTCGATCGCTCGACGGGATTCCCGATGCAAACCGAAATCGGGCACTCGAAACAGTTGGTGATGTTCGGGCAATTGCTGAAATCAATGGGGTATGGTTGGACTGTTGCTTGACTTCTCCCTATCTGACTTTTTCATTTTGGTGCCAAATAATCGAAAGGCTGCTGGAAACCGAAAAGGATGCGTTCTTATTTACATTTGATAATTCCAACGAGCGGATGTGGCAGGTCGCAAAATCGACTGGGGCCAACATTCTTTACTCGGGATTCACGCTTCAGTTGCCGGGAATGGAAAACCCTGCCAACGAGACAATCGCCTTTATCGACCGGAAATCGCTGGAAGTTTTTCAAACGCTACTGTTGCGACGCAATCACGGTCGCTCGACCTTTGATGAAGTCAAGACTGCCCAACGAATTGGGAGCAGAATGATTAAGCACGATTTCTCTAACACATAAATACCTTTACGCGTTTGAATGTCACACGGTCCAACTTACGAGACTAATTCCTGGCTCAATGACGATCAAATTCCAGACTGTCACGATCAAGTTGAAGGTGAAATCCAAACTGATTGGCTGATCATAGGAGCAGGATTTACTGGGCTTTCTGCCGCCCGTCATTTAACAAAAAGATGTCCTCATGATTCGATTACGATCCTCGACGCCGATCGTTTTGGCATGGGAAGCTCATTTCGTTCATCTGGATTTCTTGTTTCGTTGGGTCATTTTGACAGCAACCTTGCAGAGAACAAAAACCTTTATCAATTAGGAGTCGCTGGACTTCATGATCTTCGGTCGACCGTCCAAGAGAATCAAATTCAATGTGACTGGAACGAAGCAGGTCGGTTGATCACTGCTCGAGGTAAAGCTGGACTTAGATCACTCAAATATGTGCAAAAAACTCTAAGTGCGCTGGGTTCACCGTTTTCAACGATTGAAGGAAGCGAGGTTGAATCCTTAACATCCATGCAGGGTTACCGTGGAGCCGTCCGCCAAAAGGAATCGGTTTTAGTTAATCCTGCCAAATTGGGATTGGGGCTGGTTCAATCTCTTCCCCCTAACGTTCGGATTTTCGAAAACTCTGCGGTGTTGACTCTCAAACGTCAAAAACATTGGCTTGCCACTACTTCTCAAGGATCGGTAAAGGCCCCCAAGGTAATTCTGGCCAACAATGGATTTGCCAATCGGCTGGGCTTTGGCTGGTTTCGTATCTTTCCAATGCGAACTTATGTAACTGTGATCAGTTCGAAACAACCATTCAGTAAGAATCTAATCGTGAGTGAAGCGGCGGCTCAGAAAGATTCCATTGATTGGGGTGTCACCTCGGTAGAACGGGTTGGAAGTTCTATTCGGTTGGTAAAAGGCAAACTATTTGTTCGAAACAATGCAAGTTATGGCAATCATCCTGTAAAAAAAGTGTCTCAAGAATTGGATCCAGTGGTTCAAGATCATTTGCGATCAGCACAGCGGCGATTTCCAAACCATTCATTAAAGGCTGAAAACATTTGGAGTGGTATCATTGGCGTGTCTGCCAATTGCGGTCAGGTATTCGGTGAAATCCGGCCGAACCTATTCGCTTCGTTTGGATACAACGGGCATGGGATGGTTCAGGGGACGACCGCCGGCAAACTTCTTGTCCAATTGGCTCTTGGCGAATCGTCGGAACTGCTGGCGGCGATGAAAAGTTTAAGAAAGCCGACGTGGATCCCCGGGGGCCCAGGTCGAAAACTTGGCGTTGACCTCTACGTAAAGTATTTGAACCGCCGATTCAAGGAAGAATTGTGATCCCGAGCTCCTTGTAACATCCCGATTAAAGTTCGCTTTCAATCGAAATCGGCCGCAGCCAACTCATGTTCAATCTAATGTTTTGTTAATGAACTCGTTCCCAATCAAACTTAAAGCATTCGAGGAATACTTTCTCCACAATCGGTTGGGCAATAATCCTGCTCTATTTACAGTCAAATTGGGATTCAACCAGCCTTTGCAGAAGAATCTCGTCCAGCAGACGCATCAGATTATTTGTAATCGACATCCTTTTTCCAAGTGTATTGTCGAGTCGAGGGCCGGCCAGCCAGTTTGGGTGGAGAAAGGTATTTCGCCCGTTAAATGGGAAGAAAATTCGGTTTCTGAAGCGTCCGTTTCGCTCGATTGTCGTTCTATCACGAAAGAGCCTGGGATTCGTGTTTTTGCCTGTACCGGAGTTCAGGAAACGCCCAGTCGAGGTTCCCTCCTATTTTTAGTGCATCATGTCGCGATCGATGGAATCGGAATGGCCCAGTGGCTCAACGACTGGCTTCGTTGTTATCGTAAACTTCAGAATTCCAGTTTCGATGCGGCAAGCAAAAAATTTCCACCGCTTCAAGTTTCATTGTTGCGATGCCAACCCCAGGTTCAATTCAGGGAATGGCTTCGGCTTTTGCCAGCCCAATGGAAAAGCGTACGATCCGCTTACCGGGTGATGACTCGCAAAGTCATTCCGTTATCCAGTTCAAAAATTGAAGATGGGGACTCACGGCCAATCCTGCTTGAAACGGAATTTGATGCCAGAACCAGTACCCAGTTAAAACAAGCCGCCAACAACAATCGAGTATCTCTTAATACGCTATTGGTTCGTGATCTGTTTATCGCAGTCGACGCTTGGCAGCAAAAAAGGAATGAAGAACCTGATTCCCCGCCAGGTTATGTCCGAATGGTAATTCCAATCAATGAGCGTGATCGTGCCTACCGGAAACAGGCTGCCTGCAATCACTGTACGATGATTAGTCTGGACCGTACGCGTCAGGATATCGACGCCCCTGAAGAACTGTTACGAACAATCGACCATGAACTTGGTGTCATTCGAGACTGGCGTCTGAGCCTTAATTGTTGGCGATTTCTTGAATTGTTCCGACGCTTGCCCGGTGGCCTCGAAAAACGATTGAATAGTTCTCAAGTCTCAGCCACAATTTCCTTCACCAATATCGGACGATTCCTACCGAGGTTAACGACGCAAAAAGAAGCTGACACCGGGAATCAAATCGGATTTGATCAAATCGTTATCTATCCACCACTGGCACATGGATTAATGGGAGCGTTTGCTGCGATTAATTTTAAAAACCGATTGAAAATTTCGGCAAGGCTGGATTCAAATTTTATCGCTCCAGCGTCTGCTCAGCAGTTGATGATGGATTTCAAAAACCAACTCCTTTCAAATCTCTAGGAAAGATTTTTGCAGCGGCTCCCTTTTTTTGCTAATTGTTCGCTAGCAAATCCCAATATTGCTAAAGAATGTTGTTCGACTGTCCGAAGCTGCGTTTCGATCTGTCTTGACCCAATTTCCGCCCCATCTTTATACTTCGACCAGTTCGTCAGAATTGAGTCTGAAAACTGAATACTCTTTTTCCATCCCTCTGGAGAAATCAAATGGCCCGCAAGGAAGCGTGCGCGTTGGATCTGATCCAAAAAACGAAAGTTATTTTGACTGCTTCGGCATTGGTGACAATTTTTTTGTCGCCAGTTTTGGGACAACCAGCCCAGCAGTCGACACCCAAACAGATCGAAACGTTGGCGGTCGTCAATGGGAAACCAATTTCTCGTCAAAAAGTAGCTCAAGAATGTTTGAGGCGATTTGGGGAGGATGTACTCGAAGATATCGTTAACAAGTTGCTGGTTTTAGAAGAATGTCGGCGACAGGGAATTGTAATTACCGAAAAAGACGTCAACGATGAAATTGCCTCAAACGCACGAAAGTTTGGATTATCTGTCGAGCGTTACATCGAAACGGTGACTTCGAACAAAAAGATCACCGTCGATCAGATGAAAAATCAACACGTTTGGCACATGATGGCGATTCGTCGCTTGGCGGCTAATAGTATCCAAGTCAGCGAAGCCGAAATCGCCGAGCGACTTGAATATCACTATGGCCCGAGCGTTCAGGTTCGGCAAATTGTGGTCAAAACCGCCGAAACAGCACGGCAGATTCAGGAACAAGCTTTGCGTAACCCTGAAGGGTTTGATCGGTTGGCCAAGAAATTTTCTATCGACCAAAACACTAACGGTATGGGAGGTCTGTTGTTGCCTGTCCGGCGGAACTCGGGCATGCCGGAGTTTGAGAACTTGGCTTTCAGCTTGCAGCCGGGACAAGTTTCGGAAGTTTTGCCTTTGGCCGATGTATTCATTGTCTTGAAGTGTGAGAAACATTTTCCAGCCGAACCGCTTCCTCCGCAGCAAGTTGAGGCAGAAAAACAACGAATCGTCGAAGAGCTATCTAAATCCAAGTTGAGATCAGCGGCTTTGAATCTGTTTGAACAGATGCAATCGACCGCCAAAATTGTGAATGTAATGAATGATCCGGAACTGGGGCGTCAGATGCCAGGCGTCGCTGCCCAAGTGAACGGCAGGAACATCATGCTCAATCATGTTGCAGAAGATTGCATTTCCCATTACGGAGCCCAGATATTGGAATCTGAAATCACTCGGCAAATCTTGCTGGACGCTTTGGAACAGTCTGGCCTTCAAGTCAGTCAAGAAGACATCAACGCGGAAATCGCTAGGGCAGCCGAGGCCAATTTTGGGGAAATCAATACCGACGAATGGCTCAAGTATGTGACAAATAACGACTTGTCCAAAGTCGAGTTTTATATCGAAGATGAAGTGTGGCCGACCGTGGCCATGAAGAAATTGGTCGAGAAGTCAGTCGACGTGACCCAAGAAGATATGCAAAAAGGGTTTGATGCCAATTTTGGAGAAATGGTCGAAGTCCTTGCCATCGTAACCGGTGACCAAAGATCGGCCTTAAAAGTTTGGAACATGGCCAGCAAAAATCCAACGGCTGATTTTTTTGGCAAACTTGCCAAGCAGTATTCGATGGAGCCCGCTTCGAAAAATAACTACGGCGCCGTTCCTCCAATCCGAAAGAATGGCGGACAGCCAGAACTCGAAAAAGAAGCCTTTAGCCTTCAGCGCGGCGAGTTGTCAAAAGTCGTTCAAGTTGGCAAACACTGGTTGATCCTGTACTGCCTGGGAAGGACAGATCCTGTCGTTACCGATTCTGACGCAGTCAAGGAAGAGATCTATAAAGACATTCTGGAAAAGAAGCTTCGGCTGGCGATGGCCAACGAATTTCAGAAACTGCGTGAAGAGGCTCAGATCGACAATTTCTTGGCCGCGACTTCGCAACCAGGAAAAGCTGCGATTCGTCAGGCAAGGCAGTCGCAGCAAGGTCGCCCCGCTCCTTTTACATCGAAGCGTTGATTGGATAAGCGTCAAAAAGCCATCTTTGCTGGTTAAGAATTCAGCAAAGATGTTGCTTTTTTGGTTGCCAGTCCGATTTTGAAATGCCTCGTCAGACAAGCGATTGAAATGGTCGCCGAGCGAGGTCTACCCATCAGGCATTAACGGCCAAGATCGCCTTGGGCGTTTTTGCCATGATAGACTCTTCCATGGCATCAATCGCATCGGAAAATGAGTATTGCTGCGAGTAAACATCGACGGGGAAGACTCCCTGTTGAAGCAATTTCTGGGCGGTTTCAAAATCCTCGCGATTGGATCCCATTACTCCGCTCATGTACTGACCGGACCGCGTGAAAGCGGTGGCTCCAAACGTGACGTCCGACCCAAAGGTTGCGATCACGCAAATGCTACCTTCAAGTTGGACTGACAACCCAGCAGATCCCAAGGCAGGCGGGAACCCGGAGCATTCGATCAGCACGTCGACAGTTCCGTTTTCATAGCTGTCTCCAAACCGCTTCCCATTCAGATCTTCAACTCCTGAAGCAAGTTGTTCGTGGAGTGGTTTTTCTTCGGAAACAACAATGGGAATGAATCCTCTTTCTTCAGCCAATTTCAGCCGAACATCTCGGTCACGTTCAATTCCTGTCACGGCGACTCGAGCACCAGCAGCTCGAGCCAATTCGGCTGCCATGAGGCCGATGATTCCGCATCCTGATACTACGACGTCCATTCCCGGTTGGATATTGCACTTGCGGTTAATCCCCTGGGCAACCACGGACAACGGTTCGACTACGGCGCCCTGAAGCGGCGTGATTCCTTCTGCCAGTGGCATACATCGACCGACATTGACCACCATCTTTTCGGCCATCGCTCCGTCACGATGAAATCCGAAAATCTTTTTCGTTCGGCAGTAGTTCGGTCTTCCTCGCTGGCATCCGCGACAACGACGGTCGACACAGCCTCTCATCGGGATGATGCAGACTTCATCGCCTAATTTCAGTCCGCCCATCCCTTCGGTATCGGGGCCGAAGCCGACGATTCGACCGCTGGCTTCGTGACCAATGGTTCTTGGCCGATCCACCCAATCAAAATTAGGCTTGCCAGTACTCGCACTGTTGTCGGATCCGCAGATTCCGACAAATAGCGGTTCGACCAGGACTTCCCCTTTTTTTGGTTCAGGAAGCTTCACAGATTCGACCGCAAGATTTCGGGTAACCGAACCGTCTGGCTTCCCAGGATTGATGTACTCGGAACCATTTAGACGAAGTGCTTCAATGATGGCAGGCAATTTTTTTCTCCAACTAGATGCCAAAAATGAGATTCTACTTGGGCTCAGAAATCCTCGCGAGGCACCAAAACTTGCTGAGATCGGAAATTTTAGAATTTTCGAACATCCGGAAATTTCGGACGCGGAGGACTACACCGATCGGTAGCTACTTGATCGTTGGTTGTCCCGCAGGTAGCGGCAGAGCAGGGGAGGCGTTTGGGCATCTGACGGTTCCGCCCCTGCATTGGTCACCGTCCTCTCTCCGTCCAGCCCGCAATTCATTGAAGGGTAAGCGAAATTCTGAAGTACGTGCCATGGGACTACCACCTCCAGTTTTAAGGCCTAGAATATCCGTTTGAATTTGCAATCAGGGAAAATCATGGAAAAACGAACTCTCGGAAAAACTGGGCTGGATCTGACCGTCCTTTCGTTCGGTGCCTCATCGATGGGAGCTGAATTTCGAAAGATCGACGTCAAAGAAGCGATGCAAGCTTGCCACGTGGCGCTAGACAACGGAATGAATCTGATCGACACCTCGCCCTATTATGGAAGGGGGCTTTCAGAATCGTTATTGGGCATGGCTCTGGATGGAATTCCTCGAGACAGTTACCACCTGTGCACAAAACTGGGTCGTTACGCGCCTCAGCACTTTGATTTTTCGGCAAAACGAGTTCGGGAAAGCGTTGACATCAGTCTGGAAAGGATGAAAACGGATTATCTGGATATGATCCTTTGCCATGATATTGAATTCGTTGACATGCAACAGATTTGGGACGAGACGATTCCTGAACTGTTGAAGATTAAAGAATCGGGAAAGGTCCGATTTGTAGGAATCTCTGGCTACCCGATGAAGATTTTCACCACCGGGGCGGAACAATCCGAATTAGATTTTATCCTCTCTTATAATCATTACACGCTTCAAAATACGATGTTGGCCGACATCGTTGACGAACTAAAATCAAAAGGAATCGGCATTATGAACGCCGCTCCTTTTAGTGCTCGTTTGTTGACCAATGCTCCCTTGCCTGAATGGCACAAAGCCACGCCCGAGGTTCGAGAAGTCGCCAAGAAAGCGGCTGATCATTGCACCCAGGCTGGCGTCGATATTGCAAAATTGGCTCTTCAGTTTTCAATCGCTCATCCCGACATGACCACCTGCGTTACAGGCTCAGCGAATCCAAAAAGAGTGCAACAATGGTGCGACTGGATCAACGATCCGATGGATGAACAACTGGTGGCCGAGGTTCGTGAAATTCTTAAACCAATCCACAACTGGTTTTATGTAGAATGCCGCCCCGAAAACAGTGACCCGATCTGAGGAAACCATGATTGTTGATTCCCACCACCATTTTTGGGACCGTTCGCTGGAAGGTTTTGATCATTCGTGGCAAGAAAGTGAGGGGCTCGAAAAGATCTGTCAGAATTTCCTGCCGGAACATCTGAAACCGTTGATCGATTCAGCCGAAGTACAAAAAACGGTTTTCGTGCAAACCCAACACCACGTCGAAGAGAATCGCTGGGTGTTGGAGTTGGCCGAAAAGAATGATTGGATCGCCGGGGTCGTGGGCTGGGTAGATCTTGCCAGTTCCGATTGCGAATCCCAAGTAGAAGAATTCAAGGCACACCCGAAATTCGTCGGGGTTCGTCATGTCGTTCAAGATGAACCTGATGATGATTTTATCATTCGAGACGATGTCCTGAACGGGTTAGCCGTACTTGAAAAACATGAAATTCCTTACGATTTATTATTTTACGTCAAGCATCTGAAACACGCATCCACCGTGGCAAAACGATTCGAAAACGCCAAATTCGTGATCGACCACCTTGCTAAACCGGTAATTAAAGAGGGTAAAACAGGAGGCTGGATTAACGACTTGGAATCTGCCGCCGAGTGTCCCAATGTGTGGTGCAAATTGTCAGGAATGGTCACAGAAGCGGATTGGAATCATTGGAAACCGGACGACTTAAAACCATATGTGGAAACCGCCTTGGAATTCTTCACTCCACAGCGATGTATGTTTGGATCCGATTGGCCTGTTTGCGAATTAGCAGCGACTTACCAACAAGTGTTTGATTCGTTAACCCAATGCATTGGCGGACTCTCGGAAGACGAAACACGACAAGTGATGGGCCAAACGGCTATCGATTTTTATCAACTGGATGTTTCGCTTAACGAATGATCTGTTCTCTTTTTCATTCGCAAAAATTATGAGAGCAAAGATCAAGGCAACCACCTGATGACCGACCGCGAGGAATTTGATCCGCTTCATGACTTCGAATCTGCCGGCGAGGGTTCGGCATCAGATTTTGGACCTCTGGAAACGTCCAACGATTTGTCAGATCCGCTTGAACACCGACAACACGACCTTGTCGAGATTTCTTCCGATAGGCAGGCCGATACGTTTTCTGATTCCTCTGTCGGTGAATCATCTCTGCTGCCGCAACCTCACAATGCGATCGATGTTTCAAACGACTTTTATCGACTGGATCCGCAAAGCATCCAGGTGTCGATCATCGGCTTGGTCATCATGGCGTTTTTTCTGACCGGTGGTAGTCTGATCGGTTTGATCGCCGCATTTGTTTATTTGAACGTTGGTGTCGCTTTCTTTACGATTGCTTCGGTTACCGGTGTGTTCGTTGCTGCCGTCTGGATTTTTGCGTTTGTGTTTCCTCCTATCGAATTCAAATATGCTAAATGGCGTTTGGATTCGGAAGGTTTTGAAATACATCGCGGCGTATTTTGGCGTCACCGAGTCACCGTTCCATTGGGACGAGTCCAGCACGCCGACGTGGTTCAAGGCCCGTTTCAGCGACTTTTTGGCTTAGGCACTTTAGTCATCAACACTGCAGGTACTCAGAATGCCTCGATAACGGTGGAAGGACTTTCCCATCAAACCGCAATCGAATTAAGAGACTTGATCATTCGCCAAAGGGTTAATGAAGAGGTCGTTTAGTTGGGTTTCTTTGTCCTATACAAATATTTGAACGGACAGATTACCTTCTAAAATAGATTTTCAATATTTGAGTTAGAAGCTTGAAAGCTGAGTTACGGGACCGATTGAACTGACATAACAGGCAGATGCAATGAATCAAAAAATGTCCCGCTTGCATCCAACGTCATTGGCTTTCGACCTGATCTCGCACGGCAGGACATTTCTGTTTCCGGTATTGCTGGCTCTTTTCGGGGCGGCCAAGGGAAATTCGACACTATTAATTATTTCGGCACTTGGAATCATCCCGGCCGTGATGGCGTCTATCTTTCGGTACTTTACTTTCCGGTACTGTATTCACGAAAAGCACCTGATCGTACGACAAGGGCTGTTCTTTAGAAGTGCTAGAACGGTTCCCATCGAGCGTATCCAAAACATCGACTCAGTACAGAATTTGTTGCATCGTTTGATCAAAGTGGCCGAAGTCAGGGTAGAAACGGCTAGTGGTACGAAACCAGAAGCCGTATTAAGAGTGCTGTCGCTTGCGGACATTGACCGGCTACGAAGTGCGGTTTTCGTCCGCAAGTCCGAAATCAAAATCAAAGCCACAACCGCAGTTGATGAAGGTCCATCCGAATCCTTCGGCGATTTAGATTCAGGGACGGCCCCCATCCTAGAATCTGCCGAGGCAACCGGACCGAGACCTTTTCAAGACACACCGCGATCCATTTTACGGATTCCAGTCAGCTGGTTGATCAAAGCTGGATTGGCGAGTGATCGGGGATTGTTGATGATCGGGATCGTTTTGGGGTTTTACTTTCAGTTTGGATCGGATGATCCACAGGATTTGATCCGATGGGTAAGCGGTTTTTTGCCTGCTTCGACGTCCAGTTTATCCACGGTTTTGGGGGCGGGGTTGGCAATTTGTGCGGCCTTATTGATCATTCGAATTCTGGGCGTTGGTTGGTTCATTTTAAGGTTTTACGGATATGACCTGACTCGACAGGGTGACGACCTTCGTATTCGCTGCGGTCTTTTTACGAAGGTTACGGCGACCATTCCTCGCCGAAGAATTCAATTTGTTAGCGTTCACGAAAAATTAATCATGCGATGGTTGGGACTCGTTTCTTTGAAAATAGAAACTGCCGGCGGTGCTTCGGGGCCTGAATCGGATGCCACCGCGACGATCTCCAAACGCTGGTTTGTACCGGTGATTCCCCGCAACCAGGTTCAGGACTTTATCAACGAGATTCGACCTGGCTTAAAATGGGAATCGCACAACTGGACCTTTCATCCACTCCATCCCAAGGCTGGCAAAAGACTTTGTCGTCTGTCAGTCGTCCAAGCCACCATGATCGGCATGCTAGGATTATTTTTTTCTGTCAAGCTCGGCTGGATTGCAGGAGCCATCGCCGCCCCGCTACTCTGGATATGGGCCTTGAGAAAAGGACGATCAATGAAGTACGCCCGCAACGAAAATGGTGTGGTTTACAAAAGCGGTGTGCTGAATCGAAAGACCAGTTTTACCTTCTTTGAGAAGATTCAAACCATATCGATTCACCAAAATCCGTTCGATCAAAGATGGGGTATGGCCCGCCTAGTGGTCGATACTGCTGCGGCAGGCCCAGCAGAACACTGGATATCGATCCCCTATCTCGATGCGTCATTCGCAAGGGAAGAATTGCAGAATTTGAGGGTAAAAACGGGGCTGCAACAACCTGTGTTTGGGTAGTCCATCCGATTGGAATTGGACCCAAATCGGATGTCGCGAGAATTCGAATCTTTCTTTGCCGCCGATGATCGCACTCGGCAAAAACACTAGTCGGTTGCCCCGGATCAAAATGGCTTGCAAATTCGATTTCAGATTTGCAGTGAATGAAAATTTTTAAGAAATCTCGATCAAGATGCTGGGTAAATGAACTTAAGTTTGCTTTGAACAAACTGAAGAAGTTGTTCTTTTTCCGACGCATCGAAAATCAAATTGGTTCTGAGTGCAACGATGCAAAGTCCAAGCAAAACAAAGCCAACGATGAGTGGATCGATCAGCAATAGCATCGGTAACAAGGCTGCCAACCAAATTCCGACACTCTTTGAGCATCCCAGTTTTTGATTCATTAACAGGACAGAAATCAACACAAAACCGTTTCCGATAGTCGTCGCCATCACCGCACCATGCAAACCGTAATAGGGTATCAATAGATAGTTCAAACAAAAATTGGCAAGCAATCCTGATCCTAAGCTGATGACGACCAAGAGACCTTTTTCTGCAACCCAAAGGTAGGATTGAGCGATGAAAATGACTGCCATCCAGATGCAGTAGACCAGAGTCATTGGCAATACGGATCGACCATCGTCGTATCTCCCCTCAAGCAACCAGTCAAACAAGGGCACCGAAAACAGCAGAACGCCAAAACCTGCGATCGTCAATCCAAAGGACGACAATTTGACGAACCAATTCAGAGCCCTTCTCGCAGAATCTTTTTCGTCTCGCTCCCAAAATCGGCTGAGGTAGGGAAGTAAAATTCCAGCAGCCATCCCCGCAATGCTGACAAACAACACCGGCACCACCCTTCCACTGTGGTATTGGCCTACTAATCCTTGAGCGACATCGGGGGATGTGGTGGAAAAGTGAATCAGCATATACCGGTCGGAGACTTCAAATAGATTGTGTAACAAATCAGAAAACCATAACCACATGGCGAATGGGCCAATCCGTGACCAAAATTTTGCAAGTGATAAATTTCGTGTATTACAACGAAAATCTTGTCGGTTTCGGTAAACCACCCACACGGCAGGGATCGCTCCCAAAATGCAGCCGACCGAGAATCCGACCGTGGCTGCCATGGCCCCGTAATGGGAAACGAAGATTAAACCGGTCCCGAAAACTGCAAAAACAATCCCAGAAATAAAACGCATCCAGGTTACCGTTTTGATTTGGCAAAGTGATTCCATCAACGTGGTCAAAAAATTGAACCCGGCAACGACAACCACTCCAGCGGCCAAGAAACGAACCAGCGAGATTTGGGTTGAATCTCGAAAGAAGAAATAGGCAAATTGTTCGGGAAACAAAAAAATACAACCAACGAATATGGCCGTCGCCGTACTGCTGTATCCAACCACGTAACGAAGAAATTCGCCAAGTTGTCCCTGGTTTCGGAAATGCTCGGTGAATTTTCCCAGGCATCCAGGAAGCCCCAGCACAGCCAGAGGAGCCAGCAACATCAGGTAGCTGTAAATGAGCGACCACTGTCCCAGTTGTTGGTCGTCCATGAATCGACAAAAAAGAATGCCCCGAACGAAACCAACAGCTCGCTGACCAATAGTGAGCAAAATGGCAAACAATAGACCCGTCGCCAATGCATCCGACTGGAATCGAGATCCGCTCTGATCGTCATGCGACGCATTGATGATGGTTGTAGATTGACTGGCAGCGGTCGACATGATGTTGGTTCACCCAAAACCCTTTTCAGATTGTGGGTCACCAAAATTCACCAGGATTCACACGAATCAAATCCAGATCAGATAATTAACGGATATATAGGGGTGGAGTCGGGATCTTTGGGTATTTTTGAATTTAACGATCGGCGGTTTTGCCAAGATTGCCATTGCATGCTTTCTCTACCGGACGCCCGAACCACCAAGAGTGCAAGATCTAGGCAACACATGTCACCAAAATAGCTAGAAAACTGGGAATTGGAATTTGGTATTCTTAAAAAGCCGTTTTACTTGCGGGCCAAATTGATAAACTGAATCTGTTGGAAAAGCTTGAAAGAAAATCTGGCGTCCATTTACTGGTACAGACAATCGGAATGCTGACCATGCATTCTGTTCGGATGAATTATGAACATTGACATCTCCCTCATTGCTCGCGAACTCAAACTCTCGCCGGAAAAAGTAGAGAACACCCTTAGGCTTCTCGAAGATGGCAACACGATTCCTTTTATCACCCGGTTTCGCAAAGATCAGACGGGTGGTTTAAATGAGCAACTCATTCTTGCGGTCAAGCAAAAGGCGTCTCAGCTAAAGGCTTTAGCTGATCGAAAATCTTTCGTTATTAAGTCCCTTGAATCACAGGGAAGGCTCACCGACGAGTTACAGAAACAGATTGACCGAGCCGGCAACAGTCGCGCCGTCGAAGATATCTATCTGCCCTTTAAGCCAAAAAAGCAGTCCCGTGCTCAGGTTGCCCGACAGCAAGGATTGGAACCATTGGCTGAAGAAGTTCTTGAAGGTAAATCGCCAGAAATTGATTTGGCAAAAAGAGCAACCGATTTCGTTCGCGTCGATAAAGGACTCAAGTCTGTCGACGACGTGATCCAGGGTGTCGCTGATTTGATCGCAGAAAAATTCAGCGAAAACAAAGACTTCAAAGTCGAACTACGGAGCTTGATTTGGGATACGGGAAGCCTAACAACGTCGTCGATTTCAAGTGGTGAAAAACAGGAATCGAGTGAACCGGATTTGCCAAAGCAAAAACCAGCTGAACAAAAACCAGCTGAACAAAAACCAGCCGAACAGAAATCAGCCGAACAGAGCCAAGGGGAAAAACCAGTAGCGGCCATCGAAGTTTTAGATCCTGTCGCGCTAGAGGATCCAGTCAAAACCGG
>JBCCSJ010000043.1:0-25522 GCA_039200505.1 Planctomycetota bacterium | reverse complement strand
GTGTTGATCAATAACACGGCAGTAACGAAATGAAGAAGACTTTGGTTCACTCGGAGACAACTTTATTCATTCGCTATCAAGAACAAAATAAAACGTTTCCCCGTAAAATCAGACAAACTTGTGGGTAAACCTAAGGGCTAACGCCGATCGGCTAATAAGCGCGGAGCTACGAAAGCTGACTAGGTTCAATCAAATTCTGTTCAAGGATCCGATCAACTGATTACGTGACGCAGATTCATCGATCAATTAGCCGTTTTGGCGTTAGCCACGGTTCCTTTGATAATTTCTTACGGGCATTTTTTTGTAAATACTTGAACTCCAAATTGATCGGAATGCCTCCAGAATCATCAGTAAAATCAGTTGTTGGTCAACACTGGCTCGATCCGCAACGCAACGCCATCCGTTGGATTCGGGTTGGTAGCGGTCACACCTGGGGCAGGCGTCAGCCCATCTCGATATGATAAGAGGCGGAAAGGGAGTTCTCTGTCGCCCGCATCTGTTTGGGAGTCCCCTGCAATTTGCACTGAACATCCACCCCGTTTATCGAGCCATTCTGTATTCTCTGCATTGATTTCTTGGACGTAGCTGAAATTCTGAGTTCCATTAGATTCAGAATGCAAACTGAGCCCCCACTCACCGTTCTCTTTATTCAATGAAGCAGTCAGGATAGATTCGCCACTTGGAAGTTCGCACCTTGTTATTCGCTGTGCAGGTAGCGGCAAGCCATTGAATGGCACGTCATCAAAACCGACTTTCAGTGTAAACCTATGGTCTTGAGGTAAGAAAATTCTCCATCGCCAAGATTTCCTTCCAACCGCAGGAATGGAAATGACGTTGATTTTCGTTTCGTCGTCGATAGTGAGATATCGCAATTCGTTGCGAAATGAATCAAGCTGAGCTGTTTTTTTGGCAAGTTCAGCTCGCGTTACAAACAAGCAGACAGCTAGTGCAAAGACTGTAAGAATCAGCAACAGTGTACCCAAAGAAAATTTCATATATTCAAATGGTCCTATGAATGGATCGATGCGTGACCGAGTAGCTTTGGTGTTCGTTAGCTACGGATCGTGGTATTCTGAACTGACTCGACCAAAGGTTCGCTTTCCAGTCGTATTTTCGATGAAATTCAAACGCCCATCCGATTATTGTTGATATCAGTTTTTCCGGTTGTAGCCGGATTCGCGATGCTATCGCATTTAATTTTGCATCTTTTTGGCCAGACAAACCAAATTTTTTAAAAATCGAATCATCGTGCCCGAAAATACAGGCGGCGGTAGGAAAATCGGGCTGTATTCTAGAAGTAGACCAAGATTCAAAACCTGAGGGATTCGGTGCAGGCAGTTTGCTATAAATGCGGAAATGAGAAACAAGACCCGTTGAAGATGTGCGGAGCGTGTCATGCCCTTCCTGAATCTGATGAGGATCGCATTGTATCAATTTGTCTTTCCGATCAGTGCCTGAAGCAAAAGCACTTGTTGGTCGCGACCCAATACATCAAGACCAAAAAAAAGCTTCCGGGGATCCATCCGAACGTCGCCAAAAAAGCTCGGCAGATTCACGCCAAACTTCCGCGACGGCCGATCAACGCATCTCAGTCGATTGAACTTTCAGCATCTTTTTTCCAAGAAGACCTGTTTGCCGACGATTCGGAACCCGAACGAGTTACCGTCCATGTGATCGGAAAACCAAAGGGTGTGAAGCCGAATCAATTTGTTGAAATCCAAAAGATGAGAACCTGCCACAGTTTGACCTGGACTGTTGGTGAAGAAGTCTCGCAATCCGACCACGATATCTATGCAGACACAACGGGCCAACTTTATCTTTGGTATCGCTGGATCAATGATCAATGGAAAGCCAAGTTCATTCCCAAGCAAGAGTTCTATCGATTGAGGGATGTTGAAAACAGCACTCTTTAGATTCGGCTTCATTGCACAAAAGCTGCCCGCTTCATTAGTAAATTGATGCCCGTCAGTCTGGCAAATTTGAAAGGCCGGATCTTCCACCTAGCCGCAAATTAAACTGACTGACGAATGTTCGAGATGCTTTTCTGACAATCGTCAGGGTCCGTTTACATGAAACCTAAACCGGATTGAGCGATGGGCAATGTATGCCTAGGATGGACAGTTTGGAAACCGCCGAAAAGGCTCAATGATGGACAAGTCGAAAGTCGCTATCGTCGGACTGGGAACCGTAGGTCAGGGCGTCGCACGATTGTTGCTCGATCACGGTGATCGAACCGCTCGGCATGCAGGACGCACTCTTTGGTTGGAACATATCGTCGTTCAAGATGTCACCAAGCCTCGGCACGTAGAGTTACCGGACGGGTTGTTGACCGATGATCTTGATCGCCTAATCAAAGACGAATCGATCGAAGTGGTTGCCCAACTGATTGGTGGAATCGAACCCGCAAAATCAATCACGCTTCAGCTACTTGAAAGTGGCAAAAATGTGGTGACGGCCAACAAGGCTCTGCTGGCCGAACATGGGCCGGAACTATTCGATCGAGCTCGCCAACTTGGACGTTCCATTGCATTCGAAGCTTCCGTTGCAGGAGGGATTCCGATCATTGCAAACATTAGTCAATGTCTTTCAGCGAATCAAATCGTTTCGATGCAGTCGATTTTGAATGGCACCAGCAATTTTATCATCTCAAAAATGGATGCCGAAGGTGCAGATTATTCCCAGGCGCTGGCAAAAGCTCAGGAACTGGGGTTGGCGGAAGCAGATCCCACGATGGACGTCGATGGAACTGACGCAGCTCAGAAGCTTGCCATTTTGGCTCACCTCGGTTTTGGTGCCCGAGTCCATTGGGCGGATATTCCCAAGCGAGGTATCGATTCGATCGTTGCAGCCGATATAGATTACTCTAAACGTCTTGGATATCGAATCAAGTTAATCGCCTTGGCTGAGTTATTCGATTCAGGAATCCAACTGATGGTGGCTCCCATGTTGGTCAAGATCGGACAACCGCTGGCCGAAGTCCAAGCCAATTTCAATGCAGTGAGTGTCGTCGGTGACGCTGTCGGACCTGTTTTTTTTCATGGTCAGGGGGCCGGGCAAATGCCAACTGCGTCAGCGGTCGTGGCGGACATGATCGACACGGCTGTGGGACGAACCGGAATTACGTTTCAAACTTTGCAGCTTTGGGCAGAAGATCACAAACGAGTTGAATTCGCCAGCCCCGGTGATCTTGAGGGCCGCTTTTACATGCGATTCGACGTGATGGATCAGCCTGGTGTTATGGGACAGATCACGGGAAGACTAGGTCAACATGGGATTTCGATTGCTTCGGTCTATCAACACGAATCACAAGCTAAAGATCAGCAAACCGTTCCAGTTGTGATCATGACCCATCGAGCGAAAGAGTCAGCGGCGAGTGCTGCGATGGAACAGATTGCCAATATGCCGACAGTAGCGGATCAGCCGGAAAGATTCCGGATCCTTGATTGATCGAAAACGTTTACCATTCATTCAACGCCTCTGAAAATCAACTGGGGAGTGAAACTGATGTTCTGGGAGATTTATCAACAACGCGAAATCGACAGCGGCAAGCGAACAGCAAATCGAGCTGAGCTCAAAGCCGCTCAGCAGCAGGATTACATTCGTCGATTGGAGGATAAAATCGATTCCCTGGCCTTGGCGTGCCAATCAATGTGGGAATTACTAAGAGACAATTCGCGGTTAACCGAGAAAGAGCTGGCTGCGAAAATGGAAGAGGTTGACCTACGCGACGGGTCCAAAGATGGAAAGATTACAGCAAGCGTGGGAGCCTGTCCCTCCTGCGGGCGACAAACGACTCGAAAAAGGAAGCGGTGCATCTACTGCGGCGAAACGCTGGATCGAAACCAAGCCTTTGGATCCAATTAAATTCTTAGCCCTTACTGGTTAGCGGTCCGGATGGCAGGTGACTTTTTGAACGTTGTCATCATCGGAATGCGGACTTGCCTATTGAATTGGATAGCAAAGCCGTAGCGATAAACCCAAAGTTCGGTTGGGCCGACGGGCCTTCCCAGAGTAGACGAATCTGATACGCTTGGTGGATGGTTTTCAAGCCTTTGTTGTGGTCCCGAAACACTCTGATGGGATTAAAGGACAAGGGGAATTTCTCACCGGTGTTGCAACGCCCCTCATTTTTCGATGGATTGAATCAGGAATCAAAATGAAATACGTCATCATCATTCCCGACGGTTGTGCTGATGAGCCACAAGAACAGTTGGGCGGTAAAACGCCCCTGCAAGCTGCCGCGACCCCTGCGATGGATGGAATCGCCAAACGAGGAATCGTGGGGTGTGCTAATCATACTCCCCGACATTTACCGGCTGGCAGTAGCGTCGCTAACATGAGTTTGCTCGGTTATAGTCCTTTGGAAAATTACACCGGACGCGCTCCACTTGAGGCCGCGGCCCAAGGAATTGAATTGGGTGACGATGACTGGTGCATCCGCTGCAATCTGGTTTCGATCGAAAACCAGACCATGAAAAGCTTCACCGCTGGGCACATCTCAAGTGAAGAGGCGTCTTCTCTGCTGCAATTTGCACAGGCCAAGCTGGAAGACAAACGAATGGAATTTGTCGCCGGTGTTAGTTACCGAAACCTGTTGATGTTTCGAGCTACCCAAGAAAATCCAGCACCGTTTTCACAAGAAACAAGAGCGACGCCTCCTCATGATCTAACCGACAAGTCGGTTGCTGAAGACTACCCACGAGGTCCCGGAAGCGGGCTTTTGTGTGATTTGATGAATTCCAGTGTTGGCTGGTTTGCCGATCACGAAATCAATCAAAATCGAACCAAGAATGGGCATCCAGTCGCCACGAATGTTTGGCTTTGGGGTCTGGGCCAGAAACCCAAACTGACTTCGTTTCAGGAAATTTACGACCTGAAAGGTGCGATGATTACAGCAGTCGATTTGTTAAGAGGCCTGGCGGCCTTAATCGGGTGGGATCGAATCGAAGTCCCAGGAGCCACCGGTTACACCGATACCGACTACGCTGCTAAAGGAAAATACGCCATCGCTGCACTTAAGGATTATGACGTCGTTTGCGTGCATGTCGAAGCGCCGGACGAATCATCGCACGAAGGCGACTGTGGCAAAAAAGTCAGATCGCTGGAAGAGATTGACCAAAAAATTGTGGCTCCGATCTTAAAGCATCTTGATGGGAATTCAGAGGATTTTCGAATTCTTGTGACGCCTGATCATCCGACTTTTCTGAGTACCAAGACGCATACCCACGGCGATGTGCCTTTTGCGATGGCAGGCTGCGAAATCGCAGCCGACAGCAGTGACGCGTATCATGAAGTCTCTGCCGCGGCCAGCGAGAACTGTTTTCCCAATGGTTGGGAATTGATGCCGTATTTTATTGGCAAAACTGAACAGTGATCTCGCATCATTTCATCATTGAATACCAGCCAAATTTTTATCGAACAAATCCATGGCAAAAACTGGAAAAATAGCGATTTTACCCGGAGACGGGATCGGCCCTGAAGTCACACACGAAGCGATTCGGGTATTGGAAACTTTGAATGATCATTTTGGTTGCCAATACGAATGTGTGGAGGCTCCGGTGGGCGGAGCAGCCTACGATTTGCATGGACATCCGTTACCGGGGGCGACTTTGGAATTGGCTCGTTCGTCTGATGCGGTTTTGTTAGGGGCCGTTGGAGGGCCAAAATGGGAAGCGATCCAGCGGGATCACCGCCCGGAAAGAGCTCTGTTGTCGCTTCGGGCCGAGCTTGGCTTATTTGCCAATTTACGACCGGCCCTTTTATTTCCAGAATTGGCTTCGGCTTCCACGCTGAAAGCAGACGTTGTTTCTGGATTGGATATTTTGATCGTACGAGAGCTGACTGGCGGGATTTATTTCGGTAAACCACGGGGCATCCGTGTAGAGGAAGACCAAACTCGAACAGGCTTCAACACGCTGGTCTACAACGAAACTGAAATCGAGCGTATTGCCCATGTTGCCTTTGCAGTAGCACGCAAACGGGACGGAAGAGTCTGCTCGGTCGACAAAGCGAATGTGATGGAAGTTTCTGAGCTCTGGCGTGAAGTTTTTGAGCAAACCGCCCGAAAGTATCCTGATGTCGAATTGTCTCACATGTATATTGACAATGCTTGCATGCAATTGGTGAGGGCTCCCAAACAGTTCGACGTGATTGCGACCACCAATTTGTTTGGTGACATTCTTTCGGATGCGGCCTCTATGTTAACCGGCTCGATCGGAATGCTCCCGTCCGCTTCTCTTGATTCGAATAACAAGGGGATGTACGAACCAGTTCACGGGTCTGCTCCCGATATTGCCGATCAGGACAAAGCAAATCCTTTGGCGACCATACTGTCCGTCGCTATGATGCTGCGTATGACTTTCGGAGAAGGTGATTTGGCGGACAAGATCGAATCTGCCGTCAAAACAACTCTGGCCGCAGGACATCGAACCGCAGATCTTTGTAATTCAGGCGAAAATCCGATCTCGACTTCGGCCATGGGGAATGCCGTCCTCAAAGCGTTAGCTGGTTGACTGCGTTTGTAAGTTGCCTGCCCGGTCCAATTCAATTTACGGTTGAGGTTCACCCAGGTAGGGTCGTTCGTTGCTGAACAACATTTGGTTGGCTATTTTGAACCACGATTCCGGGCAGTCGTCGGGGTACATCATAATGGCCGCTGCCGTTAAAACGGCTCGATCGCGAAGCAAAATTTTCTGAATTTTTTCAGCCAGTTCAGGCGTCGGACCATTTTCGATTAATCCGTTCAATATCTCGGGATAATCTGATTCCCTCGAATCGACCAATTGCTCAAGGGCCGAAATGTAGGGGCGTGTTGGTTTTTTGTTTTTAAATGCCAATGCGGTTAGGTAAATCAAATTAGTGATGCTGGATTCCGTTGAAGGATCCAAACTTAATGCCTTTTCGATCATCGGGCGTGACGCATTGCTGGAACACCCGACCAAGGTAACCAGAGTGCGATCTCCTCTCGTATTTGCAGATGCTTTTTCGATATCACCTTTCTTCAGAAGACTGTAGGTAATTTCCGGCGAAGCTTGCAAACCCCTCCCTGATTCAAGGTCCAGGAACATGCGATAGAAAAACGATTGATTAAAAGACCGTAAATTAGCAGGCGTTTCATCACCGAGGTATCGCCGAATTCTTGCCGCATTCAGGCCGTTGGCTTCAACTTCGATTCCTTGTTGATACGATTTTCGAAAGCATTCAAATGACCGTCGCCACTGATCTTGTGAGGCAAAAATGTATGCTACGGCTTGGTTGATCCAACCGTTATTTGGAAACTTACGATACAAACTCAAGAATTTTTCGTCCTGTTCAGGGCCATCTTTCATGGCTCGGACTGCGATGTATTGCAAGTCAGGGTTGTCAGGAAAGCTTTCCGCAAATTTCTGATGTTCATCCAGAATTTCAGGTGCAGACTCTCGCGCATATTCCTGTAGCGTTCTCAAGAGCGGAACGTTCTCGGGATCTTTGTTCAAGCGTTGTTCTGCAAGAGATTGAAAATCATCAAGACTGATCGCCAACGCGCACCAATTACCATAATTTCTATCGTTGGAATTATCCCACAAAATGTGAACCGAGATAACGGAAGCTTCTTCTTCAATTGACTGAGCCGACTGAATCTCGACGAACGGAGGGATCGGAGACATCTTTTTTACGACACTTAAAACTGAACGCGTAGCTCCGCTGCCCTCAATTTTGACCTGGGCAGGAGGTTCTTCAAATATGTGGCGTGCTGAAGAATTTCGCCACTTTGGAAAACCGAGATCGACCGGCGGTTTCTGAACGGCATCCCAATACACGGCAGACCATTCGATCATGGCTGAACTGCCTGCGACATTGTAAATAAAGCTGGAATAACCTATGTCCGTATTCTCATCGAATTCTTCGATCAATTGCCCACCGGTCGCTCTTGTTTCAATATGGGCTTGGCGAGTGGTCCCAATGGATATCTTTTTATGCCAACCGGGTTGTAGGTTGACCGGATCCAATTCGTTAATTGCCACCGTGACCGGTATACTTAATCCGTTGTAAACGTAAACGGTCGATCCGCCGACAAAGGCACCCGTCAAAACACAAGCTAACACGATCGAGGCGGCGACCACGAACCGTGAAACAGAAGCAAATAACCCATCTGCCAACTTGAATCTTGCCCACCAACCAAGTTCAGCTTTCGGGCGTTCTGAGCCGGGCAGCAACATCCGATACGTGTTCGGCGTTTTTGCTGGCTTAGGCGCAGCATCGTTTGGCATTTTTCCGATGTGGATTCGTTTGATTACTTTTTCCGTTTTCAATAGCTGCGCTAAACTCGCTTCACGTAATCGCATCAATGGATCACCAAAAGAGTTTGCCCAACTCTCGACGACGCTAACCCATTGTTGGATGTTGCCTCGATCTGCTGGTGGCAATTCGAATTTGAATTCCTCAAGATAATTTTTAACTGCCTTCTGATTTCGCACTTTCGACGGAAGTTTCAATTCGCTTCGCTGACTTTCAAGATCCTGCATGACTTTGTGAACGTCATTGGCTGACTCGACGATGGCATTGATCTTGGACTCACTGACGTTGCCGGCAAGAGTTACCTCGGTAAGCCGACCCAGATGCGAGAGGGCGTCTTCCAGTTCTGCAAGGCTGTGTTCGGCATAGTGAAGTAATCTCATCAAGCTGTCATGGTAAGCTTCCCAACCATTCCCTAAAAAATGAGCGGCCACAGAATGCGTTGCGCGGCAAAGGCGATCGTGTTGTTCCAGTTCGGCAACGACCGCATCTCGCTCGGCTTCCACTTTCTGGATCCACTCTGGCAGTTGTCTCCGGTTTATAATTTCGCCCTGATAAGTGATCTGATTTTCGGTTGCCTCAAGTGTGCCGTCCTCGATTCCTTTCAGATGAGCGATCTCCATTTTGAGGCGATTCAATTGAACGATGCTGTCGCCCAGCGTTTCCGGGTAGAGTGCTTCAAACATGGGAGCGAGTTGGTCCCGCGATGGTAAATCACCTTTCATCTGATCAATACTGGAAGCGGTTAAACAGAGCCGACGACCATAAAGATAGACTCCATGGTATTTAGGCCTGAAGAACTCGAATTCGTAATCCTCATCGACAGCTTTGATCGATTCCGCCTTCGATTCCGGGGTCAGGCTTTTTTCATTGTGAGCGTCTTGCAGGAGGTTTTGGGTGACCTGTTGGCTGATTAAATCCTTGTTTTTGAAAAGAGTCCAAGCCGAGACTTCATCGATTTGAGACGGAATATAAACCTCTTTGGCGTTCTCTTCACGATCATGATTGGCGGGGTGGGTTGACCACATGCGTGGAGGCTGAGCAAGATTTTCGTCAAAAATTCTGTGGGAACTGGCGTTGCCTGCTGGAATCTCTGGAACAATGCCTAACGGTTCCGGAAGAATTCGATTGGTGTGTTGGTGAATTCGGGATTGAACAGCAAAAAGATCCGTTGGGATTTTCCCTGAATTTAATTGGTCGCTGGCAAACGAGAGGCTCGTTTGCCAACTGCTATCAGCCGGTTGGAGTTTTTACAACGCGTGGATAATTGCATCGCTACCAGTAACCGAAACGGCAACCTTGTCTGCCTGAAATTCCATTTCGCGAGTCAATGCTCTGTCAAGAACGACAACCCATCCGAAAACAGTCTGCATTAAAGATCGAATTGACCAAACGACGGCACTCATGATCCATCCGATCCATGCCAAACGCAGATCAAACGACGATAGAAACGCGAGCCCTCGGTCGAGAAAATCGCGCTTGGCGATGATATGAGCTGCGATTTGTTGGCCCGTATAAACCCATCGCCCCACCGCCATCGTTTTTTGGGCAAAGTGACCAAATTCGTGAGCCAACACGGCTCGGAATTCAGATCGATTGAGACTGTTAACCAGTCCCAAACCGATCACAAGGTTTTTTTTGGAGGGAAAAATCAGATTGGAAAACGAAAGGTCATAGAAGACAGACGCATTGACATTGGGCGAGATAAACACACGATAGGGTCGGGGAGCACCAATTTCATCGGCTAAGCCATAAATATATCGAAACAAATTGGGTTCATCAGATTCTTTGATTTCGATTCCAGGGTCTTCGGATTTTTCTCCTAATGAAAAGAGTGCTTTCCACATGAACACCGCCAAAAATAGCGGGGGCAGGGCTGTGAAGAAAGATGCCACGGCCCCTTCACCGCCAGCGAAAACTCCCATCCCCAATCGATAAACGGTATAAGAGAACCAGATCGCCAATCCAAGATAAAGCGTCAAGAATCCTAACAAGCCAATCAGTGCAAACCATGCCTGGCGGCGATAGTTCGGGGTGGCGTCCGTAAATCCCGGGGGTACAACTTGGCTCACACCATGCTCCTTTGAATTCGGCTTTTGAAATCGCGACCCAGAAATCGGTTCGCTTTCCCATTTTCAATTCCTATTTGTTAGAAATTGAATATGAGAAAAGCGTCGGATCATTCATTGTCGTTTAGTTCAAAAATAGCTTCGACTTCGACGATAGTGCCACGAGGGAGCGAACTCATCCCGACTGCACTTCTGGCTCCCACTCCATTCTGGTCTCCAAGCAAGTCTTGAAACACCTTACTGAATCCGTTGATGACTTGTGAATGCCCCGTGTAATCGGGAGCTGCGTTGACCATACCGGTCGTCTTAATCAGTTTTTTGATTCGATTGAGTGACCCTAATTCCGATTTCAAAGAAGACAGCATTGCAATAGCGCAGCGCTTGGCGGCTTTGGCTCCTGTGTTGGTGTCGACACTTTCACCCAGTTTGCCAGTCAAGATATTGCCGTCACTATCGATTGCGATATGACCGGAAGTAAAAGCCAGATTGCCAACGATAACCACCCGTTTATAAATGGCTCCCGGTTTGCCGACGGGCATCAATTGGATCCCCAGTTCCTCAATCTTGGCATCGACATCTAAAGTGGTTTGGGCGACCGCAGAGTTAGAAGCGGGCCTCTGGTTGACCTGGGCGTTCGCGAAACCGGGGGCAAATAACCAAATAATTGAAAAAAATGAAACGAGATGCCGCCGATAAAAGATTGACATGATTGGAAACCTACGTTGATTGTTTGAATGACTTCAACATAACAACGTGACCGATGATTTCAATCAGTGAATCATCTACAGTTTGATTGCGCCATCTTTGCAAAGTTCTGCCAATCCAAATTGCCCCAGTTCGTGACCCATCGCCTGGGCGATCGCTAACCAGACCCGAGTCGTCGATACGCGTTTGACTTTGGTGAATCGTCCCATTTCGAATCCAAAACCGCCTCCTACCATGACAAATGGTAAATCATTTAAAGAATGAGAATTGCCGTGGCCTAGTTCATTGGTCCAGACGACCAGGGTGTGATCAAGCATTGTGCCATTCGAACCGGGCTCAGGTATGGCCTGAAGTTTTTTGCATAAGTAGGCTAATTGTTCGCAATACCAAGTATTGATTCTGCGAAGTTTCTCTTGGGTCTTTTCATTTTTGTCTGGATGATGTGATAAAGCATGATGTCCTTCGTCGACACCGATAAACTTCATTCGGGCTTGTCCGACCGAGTTGGTATATTGCAAGGTGGCAACGCGATTAAGATCATTTTGGAATCCGTTGACCAGAAGATCAATTTGCATTTTCGACAAATCTGGCATGTTGTCGTTGACGTTGGCAACATTGGCTGGAAGTTCTAATGGTGCCACTGGATAATTGACATTGGAACTGGACGTGAGTTCCTTTTCCATCGACTGTAAAAACTTTTGGTGACGTTGAAGCATCGCCTGATCTTCTGGGATTGCGGACGATTGAAACTGGCCAAAATCCTGTTTCAGGTCGCCCAGCAGGCTCAATAAATTCTCTTTATCTTTCAACGTCCCGTACATTTTCTCGAACATGCGATAGGGATCGCTGATCGGTGCGACGGGTTGGTTAGGTCCTAGAAACGACATGCGTGTCCACGGATCTGCTTTGTCAGGAACAAGGATTCCAAATTCGAGCGAACCGAATCGAGTCTGGTTGTGGTCGGTCGATTGAAGGTAACGGCTGATTTCTTGGTCAATTGAAATTCCACTTGCCCATCCCGCAGGCGTGTGAGAGCCGCCCTGAATGTTTCCAGGCAGTAATTCGTTCCCTGTTAACAAGCATCCCATTCCCCGCATGTGATTGTCACCATCACCGCGAACTTGGTTGCAGACACCGTGAACGACGAGTGTTTTTTCTCGGAAGGGTTCCAATGGTCGAAGAACCTGATCCATCTCAAAGTCGGGGCCCTCCGTTTGGGGCCAAAATCCGTTACGAACCATACCGTTGGGCGAAAACATAACGACCAAACGTTTGGCCGTTTGCCGTTTTCGATCTGGCATCAACCAGCGAAGCCCAGTGGCAGTAGAAAGTCCGGGAAAGGCCAGAATCGCTCCGCAAGATGATCTTAAAAATTCTCTTCGTTTCATGGGTTCCTCGGTCGTTTCAATTCAGCCTTTTTCTAAGGCTCGTTTTTGAATTCGTTGATTCTTCTTTAGTATTTGTCGATCGGTATTTCGGTAGAAACTTTTGCGATATCAACCAGTAATGATTTTATGTTGAAGCCATTTTGGCGGAATCTGGAATGCAACAAGTCAAGTTTTTCGGTTCCGAACGCTTCAATCGGGTGTTTGGTGTAGTGGCTGAACAGGTGTTTGATAAAACTTTTCTGAGAGGTTTCGTTGTTGACCAGAAACTCAGCAAGATCTCGTGGCCCTTTCAATGAAACTTGCTCGCCTTGAGGAGTTCGGTAGATCGAAGTGACGTCGATCTCTTTGTCTTTCTCAGACTCTCGATACCGGCCCACCGCATCAAAATTTTCCAGACTAAATCCGAGTGGGTTGATCACTTTGTGGCAATTCATGCAGGTGGTATCCTTGGTTTGATGTTCGACACGCTGGCGAGTGGTCATTTTGGGATCAAACTCTTCGGTCAATGGTTCGACATCTTCGGGCGGTTGCCTTAATCGACGTCCTAACAAATTTTTGGCAACAAAAACGCCTCGATGAATGGGGGATGTATCCTTGTGATAAGCCAGTTCCGTCATCAGATAAGGATGCGTCAGCACCCCTGCCCTCTTTCCGGGATCAACAGTGACTTTTTCAAAACCTTTGGCACTTGGTTTCAGTCGAAGGAATTTGGCAAGTCGAGGGTTCACAAACAAATCTTCGGACAAGAATAGTTGTCGATAGTCTCCGTCTTGTTTCCAAACAATATTTTCGAGGAATAAGAATAGACTTTCTTGCATGTCCGCTTGAATGTACGCATCAAAATCAGGAAACGACTGGCTGTCTTTCACCGCTTCCTCGTGACTGGCATGAAGCCAAAATCGGAAAAACGAATTCAGCTTTTCCCTTGAATTAGGATGATCGACCATGCGCCAGAGTTCGTTTTCTAAAATTTTGGGTTGCGTCAATTTATTTTTTTCGACGAACGAAAATAATCTTCGATCAGGTACGCTATCCCATAGCGTCATTGCCAACCCGTGGGCGATCTGGTGTTGGCGGTCACGTTTTTGAGCACTGGGATAAAGAAAACGGGGCGATTTTAGTGTCAGTATCACCACACGTTTGACTTGATCCTGGATTGAAATCTCTTTTTCAAAGTGCTGATCGACAAAAAATTGAATTTCATCGGCGGAAAGTTGGGTAACGAACGCACGAGATACAAACTTTCGACAGAAGTCCTTTACTTTTTGGTGAGCATTGGGGTCGGTTGGCTTGGTTTTGCATAACCGCCAAATCCGTTCGCTGACCCGGTTCGCGACCTCGATCGCAGCCGAGGTGGTCGCGTCGTCCCATGACCTAGAAACGCCGATACCTCTTGCGAATCCGTAACTGGAATCGTCTGGTGGGAAACTGGTTGCAGGAGCAATCACTTCGGGGCGAGTCTCAGGAATGAAAGCTGTTTCGGGAATCACGCTCAAAGGGCGTCCCGGCGGTTTCCACAGAACGCGGATCTTGGCGGGCGGTTTCGGATATGAAAACATTTCCAATGCGAACGGGTGGGGATGACCAGCCATCAAGAAAATTGTTGCTTTGTGCTCAACAACTTCATCAGATCGAACCCGACGATCGATCAAGTCGTTTTCCGTATCATTAATTTTCAATCGAAATCCATTTTTGGATTCGACGATAATTTCGTGCATTCCCGTTTCAGAAGGGATCAAACTACCGTTCCAATAGGCAGAGAACCCGACGTTCATCTGATTAACGGCTTTCTTTTTTTTCGTGTTCGCGAGTTGGGGATAGTTCCCGTCGGGGTCAAAAAAAGGGACACCGTCACCGTAGTCGATATTGGGATCCGTTTGTTCGGCCAGCCTTTTGTTATCAGTCCAGTTTCTGGCTCCAAAGTAATTGGCTGCTAATCCGTTCTCTTCAGGTGGATACAACTCTCTTTCAAAACTGTCGAAAATCCCAGCAACCGACTGGCGAAATTGTCGAACCGTCAAATGGGACAACTCGATTCTTGCTTTGGTGTTTCGAAGTTGAGCGTCACTGGAATAATATTTGTCGTATATGAACTGAGCGACCGCTTTGGCTTCTTCACCGATGCAGGAATCTGGATCCTCTTCCGGCATGGTTTCGACGATGTATTGGGTCAACTCGCTTAACGAGAGATCTCCGATAAGCGGGTCTTCGAAAAACTCCGTCTTGCCCTCGCCATTTTTACCATGGCAACTGGCACATTGAGCTTGGTAGATTTTGGCTGCGTCTGGGATTGACTGGTTGGTTGCTTCTTGCGCGAAACAAAGCGAATGACACGTCAACCAGATCGTAATAAAGAGCCCCACCCGGATCACTGGAGGTCCAGGAAGGAAGCCTGATTTTTTCAACCGGATCTTCATGTACCTATTTTAGTGGCTGTTTCAAAACGAGGTAACATCGAAGCGAATCGAGGGTCGTGTATTTGACAAAACGAATCAAAAATTTGTCAAAAAACGACAATTTTACCTCCTTTGAGGAAATCGAACCCACCGACTTGGGTGGCACCAGCCGGAAGTCATTTTTCTGCAACGATGTAGCAAATCCAGCAACCTTGACTGGCGGCGACTTCGCGACGTTCCCATTCGCCGGTGTCTTCTCCATCTTCGTCTTCCATTTCCCAATAGATGTGGCTTCGACTAAAACCAGCCTCTTCGAGCATCTCGCGTACCTCTGGGATGGTCCAAAATCTCCAATGGTACTCGAACGCATTTTTGAGCATGCTTCCATCTTTGAATTTGAACGAGATCGCAAAACTGGCATCGTGATTGATGGGATTGTAAGAGACCTGTTTCCAGTGGTATTTAAATCTGTTTTTGCCTTTCCCGATTTTGCGTTTGTCGGTTTGCCCTTCGATATAACAATCACCACCTCCCATCATGTCCATTACCATCAGGCCTTCAGAATTAAGATTGGCTCGTGCTGCTTTAAAATATTGGATGACCTCCTTGCGGGTCTTGAAAATCCAAAACGAAAAATTTTGAGCAGCCAGAATGTCGACTTGAGGCCGATTTCGTTTTCGCACGTCTTGTTCGATCAGCCGGATGCGTTGCTGTTGCAAATCGGTCAGTTGGGACAGATTGTGATCTTTACCCCACTGTAGAGTATCGGGGCAAAGATCGACTCCCACGGCAGTTCGACGGCTATCAGATTTCACCCATTCACAGCAAACGCCGAAAGTTCCGCAGAAGTCTTCTCGTAAGCTATTGGGCTTGCGATTATAAGATTCCAGGAAAGCCTGGTCGAAAAATTCAACTTCGTGATCTGGGCATTGAACGGATTTTAAGTAGCATTCAAATTTGTCCGCTCGTTCGGCCAGACTTAGTTTGTTTTTCGCTTTGTCCGCTCTTTTCTGTTTCGGGGAATTCTTGGGTCGGCCCATGGAGTCTCTCTGATGTTTATCAAGTTGTAATAAAGGTCGGTCGCAATCCAATTCGCATTCCATTCAAAAGGCAGCCAATGCGGTCGGTGAGATTTTTGTGTCGTCGCTTGAAATGCTATTTTTGAAAAATCAAAGTGCCCAATTTTGAAGGATCGGTGTGGGCATCGTTCGTCCAGTCATTCCATTTGGCTGTAGATTCTCGCGATCGATTTCCTGCGTTGTTATTGATCTGGACATCGAATCCGATCTTTTGGCCAAGTTGTCCTGGTATTTGAAATCGACATTCGACGATGTAACCGGTATCTGTTTGGGTCACTTTTGATTCGTACTGGTGCACATTACCGGTTGATCCGAATGATTCCTGACCATCGGCGTTGGTCCGATATTGAGCATCGTTTTGGTCGTAAGTTGTTTTCCGATCCAGCCCCGAATCAATAAACCATTCGATCGAATCTTGTTCATAAGGTTGCTCGGCATCGGTATCGACTTTGGGGTCAGTGATCACAGCCAGGCAATAAAGAAACTCTTCATCCCAAAGGCATCGTACTTCAGCCGTTGCAATCTCGTTCTTGTTTTGAATTGTCCGGTGTTGTTTCACTTCCCGAGTTGTTAAAAAACGGGGTGCTCGATTCCAGACAGGATCAATTTTACCATCGATTTGGGGGATTCCTTGAGCAGCAAATGCCGTTCGAGATTCGGTGCCGTCCAATTCTTTGATCCGAATATTTCTCCACTGCACCTGGAATGGGCCTTTTTTGCCGACACCATGAACCTGAAGGGCGATAAAACCGGACGCCGGATCCGCATCACCAAGAAATAGGTCCTCAATCGGTTTGCCGTTGATCCAGGTTTGAATCCGCCGACCATCGGCCACCACTCGATAGCTATTCCAAGAATTATTTTTGAAGTGTTGGTGAGCAACGTGGGATGGACTGATCCAGCCTTTTCCTGTCCCTTCCGAATAGATGAAACCCGACTCCCCGGGACTCGATTCGATTTCAACCTGTGGACCATGGACGCGGCCTTTTTTAAAACCTGGCCTACTAATCGACCGAATCTGGACGCCAGAATTGAGAGCATCGTCAACTTTGACTTCAAATCGAAGTTCAAAATCTGCATAGGATTTGGATGTGCAAAGGAATGAATTGGGACTTCCCTTGGCGGTCGTTCCAGTGATCGTTGAGTTGACGACTTGGTAACTTGCGGAACCATTTTTTTGTTCCCAACCATTTAAGTTCAATCCGTTAAATAAGGAAACGAAATCATTTTCGTAGTCATCAATCAAGTAATATTCTGGGATCGGTATCGGCCTAGGTTGGATTGGCGGTTGAGAAAAGGCTTGGGTATGAAATACACCAAAATACAACGCGAAGCATCCGCCTAATAACTTGGTCAACTGATTCACTTGGTCACCCCGTTTTTATTTCTCGAACGATCGTTTCCGATGGAGAAAGATTCATTTTATAAAACAGCACTCGCGAATTTCCGGTGGAAAACGATAATACACTTGAGGTTGATTGCCGCCTCCGATTTTATAGATTCGTCATGATCCAGTCGACCAGCAGCCGATGAGCCAAATGCGTCCCAGGCCTCTTATGCCTCCCAACGGTAAATGCCCTCAAAAAGAGGAACGTTCCGAATGCCCGCTGGTCTGTAAATACAATCATTTTGAAGGCGACGATTTTACGATCGATGCTTGGGAGCTGAAATGTCTTGATTGCGGCTGGCGTGATACGATCGCACATCGTAGCGACGAACTAGAAGATGATGACGACATTCCTGAAGATTTCGATGCGACTCAATGTCCGTTCTGTGAAAACTGCGGATTGGCGACCGGAAAAAATCCGTGTCAGTCGTAGAGGGACACAGGACATCAGATTGACTGAAATTTGATTGATCGCATCCGGGACCTACAGCGACAGCTCACGAATTTACCGTTGAGAGAACTGGATCGCCGTTTCAACAAACCTCGTAAGGGAATGACTTTTCGGAAATAACTGCCAGCTTAAATGGAAGGAATCCCTTGGCAGCAAATTACTGCCAAGGGAGCCATTAGAACTCTAGACCTCGAATTTAAGATTACGGAACAGTAACTCTGTTATTCCAGGCCCATTAAAACAACGGGCATCTGTCTGTTTTCGATGGAACGCCTTTCCAATCGCCGTGTAACTGTCCGAGCCGCGCGATTGATGGTATCGGGAATCGCCTTTGTCAATGTTCGATCACGTGAACTGACGACAATGTCGCCCATCCGTTCAACTCGAACGACTACTTTGCATTCCTTGTCGATACCGCCACGCGGGCCATTGAGATCTCGAACCTTCAAATCGATTTGGCTGACTCGGAATCCGAATTTAGAAAACGACGCATAAAGTCGTGCCTTAATTTTGCTCAATGAGGATGCATTCAAAAGGTGATGTTTGTCTGTTACTGTGATCTGCATGGGAACCTCAAGGTTTCGGTAAGTGATTCTTAGCGTGTAATCTTTTAATATGAAATTCACTTTGAAATGAGTGATTAAGCCTTCGTTACTCAATGGGTGAGGGTGTACCTCGCATCATGGATTTGTTGCGGCGGCGAAGTCCCGAAGTCATGCGGTCAATTCGATCGCCATATCGCTCATTGGTTCCCAGTAGCGCTCCAAGAGTCTGGGAGACCCATTTTTGCATTCGATAAATCCAACCTGTTTCGAATTGGATCCGTGAATCGACAAACTGTTTCATGTCATCAATCGCTGACATGGCTACGGCCGCCTTTGAGATCCGGCTGAGCACATGGCAGATCTCTCGACCGCTTTTTAGTTTCACCTCCATTCGTGCGGTGTGCTGGATCTCGTAATCATGGTGATCCATTTGCGAGATCTGAAATTCAACTGAATGGATAAATTCCTTATGGGGTGCCAATCGGAGCCAGATCATTCTTTCGATTTGAAATTTATCAAGCTCCGTCAGGACTGAATCTCCGTCGAGGATACGAATGCGAAAATGACTGTTCATCGGTGTACTCCAAAAAAAAACGTTGGCCTCTATTGGATATCACGTCAATTCAAGACAATAGAAGATATAGATATGATTCTTTTTTAGTATTTAAAAAATGAATGCATTGAGTGGGCCATAAAAGTTTCCTGCGACATTTACGAATCAAGGATGGCGTCACGTTCGAAAACTGCTGCTAAATGGGGTTCAGAGCGGTGCTGGTTCCATTGGCCAATATTGTTTTGCGGGCTAGTTTTGGCGATTTTACGGCCGATTGCCGAGGTGCCGGTTCGGATTTAGGATGAAAAGACAGGGGTGCGATTCCCTAAACGAATTCCGATGGATTGAAATCAACGTCACAACGCGAAATGCCCGTCTCCACGCTATCCTTTTCCAAATTTCGATCCGGTGCGACGATTTTAGGGGTCATTTTTATTTTGGCGACTTTGGCTTTTAAGCTGACCGGCGAGTATTCATGGCTGGAGGCAGTTTGGATGGTTGTCGTCACGATTTCGACGGTCGGATACGGTGAGAAAAGTTCACAGGAACCGGCGGTTCAGCTAATTTGCATCCTGCTGATCCTATCAGGTGTAACGGTGGCCGCGTATACCTTTGGGGGATTCGTTCAAATGATGCTGGAAGGCGAGTTCGAAAAATTTCTAGGTGGAAAACGGATGAGCAAAGAAATAAGTAGACTCGAAGAACATGTCGTGATTTGTGGATTGGGACGACTCGGCGATGATCTCGCCGATCAGTTAGCTCACCGAAATATCCCATTTGTCGTGATTGATGTCGAAGAGGAAAAAATTGCAGAACAGGTTGCCGCTGGTCGATTCGCAATTCTCGGCGATGCAACTTCAGAAACGACTCTTGAGCTTGCCGGAATTCCGAAAGCCAGGGCTATTGTTTCGGCATTACCAACCGATGCAGAGAATGTCTTCATTACACTCACTGCACGTAATCTTTGTCCGAAAATCCAGATCATCGCTAAATCTGAAGAAGGGAGCAGTTGCCGAAAACTTCGACAGGCAGGGGCCAACAAAATTGTGATGCCCCATCGTGTTGGGGCTCAACAAATGGAACGAATGATTTCGCGTCCTAATGCTGCGGACCTAATCGATCTGTTTGCTGAAGCGTCCGCACTGGAAATGGAACTTGACGAAATCAATGTGCCTAGCGACAGCGTTCTCGATGGTACTGCGGTGAAAGATTCCAAGATCAAAGAAGAGTATGGCTTACTGTTGGTGGGCATCAAAAAGCCGGATGGCGAGATGGTTTTTAATCCAAACGCCGATTACAGATTCCACGTCAACGATGTGGTTTTGGTGATGGGGCAAGCACAAGAAATTTTAAGGCTGCAAGAGAGTCTCTACCGCTAATTCAAACGATCCACCAGTGATATTAGTTCCTGTCGACTGACTTTGATGCCGCCATCATTCGGGTCGGGCAATGGATGCCATTGAATCGGAATTTCGAATCCAGCCAGTTTTTGGCGAAGGTCATCTTGCCAGTGATCAGGCAAACTGCCTTTGACAAACGCGAACGGACGGTGACCAAATTCAGAATCTGCCTTGGGAACGACGAATACTTCTTCGATTTCAAAGATTCCCCTCATGGCACGTTCAATATTTTCTGGGAAAATATTTTCGCCGCCTGAAATAAACATGTTGTCCATTCGCCCCAACACGATCAGATTTTGTTCGCCGTCCCATTTTCCAAGGTCGCGAGTGTGAAACCAACCAGCGCCGTTTGTAACTGGATTGATGCGTCCGTTTTGAAAATAGCCGAGGCAAAGTGTGTCCCCTCGGACCAAAATTTCACCTGTTTCATCGCTGATTTCCAATTCTCGACCGGGTAAAATTCGGCCGCTTGTGGCAGGGTCTGTAGTGTTGGTGGATGTTGTTACTTGAGATGCCATTTCGGAAAGGCCGTAAGTTGTTAGAACTTTGATCCCGCGATCTCTCGCTTGGGAAACCAGCTTTGGATCGATGCTACTGCCCCCCAGAAGTACATATCGAAGGAACGGTGAAGGGAATCCGTTCTGCTTTAAGAGTCGGCTTAATTGAACGGAAACGACTGAAAGGTGACTGATCTGTTTTCCGGTCAATAGTTCAGAGTCTAGTTTTTCCGACTCTTTCAGTCCCACAACCGTAGCACCAGCCACTGCGGATCGAATAAGGATCGATAACCCGCTGATGTGGTATAGCGGCAATGACCAAAGCCAGCGGTCGCCGGGATAAAGTGGCAAATTTTTCGCCGAACCAGTGGCACTTACGACGTGGGCCGCCAAAGAATGAATCACCGGCTTGGGTGCCCCGGTGCTTCCAGAACTCAAAATAATGGTCGCCGGTGCATGTTCATCGATTTCGAAACGGGACGTCTGCGAATTTTTTTCGAACCGCGCCGGCAGATCAAAATCTTTTGCTTCAATCTGGCGCATCATTTCCTGCACCCTTGATATCGAAAAACGGCCGTTAATCGGACATGCGACCAGATTAGATTTTAGGATGAGCCAAAACTTGAAAAAGTCTTCCAGCCGATTCCGCGGGCACCAACCGATGTGGTTACAGTGGGATAGGTTTGCGTCGCTTGGCAGTTTTGTCGAACTCAGTTCTGCGATTAACTGTCGATAAGTTACTTGGGACTCACCGTCATCAAAGGCGAAATGATCGGGGGTCGATTGAAAGGCCGTGAAGATTGGCAGTCTCATATCTCGATCGGCTCCAATAGATCCTTGTCGACCGTAAGTGTTTCAGGGATTTGAAAAATTCCATTTTGCCTCCGAAAGGATGGTCGGCAAAGTGTAAAGTCGAGCCAATCGATCGTGTCCAACCCTGCTGGGATGTCAGGAGCAAATTCAGCGGCCAATTCTACAATTCGAGCGATCCCGACTCCCGATTCAAACGCGGAACTGAACACGATCGGTTTACCTGTTGACGCCAGTTTTTTGATCGCCGTTCTGCCCCCTATTAGCGTTGGTTTACAAATCAGTGCACTCACGTTGGGCCAGCCTTCGAAAGAATCGGTTCCTACCAGTGATTCATCGAGTGCATAATGAATTGCCGTTTCGTCAAAAAGCTCCTCTAACTTACTGTTATCCTTAAGAGGTTCTTCGATGTATTCGATGTTCAAATCGGACGTCGAGTTGACGAAGTAGATGGCATCTTTTAATTCCCAAGCTTGGTTAGCGTCTAGGCGAAGTCGAATGCCGGCAGGCAATGCTGAACTAACCTTTCGAACCAGCGCGATGTCTCGATCTAACGACTCACGCCCTACTTTTACCTTAAACGCTCGGCAGCCAGAATCTCCTTTGGCGTGAGCGTCGGCCAAAATCTGAGACTGGCTACCTGCTAACAACACGTTATAGGGATGCGATAACTTCGTGCCAAAATCTGAATTCAGGGAATCCAAGGCAAATTTGACTGCCGGCGTAGGAGCGGTATTTTCTCGGAGGGCATGAATCACATCAGTGATACTTTCGGGGCTAAAGCCCGGAATGGGAGAAGCTTCCGCCCAGCGACCGTTCTGTTCGATCAGAATTCCTTCTCTGTCACGATAAAGCGATCCCTTTAAATTCAGGGTCTTCTTCAGTGGAATCTGAAAACGATAAATTTTCATCCGATTAGCACGCCTAGACAAAAAAGAATCGTATAAATCAAAAGCAAACCGGCGGTCATTCCCAAGCAGGGACCTAGTTGGGTACCTTCCTTATTCCAAACCTTTACCAAAACAACGATTCCTGGGATTAGGGTCAACGAAGCGAGTGATGGCCAAAACGATCCGCGGCAAACCGAAAATCCGACCGGAAGCAAACCCGCACCCATCAGACAGATCGAGTATTGAATTCGACTAAAAGTGGATCCGAAACGGACAGCCAATGTTCGCTTGTTAGCAATACGATCTTCGTCGATGTCACGAAGATTGTTGACCACCAACAGCCCGGTTGCCAGCAAGCCAGGGCCAAGCCCGGCAATGACAGTCGACCAGTCGAACACAAGAGATTGGACGTAATGGGTACCTGTGACGGCTACAGGCCCAAAAAAGAATAGAACAAAAGGGTCGGCAATCCCAAGATAGGCAAGCGAAAATCGTCCCGCCGTATAAAGGATACCAAAACCGATGCTGAATACACCAAGCACCAGAAAAGGCCAACCCGCACGCAGGTATAACATCCACGATGCCACACCAGTAATACTGAACATGAGCACTGTCGCGAAAAGCATGGATCGTGGAGAGATCAGTCCTGCCTGGACGGCACGAGTCGGACCTTTCCGCGACTCGGTGTCGGCTCCCTGAAAAAAGTCACAATAATCGTTGCAAAAATTGGTCCCGATCTGCACCGAGATCGCGCAAATTAAAGCTGTCATCATCGCCCAAAACTCGAAACATTGATCCTTCCAGGCCAACAAAGCTCCGATCGCTACCGGCGAAAATCCAGCAAGCAATGTTTTGGGGCGTGACGCTAAAATCCAGTTGGCGATCATGGAAGTGATTTCGTGTCGTTAGGAAAGCCGATAATTGTGCAAACTTGGAAACCAATTTGAATTTCAGAGTCTCTGGACTGTAACTGCTCTTGTTCGTTCAGTCATCGGAAACATCCAGCCTCGATCCAACGATTGAATTAATAGTGGTAGGGGTAATCGGACCAGTCTGGCTTTCGTTTTTCAAGGAATGCATCGCGGCCTTCCCTCGCTTCATCGGTGCTATAAGCCAACCTGGTTGCTTCGCCGGCAAACAATTGCTGGCCCACCAATCCGTCATCGGTCAGATTGAAAGCATATTTGACCATTCGCTGGGCCGTTGGGCTTTTTTCGCAAATTTCAGTAGCCCACTGGAGAGCTTCCGTTTCTAGTTGTTGATGAGGCACGACTGCATTGACAACGCCCTGCTGTTGGGCCTGATCTGCAGTGTAGGTGCGGCCCAGAAAGAAAATTTCGCGGGCGATTTTTTGGCCGACCTGTTTCGCAAGGTAAGCAGATCCGAATCCTCCATCAAAACTGGCAACATCGGTATCGGTTTGCTTAAATTTAGCATGCTCCTTTGACGCAATGGTCAAATCGCAGATCACATGCAGGCTATGCCCTCCTCCAACTGCCCAGCCGGGGACTGCACAAATGACCACTTTAGGCATCATGCGAATCAACCGTTGGCACTCAAGAATGTGAAGCCGTCCAGCACGAGTCGAATCGATCTCGTTGGAATTGTTGGACTGGGAATATTGGTATCCGTCTTTACCTCGAACTCGTTGGTCCCCGCCCGAACAAAATGCCCATCCTCCATCTTTGGGAGATGGGCCATTGCCGGTCAAGATGACCGCACCGATGTCGCTCGATTGTCGAGCATGATCGAGTGCCGTGTACAATTCGTCGACCGTTTGGGGGCGAAATGCATTGCGAACCTCTGGGCGGTGAAAGGCGATTCTGACGGCACCCGTTTGTTTGGCCCGGTGGTAGGTGATGTCGGAGAATTTGAATTGGTCCAATTCGGTCCAAAGCTCAGGATCGAAAATTTCAGATACTTGATTTGGCATGGGCAGCGTCCCAAAAATCTTCAAAATTAATCAGGCACAAGCCTACTCGGCTGGGGCAATTTGTACCATCGGTCCACCACTTTTGCGTTGGGATTTAAAAGCTGTGTGAGGGAATTCGAACGATCTGCTTAACCAAAGTTGTCCCTTGTAAATTGTCGAATTAAATCAGCGACGACATCTGGTTTTTCCAAGTGAATCACGTGCCCACATTCGGGGACTACTTGGACGGAGATTGGACTCACCGAGCCAAGGCGTTCTATCCGATTTGCGATCCCACTATATTTTTGATCTCTTGCTCCAGCAATCACCAATAAGGGGATCGTCAATTTGTTAATTTTGTGCCAGTAGTTAGGTTGTTTCGCGACCGAGTAAGTCCGCAAGATCGCAGGCCACTCTGACGACTTATGGTCCAGTTTTTTTCGGATCGCCAACTCGCGAATCGATTTTGGAGTCGATTCAAAAACCGGTTGATCGTACCAATCATTAAGGAATAATCGGGTCGGCGTGGATTCTAATTTCTGCGCAACTTGTTCGTCTGCAATCGAACGCGAGTTTGCGGAGTCTTCATTCTCCAAACCGGGATTGCCGGAGATAAAAACCAGTCCTTGACACTGATTGGGGCATTCGATTGCTAATCCCAAAGAAATTCTGGCACCCATCGAGTAACCAACCCAAACTCTGGCTGCCTCTGGATCAGAACCCTGTTGGGCTAAGGATTCAATCCCTGAATTCCAATCTTCAGCCGCGGGTATGGAAACTGCTCCGCAGTCAAATTCAGGCAATCCAATTCGAACATCGTCCCAGTCCGACGGAAGTCCCATGAATCCATGGACAAATTTTAGAGAGACGGGTTTCACTGTCGAAATTCACTCTGCAACTTTTTTCTAACGCGAGTGTTTTCAATTCGATCGGTCAACAACTCCAAAACAACGGATTGATTTCCGCTGATGGCTTTTTGGTAAATATCGCCAAAGTCTTTCAGGTTGTTAATTTGAAAAAACTCTAATCCAAACATTTTTGCAGCTTGCTCAAAATGATAATTGTGAGGCGTTAAAAAAAACTTGTCAAAATGTTGAGATGCGTGGATTGGTAGCATGTCAAAAATATGTCCGCCGCCATTGTTGACGACGATCACGATCATCGGC
>JBCCSJ010000042.1:0-25669 GCA_039200505.1 Planctomycetota bacterium | reverse complement strand
GTCGAAAATGACTTCAATTCGTTTCTCAGAAATCTGAACCGGATAGATCAATGATCCGATCGGTTGATTGTCCCGTTGATTGAATTGATCGTTATTCAGGTTAAACAAGTGCATTGATTGATGAGACGAGAATTTCAGTTTGAAGCTCATCCCGAAAAGGGGAAAGTTTCAGCCGTATTAATAAAGCCAAAAGATGCAAAGTCTTTGGTGGTTTTAGGGCATGGAGCAGGTGCGGGAATGTACCACTCCAACATGGATTCGATTGCTCAAAGTCTTTTTGAGCGTTCCATCGCAACGCTACGTTACCAGTTTCCTTTTATGGAAAGAGGAGGCGGTCGGGATTCGGAAAAGGTTTCGCTTGCGACCGTAGCTTCGGCGGTTATCTTCGCAAAGTCGCTCGCTCGGAGATTTAAATCACTCAAAGGATTGCCCATCTTTGCGGGCGGACACTCTTTCGGCGGTCGAATGACGTCGCTGGCTGCTGCCGATTCGATGCTTGGTGAGCTGGATGGGTTGATTTTTTTTGCGTTTCCTTTGCACGCGCCCAACAAACCATCCAATCATCGGGCAGAGCATCTTTCCAAAATTCCTGTTCCGATGCTTTTTCTGTCCGGCTCAAGAGACAGTTTGATGGATTTAGATCTGTTCCGGCCCGTTCTGAAAAAGATCCGAAAAACCGCAAAACTGCATGTGATCGACACTGCGAATCACGGTTACAAGGTCCTCAAGAAGATTCGTAACAATTCAGAAAGCGTGTTCGATGAAATGGGGGATGTCGTCGACCGTTGGATAAGAGACCTTAATTGAGATAACGACCGCCATGAATTAAGTTACTGGCTAGCGTCACTGAGAATTCGATTTTTTGTGGGTTATTCACTAAGCAAGCCGGTACATAAGTGTTTCGCGAGTACTAAGTAAATCGGATTTCGCTGATCACGGGGTGACGAGCGTAAGCCGGCTTGAATCGGTTTTCGGCGATTCGTTCAATCGAACCGATTCTGTTGATATGACGTAGACAACTGATAACTTTGTCACGCCAATTTCCCTACTCAACTTTGCCTAAGGCCCTGACGCTCGACAATTTCGATCATTCCATTCAAAATGGTCCATTCCAACGCGTTTGCCACGTTTTCGTTTGCCCCGACCCAGAAAAACCATGTCAATCGACCAAGCCACCAGTGATGAAGGCTCTGAAGTTAAAGAATCCCCTCAAAACGAGAATCAGGCCGCAGAATCGACTTCTTTAACGCAACAGCGCGATGAAGTTCCCATGATTGAGGCGGATCGGCTTTCTAAGTTTTACGGAATTTTTGCTGCCACCCGGGAAGTCTCTTTTAAGGTCTACAAAGGCGAAGTCGTCGCGTTTCTGGGGCCAAACGGTGCTGGCAAAAGCACCACGATGAAGATTTTGACCGGTTACCTTTCGGCCTCGGAAGGAGTCGCTCGAATCGCCGGGCATGATATGAGCGTCGATCGTTTAGAGGGATCCAAAAAACTGGGTTACCTTCCTGAAACCGGGCCTCTTTATCCGGAGATGACGCCCTACAGTCTGCTCGATTTTTTTGCCGAAGCCCGTGGCATGAGCAAATCACAGAAGCAAAATCAGATCGCCAAAGCGGTCGATATTTGTGCGCTGGGGAGCGTTATTTACAAACCGATCAGCAAACTTTCCAAGGGCTACCGCCAACGCGTTGGCATGGCTCAGGCGCTGATTCACGAACCGGAAGTCTTAATTCTTGACGAACCGACATCCGGATTGGATCCCAACCAGATTCGCGGTGTACGCCAAACGATGAAACGATTGGGGCAAGAAAAAACAATTCTTCTGTCGACTCATATCCTGCAGGAAGTCGAAGCGATGGCCGATCGCGTCATCATGATTAATGAAGGTCGCAAGGTTTACGATGGCAAGCTGGAAGATATTGATCCCCAGGCAAAGGGGCTTGATCATGTTTTTGCCAACTTGACGGGGCACGATCCAGAAACCGGCGTGTTGCTAAAAAAGAAGTTTGATGACGAGGACTAGAGCCGTTCACCACTCCGCCTCGTTCGCAAAAATAACGACTCAGAAAATCGAATCCGGATTTTGAAAATGGATAGCGTACAGATCATTGAATTCTCCTACATGCTGGTCATCGACATGATGTTTCTTGTCGCGTTGGTGCTGTTGATGTTGCCACTTGGCATCTGGCGACAGGCGGCTTACGCGGTAATGAAACGAAACTTTATCGGCTATTTCAGTAATCCGACCGGTTACGTATTTTTGTGTCTTTTTGTATTGCTGACATCGTTCGCCGCTTTTTGGCCGCACGAATTTTTTACGACCAACCTTGCGAATTTCGATCAGTTAAACAAATTTCTACCCTACATCATGTTGATCTTCATCCCCGCCATCACGATGGGGATCTGGGCTGAAGAAAGACGTCAGGGTACGGATGAATTGTTGCTGACGTTGCCAGCCAAGGACTTTGATATCGTCATCGGAAAGTACTTTGCCGCGGTCTTGGTGTTCACAGTCTCTCTGCTGTTTTCACAGATTTCCAACTACGGCGTCCTATTGGCGATGACCGGCGGTCGACTGGACAACCTACTTTTGTTTTCGACCTACCTTGGCTATTGGTTCATGGGAATTGCCATGATTTCGCTGGGCATGGTCGCGTCATTTTTGACCTATAATTTGACAGTCGGATTCATCATCGGTGCCGTCCTGAACGCTCCGCTGGCATTTTTCTCCAACGCCGATGTGATTTTTTCTAACAGCACGTGGATTCAGCGACTGTTTGAATGGTCACTCCTGCAAAGGTTTGAGCCGTTTGGTCGTGGGCTGATCAACTTGTCATCGATCTTCTACTTTTTGGGGATCGTCGTAATCGGGATCTATTTAAGCTTGATCCTGATTGGTCGCCGACATTGGCTGGGAGGCAGAGACGGGACCTCATTATTTTGGCACTATATCATGAGGGCTGCGTTTGTTGCTGTTGCTGCGATTGCAACCGTTTTGATCGTGCAATACAGCCCGTTGAATCTTTTAAGGACCGATATTTCCGATTCCAAAATCAGTACCTTGGCTCCGACGACGCGAGAGTTGCTGGATGAGCTGGCGGCTGAAGAGGATGGTCAGACCATCACGATCGAGGCCTACGTAGGCAACAGTGTTCCCAGCGAGTACGTCAAAGTGAAATATGATCTCGTAAATCTATTGCGCGAGTTTGACGTTTTGGGGGGAAATCGGCTCGAAGTGAATCTCCATCAAGGAATCGAACCTTTTAGCGAAGAGGCGATTCTGGCCGAGAAGAAATATGGAATCAGGCCGGTCAAGATTCGAAGCCAGTCTCGCGGGGCAGTCCGAGAGCAGGATTTGATTTTGGGCGTCGCATTTTCAAGCGGGCTAGAAAGAATTGTTCTTCCATTTTTGGCTTACGGAATGCCGGTTGAATACGAACTAATGCGGTCAATCGATACCGTGTCCAAAAGCGACCGAAAAACAATCGGTGTTATCCAAACCGATTCGTTGGCCAACGGTGCGGTGATTCCAACCCAAGAGCGAAATGTCCAAGTCCCGCGGCTGAGGATTCTTTCGGAGTTGGAAAAACAATACAAAGTTGAGGCAGTCGATATCTCTCAACCAATGACTGCCGAGGAGTTATGGATCAAGGATGACGAAGGCAATCCGATTCGACGACGATACGACGTCATGATTTCGATGCAACCTTCGCATTCAACGCCGGACGAACTCAACAATTTGATCAATATGATCCAATTGGGGCAACCCGTTGCTATATTTGAGGACCCCCTGCCCAATCGCCAATTATTCCCCCACATGCAAAGTACGTTTTTGCCCCGCCAGTTTCGGCGAAATGGAGCGGGCAAAGCAGATATTCAAAACCTTTGGTCAGCATTGGAGTTGGAAATGGATTTTTCCCGGCGAAACATCCCCAATGTTTCCTCGCAGCAACTTCCGGACAACCGTTGGCCCTACCTGGTTTGGCAACTGGCATCCGAAAATCCGTATCCACGCAACCCGGTGATGAACCAGAAAGAAAGATTGGTGGTCCACGAGCGCGACCCGGGAACTGACCCTCGATTTTCCGGCGTCCATAGCGCCACCCAGTTTATTGATGAACTCTATTTTCAGTTTGCTGGTTACATCAAACCTGCACCCAAAATGTCGCTTAACTTTGAGCCGATGGTAAAAACGGGTAGTGCCGGTAGAGTGCTGCTTTACGATTTGGCGCCGGCAATGCAACAATTAATTGCCGGTAACATACCCGAGCAAATGGATATCGAGTTGGACCAAAAACGGGGATCTGCGGCGCGGCAGTACACTATCGCGGCTCATATTTGCGGAAATGCCAGTGAAACCGGGACTCCCAAAGACTTGAGTGCAGTCAAACCATCTAAAGACAGAACCAATGTAGTCTATGTGGCCGATGTAGATACGTTGAGTGACTTTTACATTCAACTGCGTGACGATCCGATTCAGAACGGGGTTGAGTACCGATTCCAAAACATGAGCTTTGTGCTCAACATCATTGATTCACTGGCCGACGAAGAAACTCTTTTAAGCCTTCGCAACCGTCGAGTCGAACATGTGACGCTCGAAAAAGTAACCCAGGTTTACGAAAAAGCGATGAATCGGGTTTACGAATTGGATCAGGAACTTGCCAAGGATTATGAAACCAAGCTGAATCAGGCAAGGATGGAAGTGGAGATGAAAACGAAACCACTTCAAAACGACATTCAACGAGAATTGAAAAAACGCGAAGATGGCAAACCGTATGATGCCGTCAAATTAAAAGCTCAACAGGGGTTGCTGGAACAGGAAGTTCGGGAACAGTCTGAAAAGTTCCAGAACAAGCAGCAGCAATTGGAAAATGAAAGACGGGACAAGAAACGTCGAATTGATCTGGAAGCTGAACTTGAGATCCAGCAAATCCAGCGGCAATTCAAACTTGCTGCGGTGATCATCCCTCCCATCCCCCCGCTGCTGGTTGGCTTAATCGTTTTTACTCGCCGACGACTTCGTGAACGCGAAGGAATTTCAAAAGCCCGTAGATTGAAATAATCAGATTCGTGAACCGGGGCTGCTTTGGGTTCACCGTGACGCGAAACATTGATCAGAATTACAAAATGAAATCTCAGCTATTTAAAACATTGACGATGGGCATTATGGCAGGAGTACTGTCGTTGGTCGCGGCCATCTTTTACCCTTGGCCAACACCGGTCCAGAAGAGTGCCTCGGTTGGCAAACCGCTTTTCGAAGATTACGACACCAGTTCGGTTCGTACGATGCGGATTTCACAGTACGATGACGACAAAGGCCAATTGGATGGCATCGTTTTGAGGCGTCGAGGCCAAAAATGGGTGATTCCATCCCAGAAGGAGTATTTGGCTAACAACGTCGCTCAGTTTACCGCCTCGGCAAACTCGTTAAACGAACGTGTCGTGCTGGAAGAACGGACTGAAAATGTTTCGGACCATCTGGAATATGGAGTCGTTGATCCTGCTGATTTTCGAAAAAGCAACGACCCGTCTGCTTTAGGACAAAAGATTGTTCTCGAGGACCGTCAAAAAAGAACGATAGCCAGTTTGATCGTAGGTCGTCGAGTCGACGAAAAAAATCCTCAGGAAACCCGCCGTTTCGTTCGGATTCCCGGCCAGCCAACTGTCTACGTGTGTGAGTTTGATATCCGATCGATGAACACCGATTTCAGGGCTTGGGTGGATCCTAACCTCTTTCAGTTGGACACCACGACGCCATTCAACAAAATTCAAATCGAAGATTACCGGCTCGACCCAAAAACTCTGCAATACACACAGAAAAACTATCGAGTCGATTTGAGGATCAACGATGAACTTCGAAATTTTGGCATTAAAACGTTAGAAGTCGAAGGAACACTCGGAACCTGGCAGCCTGCTCAATTCACGCGGCAGATGAGCGTGCCGTTCCAGACGCTGTTGCCTCAGCAATTACCCAATGTGCAATTCTCGGAAGTGGAGCGAAAGAGTTCCGAATTGGCAGAATTGTTTCGAAATCAATCAGCCGATGCGAATGCAATCACGCTAAACAAGCTGAACGCTCTTGGGTTCAAATATCAAGGGTTCAAGAATGATGCCTATCAATTTGAGTCAGCCGGTGGTGAAATCACGGTTGAAACCAAGGACGGCGTTCGCGTCACTATGTATGTAGGTGGTATCTCGGCAAATTCGGCCAAGACTGAAATCTTGCAAGTCAGTCGTTACGCCATCATGGTTGCCGGACTGGATGAGTCCGTCGTCGATATGCCGACCCGACCGAAGCTAAGCGGGAATCCTGAGGAAGCAGAAAAGCAAAATAAAGCCTATCTTCGCGAAGTAGAAGCAAGGAAAAATCAGCTCAAAACAGCAGCCATTCGGGCGTCAGAATTTAATCAGCAGTTTGCGGATTGGATTTACATCATTCCCGAAAACATAATTGCGAACTTGCGACCCGAACTCGATTTGACCAACGTCCAACTTGCGTCCAATCCAGAATCTCGATCGGGTGGGAATAATCCTGCAGGCGACAAAACCAGCGATCAAAAAACGGTTGATCAGGCGCCCAACAAAACCGCTGAAAAATCAGAAGGCAAGGATTCTGAATCCAATTCGGATTCAAAAGGCGAAGACGGAACAGAGAAATCTGAGCCCGAATCAAAAAGCGACGATTGAACCAGTTGGTTCCCGAGGTGAGGCGTTGCGGAAAAATCGGTGCTGGAAACAAACCTCGGGAAATTAATTCTGAAAATAAAAAGGAGTGGAGAATTCAAAACAATACTCCAGTTTGATATTGCTCCACCATTCAAAGCTATCAAAAATTTGAAGGTAACGTGCCAATAATATCGATAGCTTCTTTTGAACGTGCTTCTTAAATGACCGATCAATCCAAACGAATCAGTTCATTGGTGGTGATTCGCAACCGAATCATCCAAGGATTATTTGTCATTTTGCCTTTCTTTATTACCTACGCGGTGATTGCGTGGATGTACGAAACGCTCTATGCCATTGCCCTCAGCCCGATTGCCAAAGGGCTTAAGGTTGCTTGGAAACTCGACAAAGAATTGCTTCCTTGGTGGGTCGAGTTCGGATTGGGGTGTGCCGCGTTTGGTTTGGTTCTCGGGTTATTGTTTATGGCCGGGATGTTTATCCAGACCAGAACGTTACGAATTGTCGAATGGATCTTCTTGAATGTTCCAGGGGTCAACACGGTTTACTCAGCGGTTCGAAATGTGATCAATGCCATTTCAAGCTCATCCACCGCTGACCCTAACAAGTTTAAGCGCGTCGTCTTGGTTGAATTTCCAAGTCCTGGGTTCAAAGCCCCCGCCTTTGTCACAGGGGAATGCCAGGACAAGTCGACGGGAAACATGATTTTAAGTGTTTATGTGCCGACAACGCCCGTCCCGACTTCGGGATACATGTTGTTGGTTAACGAGAACGATGTCACTGAATTGAACTGGGATCTTGAAGAAACGTTGCAGGCGATCGTTTCCGGTGGGATCACCGTTCCCAAAACAGTGACATTTGAAAAAGACCCGCCGATCAATCTAAACACATGATTCTTGTAATCGGTCGACAACGCCTAGAATCGGCACTGATAGCTGTCGGCACTGATTGGAGTTTGATCAAGCACTCGGAAAGGACGGTTACTTTTGCCCACGTGTGAATTCAATTTTGACGGATTGATCGGTCCAAGTCACAACTATGCCGGGCTTTCATTTGGTAACGTAGCTTCATCGACCAACCAGTATCAACAGTCCAACCCCAAAGCAGCTGCCCTTCAGGGCTTGCAAAAGATGAAGTTCTTGCACGATTTGGGGATTGCTCAGGCGATTCTGCCGCCGCTGCGCCGACCAAGGTTGGAATTTCTTCGGGAACTTGGTTTTTCAGGCAGTGATTCACAAGTATTGGAATCGGCTGCAAACACCAATATGACGTTGGTCCATCAAGTCTACTCGGCATCGAACATGTGGACGGCCAACGCTGCCACCGTTTCTCCGTCGGTTGATTGCGAAGATTCAAAAGTCCATTTCACGCCCGCAAATTTGGCTAGTACGCTGCATCGTTCGATCGAGCCGGAATCGACACTTCGGAATCTTAGATTTATTTTTAGCGATCCAAGCCATTTTAAAGTGCATCCGGCATTGCCATCGCAAACTCCTTTGTCGGACGAAGGGGCCGCCAACCACACTCGATTTTGTCGAACTCACTCGGAACAGGGCGTAGAATTTTTTGTTTTCGGTGTGGGAAATTCAAAACTGAAACCGGAAAAATTTCCAGCAAGACAAACAGAATTGGCAAGTCAGGCAATCGCCAGAAGACATGGATTAAAAGGAGATGCCGTTGAAATCTGGCAACAAAATCCAAACGCGATTGATGCTGGAGTTTTCCATAATGATGTTATCTCAGTCGGAAACGAAGACCTTCTTCTTTGCCATGAATTGGCTTTCGTGAATCAGCCCGACTGTATCGCAAAACTGCAACAAAGGTTCCGGGCCAAAACGGGGTCGGAACTAAAAGTTGTCCAGTGGAAATCGGGCGAATTGCAGCTTCGAGAAGCGGTTCAAAGTTACCTATTTAATAGCCAGATTGTGACTCGGGCTGATGGGAAAATGACGTTGATTTGTCCTCTGGAATGCGACGAAATCCCGGCCGCTCGGCGAGCTACTGAAAAGATTTTGGGAGCCGAGAATCGAGTCGATCAAGTACAGTTTCTGGATCTACGGCAGAGCATGAACAACGGGGGCGGACCTGCTTGTTTGCGGCTAAGAGTGGTACTTACCGAAGAAGAACAGCAAGCCATCCATCAAGGAGTCATCTTTTCGGACGACCTTTTTAGGCAGCTCGCCAATTGGATCGACGCGCATTATCGAGATACGCTAATCGCTGATGACTTACGAGATTACCAATTTGCAAGGGAATGTTTCGAAGCGATCGAATCATTGGCCGATATCCTAGGCATTCCCCGGTCAGTCTTGCTCGATGAATAATTGATCCCCGTACGCCGTCTCGACCACCGTCGGTCAGTAGGAAATTGTGAGGCTGTAATTTGTCGTGAGTATGGGTCCCGACAGGCCTGAAGGGATAACAGGTTGTAGCCGCAGGTGTCAGTTCCGTGGATTAGTTGGTCTAAACAATTAGAAGGCCTTAAAGAGCGACTTCAATTAATAGTGATTAAATTGCGGTCGTCCCTTCGGAACTAAAAACCACATTGGAATTTCAATCCCACCGGCTGACGTCCGATGTCTATTGGTTTTCGCCACTCCCCGGATTGCTCGGGTCTCCGCCCCGATAACTGGGGGTAAAGGGATCGGAAACGGCTATCCCGCCGTGAATGCTTGTGTCAGAATATGGTCGTCTCAGACCGATGTTCACCATACACCACTGCCATGAATCAAGATACGGATCGGAGCGGCTATTGGGTCGCGAATTTAAAGATTGTTTCCGCGCTACTGACCATCTGGTTTTTAGTTGCCTACGTGTTCAGTATTCTCTGCATCGTCCCTTTAAACGCTTACAAACTTGGCTCGGTAGGACTAGGGTTCTGGTTTGCTCAGCAAGGATCCATATTCGTGTTTGTTGTGCTGGTCTTCGTTTATGCTCGCTGGATGGATGGGCTGGATCGGAAATATGGGGTGAGTGATGATTAACTCGATGGTCGGCATGCATGACTGGGGTCTGTTGTTTGCCGCAACGGATCCAGCTCGTCCCTGGACGTGGGCTTTTGTGGCGATCACTTTTGCGGTCTATCTTTACATCGGGTGGCGAAGTAGAGTTCGCGATTCCAAAGGGTTTTATGTCGCCGGTCAAGGAGTGCCAGCGATTGCCAATGGAGCCGCGACGGCCGCCGACTGGATGAGTGCGGCATCCTTTATCGGAATGGCTGGCTTGATCAGTTTTTCAGGGTCCGATGGTTCAGTTTATCTGATGGGATGGACGGGAGGGTACGTTTTGCTCGCCCTTCTGTTGGCTCCTTATCTGCGCAAGTTTGGGCATTACACCGTTCCCGATTTTATTGGATCAAGATATTACAGCGAAACAGCTCGAGTGGTAGCTGCGATCTGCGCGATTTTCATCTCCGTAACTTATGTGGCAGGACAGATGAAAGGTGTCGGAGTCGTCTTTTCCAGATTTCTCGAAGTGGAACTGACGGTCGGAGTGATGATCGGTATGGTGGTCGTCGGATTTTTTGCCGTCGTCGGAGGAATGAAAGGAATCACCTGGACTCAGGTTGTGCAATACTTTGTTTTGATCCTGGCTTTTATCATTCCCAGCATCGCAATCTCAACGATGTTGACCGATACGTGGATCCCGCAAATCGGATTCGCAAGCAGTGAGATTCCAACCAAACTCAATCAAGTTTTGCTGGATCTTGGCGAGAAGGAATATACCCAACCGTTTGGGAAGTTTTCACAGCTTAACGTGTTTTGCATCACGGCCGCGTTGATGTTTGGGACGGCGGGTTTGCCACACGTTATCGTTCGATTTTACACGGTCAAGGATGTTAGAGCGGCCAGGTATTCGGCGGTCTGGGCAATATTGTTTATAGCATTGTTATATACAACGGCACCCGCTTTGGGGATGTTTGCCCGCTACAACCTGATCAATAACCTGCACCTTTCAAAAATTGAATCGGTGGAACTTTCCAACTCGGTCGACAATTCGGTGCTAGTTGTTCCCTATGATGAGCTCACAACTGAAGTGAAGGATGCTGCCGATTCGTTGGTGTATCATCTTGTTTCACCCCAAGGTCGTCCTCTGGATTGGGCAACGCGATGGCAAAAAACGGGCCTGTTAGTTATTGATGATCATGAAAACGACGGTACGATTTCTTTGTCACTGTTCGAATGGGTCGATAAGGAAAACGGAATCAGCCAACCACGGGAATCTGATCTGGCCAAAATTGACAACGACATCATAGTTCTTTCAACTCCGGAAATCGCCGGTTTACCTGCATGGGTGATTGCTTTGGTGGCTGCGGGAGGTTTAGCGGCAGCGCTCTCGACGGCTGCCGGGTTGTTGCTAGTGATTAGTTCTTCGTTGGCGCATGATCTTTTTGTGCGATTCTTCGTACCCAATGCCAGCGAAGCGACCAAGGTGGTCATCGGCAGGTTGGCCGTAGTGTTCGGGATTTTGATTGCTGGCTATTTCGGGATTAATCCACCTGGATTTGTGGGCGAAGTGGTCGCTTTTGCGTTTGGCCTCGCAGCTGCCAGTTTTTTCCCGGCCATCTTTTTGGGCATCTTTTACAAACGGGCCAATCGTGCTGGAGCTGTGAGCGGAATGATTGTCGGTCTGGTTTTCACTCTTACCTACATTGTGATGTGTACTTCTGACAAAGTGTTACCTATGTTTTTCAGTGAACCTGGGCTGGCACCGGATCAGTATTTGTTTGGTATCTCGCCACAGGGAATCGGAACGGTAGGAATGCTGCTGAATTTCGCGGTCACCTTAATTGTTTCAAATCTAACAGCTCCTCCGCCAGAGGAAGTGATGGAATTGGTAGAAAACGTTCGCATTCCCAAGGGAAGCGGCGAACCATCGGCACATTAGTCTGTAAAACGGAAAAAATCTTGCCGATTTGCATAAAAGCCGACATAAATTGAAACGGGAACTGGGCAATTTTGTCAAAGATCAGGTTATATTATCGATGCCGAATAATGGTTTTGCGTTGAATTCGCGAGACAGGGAAAGATCAGCAGGCGGGGTCGAATAGAGAATGAAGTTAGATCGAAAATCGGGTTTTACGCTCGTAGAACTCTTAGTCGTCATTGCGATTGTCGGGATTTTGGTTGGAATGCTCTTCCCCGCAATCCAGCAGGTACGTGAATCTGCTCGCAATACTTCATGTAAGAATAAAATGCGTCAAATTGGTTTGGCAACACTCAACTTCGAGTCAACCTATCAATCATTGCCTCCTGCTCGGCTTTATCCGAAAAGCGGGGCACTGCCTCCGCTGGATAAGGGGACCAGTCAACCGAGCTGGTTAGTTAGGTTAATGCCCTATCTGGAAGAAATCGACCTGTACGAAAAATGGGATCTCGACGCGGAATACGAAGACCAGATCGACGAGATTACCGAACAGTCTTTGGAAGTTTTTATCTGTCCTACACGGCGAACATTGGCCCAAGCGGCAACGCCCAACAGCGTGCAGCAATTCAATTATCGAGCACCATGTGGGTGCGGCGGAAACTTCTTCATCCGTATTGTCGGTGGAGCGACGGGTGACTACGCCGGCAACCACGGCGACCTTTCACCCGGAGTCAATGGAACTCCTGAAGATTATTACTGGGGAGGTAACGGGACTGGTACCATTATTTCTTCACAGGCAACCGAAGCTCCTGATGGGTGTCTCGACTGGATCGATCGAATCACATTCGCCACGATCATCGACGGATCGTCTAATACTTACTTGGCTGGTGAACTCCACGTTTCACCGGCGAACTTGAATCGAACGCCATTCAACGGGCCGATTTATAATGGGGAAGACCTGGCAGCATTTACAAGAGTCGGCGGTCCGGGAGTACCAATCGCGACCAACAAAGATTTCGTGGCATCGAGTGTGCTCGGTTTTGGAAGCTGGCATCCGGGAGTCTGTAATTTTGTGAGTGTCGATGGAAGCGTTCGATCGATCAACAACTATCTCGACACGGTCACTCTGGGCCAGTATTGCAATCGCCGTGATGGTGATTTTATTGTGGACTAAAACGGATGTTTCCGATGTTTCGCCTTTCCTTATTGATCGGGCTTTTGGTCCCTTGTTTGTTGGGATGCAATAACAATCCACGAACATATCCCGTCACCGGTAAGGTCGTCTATCCAGATGGTAGTCACCCCGAATTCGGGGACATCGAGTTTTTTAACGCTGAGGCTAAACTGAATGCTCGAGGTAGAATTCAGAAAGACGGCACTTTTGAGTTAGGCACCTTTGATTTGGCCGATGGTGCAGTCGAAGGCACCCACAAAGTGATCATTCTGCAGCGTACGCGAAATCACCTGACCGCACAGCTTGAAGGAGAGATCGCACACGACCACGGTGATTTGATGGATCCAAAGTATTATGATTACCGGACCAGCAAGCTAACTGCAAAAGTCGAACCGATCGACCAGAATCAAATTGAGATCCAGGTTCGCAAGATGAAAAAGAAGAAGCAGGAAAAAGCGGACCACTAACCATCGGTCCTTGCCATCTTTGGTTGATCCTATTTTGGTAGGTGGAGGTCTTTATGATCGTGACCTCGGCCGGCTATTGAATGGCTGAAAGCCTTCAGCCCCGAGTGTCTGTTTCGTAGTACTGGCTTGAACCGGTCTAAGCCGAAATGGATGCCAGAAAGCGTTATGTCAAACGGATTGCCCTGCGATTGAAGAACCGCTAGATCAGTTCAAAGTCTTCGGGCCCACAAATGTACTCACGCCAGCTATCCAATTGATCTTGTGTCAAACTGTTGGGGCGTTGGATTTCGTAGCGGAACGCTTTGCTGGTTGCCCCGCCAATTTTGACTTTGATTCGAAGGCGGCCATTTTCTTGGTAGGCAAACTTGACTTCGATCGGTGTTCCGACTTCCAACTTGTCTGGAAGATCCCAAATCGCACATCGCCCCAGTTGTGAGCATTCTTCGGGGATGCTGCTTTCGCCTTCGATAATCTGAACCAGGATGGATTCTTGATTTGGTTTGTGAGTTTTGAAAACCCTTCGTGCGACGACCGGTAGAGGCGTGTTGCGGGGGATCAGGACCACTACTTTTGCAATGCCAGTTTCCACCTCGTTGGCCACGACACCCAGACTGTGGGAATTGACGTTCTTGATTTCAGCCGGGCGAAATGTTGACGATTGGCGGTTAGTCAGCATCGTAGCACGCAAGGCGGCCCCATGAGAAACCGCTTCGTCCGGCGAAAGCGACGTATCAGGAGTCTGTCCGGTCAGAGCGGTAAGCATTTCCCGGACGGCAGGCATTCTGGTGGAACCACCCACTAAAAGAACACGGTCGACGTCCGGCCATTTCAAATTGGCCGCGGCAAGCGTTTGGCGGACAGTGAATTCGGTTCGGTCGAGTAAGTCGAGCGTCAAGTCTTCAAATTTCTCTCGGGTGATTTCAGTTTTTAACAGCGAACTACCGAATGCGACTTCGATCTGGGTTCGCGAACGTGTCGAAAGGGTTTCTTTGGCTTCTTTGCAGTCTCGCAGTAACTTGCCGAGGGCGGATGGGTCTTCGGTGGGATCGACTCCGTAGTTGGCTCGAAAATTTTCAGCAACGTGTTCGATCAACCTCTGGTCCCAGTCCTGCCCACCCAGTCGCATGTCGCCGTCAGTCGCTAATGCGCGGAAACGTTTTTTGGAAACTTCCATAATGGTCACGTCAAACGTGCCGCCTCCAAGATCGTAAACCAGCACGTTTAAGGGTTGGTCGATTTTTCCCTCGATGTCGATCCAGCCTTGCTGGTAACCGTAGGCCACGGCAGCGGATGTGGGCTCATTGATAATGTCCAAGACGTCCAAGCCTGCGATGTAACCGGAATCCTGAGTCGCTTTTCGACGGACTTCGTCAAAGTAAGCGGGAACCGTAATCACGGCATCTGAAAAAGGACCAATCGTTCGAGCAGCGTCTCGTTTGAGTTTGCTTAAAATCCACCCTTGGAGTGCTTCAGGCGGATATCGACGGTCGCCAAACATTTTGTCATAGACTTGATTTCCGATTTGCCGCTTGGGACAGTCGGCGACGTTTTCTAATTCGGTCGCTCTGGCTTTCATGGCTTCCCTGCCAACAATGACATGATCGTCGTCAAACAGAACAATGCTTGGTGTTAGCAACTCGCCTTCGGCATTGGGGATCGTTTCGGGGCGACCGACATCATTCACATAAGAGATGACACTCAGGGTCGTTCCCAAATCGATTCCGACGGCAGGCTTGGATTGAGCGGACTTGGATTTGCCAGTCATTCGATTTTCGCGGTTAGGTCAGAATTTAACAAATCAGTTGATTTATTTGCGGTAAAGCCGATGGTGTTGGCGGGTCGGTCGCTTGGACCTTTTTTTCGCAAAAGGACATCGGAGTATACCACCATTTTAATTGGAACTTCGGTAGTCATCGAATTGGGTTGTTATGAGATCGGGAACGGTTTTGGCGGTCAGCAAAACAAGTTGCAAAGGACTGCTTGTTTCAGTTGGGCAAGGTGATCCATGGCTGGATAAATTTTTATTTTCTTTGGATCGAGTAGCCGATATCCCCTGATGCATGGATGGTGTGCGTGCTCATGGAGGTTTGTTTATTCACCTCAACGAGGAAGGTCCATGCCTATAGAAAGTCTTAATTCTGTAATTGCCGTGGGTTTCCTGACTGTCTGGTTGATGGTCGGGCAATTCTCTTTTTTCAAAAGTTAGGCAATTCTGATTCGCGGATTCGATTTGCGTGATCGAATTCATCTACCTCTGCCCGAAATTGCGTGATCTCGCATCGTGCGTTGACTCACCAGCACCCATCGGCGTAGTAGGTTCGTTTCACTGGCCATAGTAGGTTGTGCGGCGTTTGTGTATCTTGGGACTATGCGTGAAGTACCAGATCAACCAGCACAACAGACTTCATCTGAGGCGCGGCCCCACCCGGGGCCGTCGCCCTTTCAGACTGATGACGGTATCAATGGAGCCCTAAAGGCGGATATCGGTTTTTCTTCAGATGAATACGATGCGATTCTCCGGTCGCGACCGCGGCGATCGGTCTTGCCAGCGATACTGTTTTGCCTGACTTGCCTTTCCACTTTTTGGGTAGGAATGTTGCTGTGGGATCCTTCGCTACCCGGGGCAACCCTTCGAGCCATTAGTTCTGGTGATGCTCTGGAATTGCGAGTGGCATTTCTTGAAAATTGGACCTGCGGTTTAATTTACATGGCTTGCGTTATGACAATTTTATTCAGTCATGAGATGGGTCATTTTGTTGCAACGCTGCTTTATCGCGTCCCAGCATCCTACCCATTTTTTCTTCCATTTCCGGGAAATCCCATCGGTACTTTGGGGGCCGTCATTGCCATGCACGGTCAGGCCGCAGATCGCAAACAAATTTTCGATATTGGAATAGCGGGCCCGCTGGCAGGACTGGTTCCGGCGATTCCGATCGCTTTCTATGGCGTCAGTCAATTGGATTTGACAACCCAGCCTTATGGAGGATTTGGATTTCGATTGCCTCTGCTTCTTGATTGGTGGGCCAATTATTGTCAGGTGTCTGGCTATGAAACCGGTGATGTCGTTTGGTTGAATCAACTCAATCCATGGTTTGTGGCGGGCTGGGTTGGGTGCCTGATTACAGGTTTGAACATGATGCCAATCGGCCAACTGGATGGTGGCCATATTACCTATACTTTATTCGGTAGAACCGCCCATTGGATTGCCAAAGCGTTGATTGTGTTCGCTTTTGCCTACATGGTTTACCACACAAATTTTATGCTGATTCTAATGGTGGTCTTGCTTTTATTTGTGGGAATTCAGCATCCCCCCACCCGAGACGATTCGGTTCCTTTGGGTGGATTTCGCTATCTGCTGGGGCTTTCTTCGTTGCTGATTCCATTTCTCTGTTTTCCGCCTCAGATTTTTAAAATCGCCAATTGATGCAATCTTCGATGCTTGCATAGTTGTGAGGACGACGCGACAATATGGGCCGAATTTCCCGGCAAACTTCGTCGGCAGATGTCGCGACTTGGTCGTCCGAACTCGGACAACCTAAGGCTTTCATTCCACGAATTTAAGAACCATTAATCCACAGAAACCATGGCAAAAACTATCTATCACTCAAGTATCGAAGGCGCTCAACACGGTCCCAAAGGCCTCGACAACTTTTTGGCATTTGCCAAGCAATCCGGTGCCTCCGGTGCACAGCCGTCTAACTATATGTTTGAAAATTCGGAAGACGGCACTTCTTTCAAATCAGCCAAAGAGGTTAAGGATTGTTTTGAGAAGCATGGCTTGGCTTTAGATGGGATTTCAGCCCACTGTCCTTTTTGGGTTCACACGAGTATCTGGACGGGAACGAAAAGCGGGCATCCGTTCATCAACCCATCCGTTCAGGACAAGTCGCCCGAACAGATCGAACAGTTTTACGAAGACTACCTGTTACGGTTGATGGATCTGTCTGCCGAATTGGGAGTCAAGATCATGCCGATGTTTTGGGGCGTGGCTTTTGGTTGGGAATTGGCGACCGGTTATCCATGGGGTTTTTGGGCGGGGCCCGGTTATGATTTGGTTGCCGAAGGAAAAGAACGGTTTGTTAAAAAGACCGAAAAACTACGCAAGCATGCCAACAGTCTTGGAATCTACCTGGCCCATGAAATCCACCCGGGTACCGCTGCGATGTGTGCCGATGAATTTAACATGTTGGTGGACATTTGCGATGGCGATTCATGCTTGGCGGTCAACGCTGATCCGTCCCATTGCTGGGAAGGCGAGCATTGGGAAGATCGATTCTTGAAAGTCGGTTCGCGGGTTTATGGTTGCCACATCAAGAATTTCACGATCCACCAAGGTGTTCCGCTTCGAAAAATGGAAGGTGACTGGCATGGTCGAGCCATGCAATTTACCGACTTGGCGACGGGCGATTTGAACATGACTCGTTATGTTGAAATCATGTTGCGAATCGGTTACCCCCAACGATACTGCAGCGTCATGGGCACTGAGTCGGCTCCTTTGGTCGTCGAAGCAGAAAGCAACTACCGCGATGGAGACGCCACCAGTGCAGACGGTATTGCGTGGGTCCGCGACAACCTGTGCTTCCCGGTAGCGGAAGGTTCGTTCGAAGATGCAATGGGTGCCTGATATTTAGTATCTCATTTGAAAGTTTTTTTGGCCCTTTATGATTGCAATTTCAGACAACGTACAAATTCGAAATGACGGCCCTTGCGGTACGATCGTTTTGAACCGACCGGATTGCCGAAATGCGCTTTCGCAGGAAATGGTCGCAATGATCGACCAGGCGTTGCAGGATTTTTACGCGGAAAGAAAAATTAGGGCCATCGTTTTAACAGGGACGGGCGAAACATTTTGTTCCGGGACCGATCTTTATCAGATCCAAGAGACGTCGGAAAAGAAAAATGCCCTTGAGGTCTGGCATGAAGAATCGCAAGCGTTTTTGTCGTTGATTGAAAAAATGCTTCGCTATCCAAAACCGATCATCGCATCAGTCAATGGTTGGGCGGTTGGCAGCGGCGTATCTTTAATGCTGGCGTCCGACATCGTGATTGGTGGAAGGTGCGCTAGCATTCTGTTTCCTGAGGCCCTTCGAGGTTTGAGCGCGGGAATTGCGACACCGCTGTTGAGTTTTCGCTTGGGCACCGGGATGGCTTCAGGAATCCTCTATTCGGGCAAAGCCCTGAATTCAGATGAAGCGTGTTCGATGGGGCTATTCCATGAAGTCGTAGACGACGATTTGGTTTGGGCCAGAAGTTTTGAACTGGCTCATCAATGTGCTGCCGGTGCTCGCGAATCGCATCAATTGACCAAACAGATGATTAACGAAACCATCGGCGAAAACTTGTATACGCAATTGAGCATCGGGGCGGCTAACATGGCCGCTGCCCGCACAACCGACGCAGCCAAAGAGGGGGTCGCAGCATTTTTGGAAAAACGAGAACCCGTTTGGGATTAATCGTTTCAATAGTCCTTCATTCGTATTGGGCACACTATTTCGATAGTCCAGAGATGCGACTTCCGACATGATAGCTATGACAGTTTGTGCAACCTCCTGCTTTCGTAGAATCGTTGTGACAACTGATGCAATTCGATTTTTGGATGGGCAAAAAGTTGCTCGTGATTTCAGTCCGATTCATCGAAATAAATGACTCTTTGTTGGACCGTTCCATGTCGAGATTATGACAATGAGAACAATCCCAAAGCTGAGGTTGAATCATGTGCGGTCCATGAGAAAACTTGGTAAATTCTCGAACCGAAGGGTCCCGATATTTTGTTTTCCAATTGACTGTTAACGTTGACCCATCCACTTCATCGACCGTGTGACAGGTTCGACAAAGACCAACGCTGGTTTGGGACAAAAGTGACTGGAAGAGGCCGCTGTTTTGAATCGGTTGACCCGAACCCGCAGATTGAACCGCTAATTCAATCCAGTTTTCAAGACAATCATCTGAATGACCACCCGGGCGGTAAATTAATGCAAAAACATCGTCATTTCGAAACCAGCCTCCCTTGGGGGCCGAATCCCAACTCATCCGTTCCGGATTAAAAACGTACTGGAACTCTTTGGCCAGCACAGCTTCGGCGGCAGTTTCCGATGGAGGTGGGACGTCGATCTCTTCGAACGCTTGGGGGTCAATTTGCCCAATTCCAAAGTTGCGAAGTGGATTGTCCGCCAACAAATCAGGGTCATCATTGAGGTTGGAATTTGAAACCTTTGGTTTTTCAGGACGAACCTGAGTTTTGGGTGCCGCCACAACTTGTGACGAATCGAGAACTGCGTCATTTGTTGGTGCTTGCTTTTCCACCTTCACTGGTTTTTCAACAAGCTGTTGACTGGCGATAACCGGTTCCATTTGAGGTGGGTCCTGAATGGTTTGCTGGATCGATTCTGACTTCTCGTCGTTCGCAATCAGTTTTTCAGGTTTAGTTTTTGCGTTTGAGACCTCTGCGGATTCAGTCGATTTTCCCATCAGTTTGTGCAGTGGATTTTCCGCCAGAATATCTTCGTCGAGTCGACCAGGAACCGAGGTTGGTTTGAGCCGGTAAAGTCTTTCGTCAGTCGGCCAAAAAGAACCAGGACGGGTCGAAACCTGTTGCAATACATCCGTTTGGGTAGGGCGTTCCTCAGCCGTTTGCATCGACATTTCCAGCGGCAGATTGGGCATCCACCGTCGTACTGCATTTTGAAAAACGATCTTGTTCAGTCCGTCGGCCATCAGTGCTATTTGTTGGTCATTGATGTCGACTTGCAGACCGGATTGAAGTCGTGTTTTCATCTCAGCGACGCCACCGATCGCCAATCCATGCAAAAGTCGCTTGATCGCCCAAATCAATTCACCGGCCAATTTGACTTGGTCTGGGTTGTCTGGGTCAATGTCGCTGAAATCAAACGAATCGCCGTTTGTTCTCAGGATGTCGGCGACTCTGGTATCGGCCATTAACATGGCATGCATCGCAGGTGGCAATTGGCCGTCAAACTCTCCGGTGGCTCCCATCGGCCAACTTCCAATATCCACGGCGTTTTTCTCCAAGGCGGTCGTGTCGATAACCGGTAGTGAAAGAAGTGCGAAGCCTTGCGCCGCGCTGTCGATAATTTGAGGCTCGTGGCAAGACGAGCAGGCTTGTTGAAACGAAGCCAGTTTTTTAACGTTTTGAAAATCGTCATCGATGTGGCAAAGTTGACACTCGAACCGAGTCTTGCGAGCAGGAAAGTGCTTTCCAAAATGGCTAACGTGGTCAAAAGCGATGGCTGACCTCTGTTTTAACGGGTAACTGACGAACTCAGGGTGGTCGGTCGCAAAAGAGTGAAAACTTTTTTGATGACAAGACTGACATTGGGCGTCCGTCATTGTGGCCAATTGATGATCGGCACCGTGGTGTTCTCGGTGACAGGCATTGCAGGCGATTTTCGAATCTTTGATAGGTGGAAGGAATCCCATTTTGGCATCGAAAGAGACTTGTTGGTGAGAACCCGTTTTTTTCACCAAACTGGTTGGCGACACGTTGTGGGGATGCATCGCCTGTTGTTCATTCAATGACTTATTATGACACTTCATGCACAATTCAGATTGCGTTGGTGCATCAGGTGAGGGGCCGAAAAACGCTGTGGAAACCCAACCAAGCAGGCTTTTGTTTCCTTCGGCATGGCAGTGCGAACACCGATCCTCCCCTTCTCCGGAAAGCACTTGGGCATGTTGAGAACTAAGTCCTCCAGGAACGATGAATTCGTTTTTGAAAGGGGTTGTCAGCATGATCAATAACAAACCAGCGGTAAACGCGGTGCATGCCATCGTGAAAACTCGCCGTTTGGTCCTCAGGCTTGAGGTCGCAGTCATCGGCGTGGCCGAAAACTCATCATCACTCGCCAACGTCCCCACTGGCGAAGCAATTGCATCATCCGGGCGATGGTAAGCGGGATCACTTTTGGGGTCATTGAGCCGCTGAATCACGAAGGGCCCCCGGAGAAAGCGTGGGCAAGAATTCCGTGAAGAAGGCCGACCAGCAATAGACTGTAGGTCAGCCCAATATGCACAAACAGCCAGATCTTAAGCCGACCTTGCAGGGCCTGATGATAATCGAGGTCATCTTTTTGATGAACCATTTGGGTCAGTTTTTCACGCACCTGACGTTGGTCGGTACCTAGATATCGATCGAGGTCCTCCATTTCATGAATTAGTTTTTTCCGCGTTCGACTGCTTGGGTGAACAAGGTATGCCAACGCAGGTTGCTGTTCAAAAAAGTAACAAAGTCGGCTCGTATAAAACTTGGCCAATACATCAGACGACTCGCACGTTTCAATCACGAGTTGTCGAGCATGAAGGGCCAGCTGATTCCTCAGTTGCGGAATCCTTTCAAAAATGACTTCAGTACCAATTCGTGTGAGTCGCTTGGGATAAACCCGTGTAGCGTAAAGCCCGTAAACTCCACTAAATGCCACAATTAAGTAAAGGGCGGCAAGGAAGACTTCAAGTTTTCCGTTGGGTATCCGCCAGCCAACATGACTCGCAAAGATTGCAAAAGTCGCCAGCCCCACGTAGATATGGACTTGCATCCAGAACTTTGCGGAACCGATGGCGGGAAGGAAACTTAGCCTTTTTCGCAGATTAAGCAGAGTCAAAAAAAGTAAAGTTCCGTAAAGCAAGTAGCCCGATGTAAAACTTGCGTGTCCCAAGCTTTGGTTTTGGGAATAAAAAACAGTAAGCAACAAAACTGTCGAAGCCAAAGTTATCGTCAGGTTGCGGATTCGGCGTTTTGTAAATTCAGGAGCGGCAGCACGACTCATTTTATCTTTGACTCCATTGAGTAACCGATTGCGGGGTCGAAAGATCGATTCGAACTAATGCATCGTGAGGACAGGCTCGTTGACACGCCGGACCGCCGGCATGGCTTTCGCAAAAATCGCATTTGGTTGCTTTTACAATCGGTTGCCCAGTATCGGTGTCGTGGATGGGTTGCCCTTGAGGATTGTTAATCGAAACCATTTGAATGTTGTTGTACGGGCAACTGTTGGCACATGTCGAACATCCGATGCAGGTGGTGTCGTTAATGCTGACGTTTCCCGATTCTGGATCTCGCGCGATGGCTCCTGTTGGGCATCCGATCATGCAGACTGGGTCGAGGCAATGCATGCAGGCCTGGCTAATCATCCAATGATCATGAATCGGACCTTGCCTATTGAAACGAGGGTTATTGTTGTGCGTCGACGCACAGGCTCGCACACAATCGTCGCATCGGGTGCAGCGATCCAGATCGATCATCATCGCCTTGGTACCATTGATCAATCTCCTTTCGACCAGAAACTCCATCAGGCCGCGATCCATCGATTTAGGGCGAGCGTGCCGCCTTTTTTCACCCGAAAGATTTGGATTGGCAATTGGCGGCGGCATTTTTGATTCAGGCAAACTGGGCAGAATCAAGTCTTCCACTTCTCGGGCTGGAATGCGGAGGATGTCGACGTAGCCGACCGCTCTTAAGCTGAGCAACCAGGGAGTTGGTTGACCGGTTTTCCAGGTGTGGGCAAGTTCCCGCAAGCCGAACATTTTTCCTTTCGACGCATAGCCGATCGTTTGATGACCCTGTCCATGGTTGCGGCTGATTCTCGCGAAACCGTTTCGAATCAAAATGATTCCGTTGACGTATGTCCCCTGCTCTGCAATGACGGGTTCGGACAAAATCCGTTCGGCGATATCTTTTTTGAGTGTGGATTCGAATTTTTGATTCCACTGGAATTTTCCGAATGATTCAAAACCAGTCGTTTGAACCAAGCGATCCATTGCGTCAGCAGAGACATGGTTCAAAAGTTCCATTTCACGCAAGTGGCTTCGAAGACTGTTTTCACGATATAGGTCGGTGATGTGGTCTCGCATCACTTCATTCTGTTTCATGAATTCCCGAATACCCTGCCAGCGGATTTCGAGTAGCTTTATTTCCGAATCGGCGACGACAGTGGCGGAACGGGGGGTTCTTGTCAGGGCAGAAATCTCGCCAAAAAGCTCACCGGCGACCAGAGAAACGGATTGGTTTAGCGGAATCACTCGTGGAATATCTTGAAGGAAAACTCTTGTCGTGGATCCTTCTTGACGTTGATTGAATTCGGTAGAAGTTTGAGTTTTCCGCGAATAGTCTCTGACTTCAGGGTGTTTCGAATTGCGAAAACCTTGCACGAAAGCTTCTAGCCAGCCCTGTTTCCGCGGAGTTTGTCGCCCCAGGATTTCGGGGGGAAGCTGTTTTAGCGAAACCCTGGCTTTGCCTTCGAGAATAAAAAAGGCGCTTCCACCATAATCGCCTTCTCGGACAATAATGTCGCCTTGCTGCAAATGGTGAATTTGGCAGTCATTTTTCAGAATGCCACGAAGTGGAGTTTGCGCACGAAACGAGTCCGGGTCCATTTGTGCAAATGGATCTGTTCTCATCAATTGCTCAACCGTTGAATCCGACATGTTGGGATCCAAAGGTTGGTCCCATCGCATCGGCCGTCGCATTTGAGGATTCGTGTTTAGAGTCGTTGCATCCATGCAGCTATCGCGTGAGTCGACTTCCTTGTCTTCGCGTTTCGGTTATTTGTAGGTGGAAGGGTCTGGCATCATGGGTTCCAGAACAGCCAACTGGGAACCATCGGCCTGCGATGCAAATGCCTCGCCCGCCGTCCGAATCTGGTTGGCGATCCAGTTTAAGTCTTCGTAGTTGTTGATCCTTAGTTCAGCCGAAGCAAATGATTCGAGCGCGGCCTGAACATTGGGGTCGTTTATTTTTTGTTGAATTTCATAAAGTTTGACGGCAGTTCGAGCCGCTCGTTTTGCCACCTTAAAACCGAAGTTGGATTTGGATGTCGCGTAAGCGGTTGCCCGGGTGCTGTATTCCAGTTCCGCTATAATCCCGATCACAAACATTTTTCTTAACCGCTCGGGCGGCGATGTTGTGTTCACTTCGCCATTGTTGCGAAGATAGTTGTGCCGGATCATGCCTTGTGACCAGCTTACCAATTCAAAATCTTCGGTCCCCGCTTTGTGACCACCCACGTTGACAAGTTCTTCGTCGGGAACGGTGTGGCAGTTAAGGCAACTGCTTGCAATGGCGTATAGGTTCCGCGTGTTTCGCATCCCATTTTCTGATGACACGCGATATCGGTAATCGGTATGTTCGGGCGTTTCGGTTTCTCGACTAGCAGTAGGTCCACCATAGTCATTGTGGAGTGCAATCCAATCGCGTGATGCTCCGTGACAAGATTCGCAGGATATGCCTGATACCGGTTTGATTTTGCCATTCACTTCTTTCAGCGTGTAATGACACTTGATACAAACATCACTTCGTTTGACCGACTTAAGTCTAAGATTGGATAAGATCTCTTTCGTTTTTGGATTCCGACTTAGTTGTTCGAATGTTTTGTAGTGCGGAGTCTGTTTCCACCTTTTCACTTCATTCCCGTGACACTTCGCGCATGAATCCGCCGTCATTACTTTGGTTGGGTCGCACCGAATTTCTTGACTCAAACAAACGGAGGGCAATACAAATAGTGCGTTGACGCCGCCCCAAATTATTAGCATCCTGGCAAGCAGCTGAATCTGTTCTGAAATCCTTGCGTTCATCAGACTTCCAACTCCAAATCTGAGGCTGGTTGAGCGATGCAAGCCAGGCATTCGTCCGACCCGCAATCGACCGCTTGGTTGTCAGGATAGCTCACGCTACCAGAAAGGATCTTGGTCACGCATGTGCCACAGCTACCCGCTCGACAGCCAGAATCGATCGGAATCTCTTTCGCTTCAGCTAATTCAAGCAGCGAATCGCAGGAACCGTCCCATTTCACCGTCACTTCCGACTGGGAAAACCGAATCTGGTGTGTCATCTCAGTTAGATGAGATCCTTTTTCTTTGTTCCGGTTTTTTCCCACTGTGGCGGGGCCGAAAGCTTCAAAAAAGATCTGATCTTCACCTACATTCCAGTCTTTTAAATCGTTGTAGATCGAATCCATAAATTTTGGTGGACCACATAAATAGAACTCACAAGCTGGTTGCGGCAGCAGTTTCTTTAAAATGTCGACGCTCACGAAACCTTCGATGTGATAATCTCGGTCCAGCAAATCTTCTGGGCACGGTCGAGAATAACAAAATATTGAAAAAAAGTTATCGTGTCTCGATCCAAGTTCTTCAAGATGATGCCGGAACGGTTGGTCCAGCCCATTTCGGACACCGTAAAGCAGAATGATGGGCCTTTTGCTATTATTTTCTAGCAAAGTGTTTGCCATAGAAACCATGGGTGTGATTCCAATCCCACCGGCCAGGAGAACGGCAGGCCGATAGGGATCGTCCTGAAGGAAAAAATGGCCTGCCGGAGCCTTGATTTCGATCTGATCTCCTTCCTTTAATCCTTCGTTGATAAAACTACTTGCCTTACCTGGTTTAAGTTCGGGTCGATTGGGCGGAGGCGAAGCTATTTTGACTGTGATACGGTAGTAGTGCTTTCCAGGTGCGTCGGAAAGTGAGT
>JBCCSJ010000041.1:0-26540 GCA_039200505.1 Planctomycetota bacterium | reverse complement strand
GTTTGTTTCTCGACCGAATCCAAGGTTCCCACCTACGATCCAATGAAGATTCCGGGAGTAGGCAATGGAAAATCTGGCAAAAGAAATCTTGGTGAAGATAACTTAAACAAAGACTATGGTACGTATTACTGGACGGGGCAGGATCAACGTGTTCCGCAGCGCGAGTTAACCGGTGACGATTCGATGTTAATCATGAAACGGGCAACCCGATTCATTGAGCAATGTGCTTCCGATAAGAAACCTTTTTTTGCTGTTATCTGGTTTCATGCACCTCATTTACCTGTCGTTGCTGACGAAGATCATCGGAATCTCTATCCTCGACATCCTTTCGGTTCTTTAGGAAAAAACTATGCAGGTTGCCTGTCCGCATTAGACGACTCAATGGGATTACTGCATAACGAACTTAAGCGGCATTCCATGTTTGACAATACGATGCTTTGGTACTGTTCCGACAATGGACCGGAAAGCTCGTCTAAAAAAGGCCCGGGACGAGCGGAACCGTTTCGAGGTCGGAAACGGGATCTTTACGAAGGTGGCGTACGGGTTCCTGGATTTGTTGTTTGGCCTCATAAAATCAAAAAGCCATTTTCAACGGACGTTCCCTGCGTCACCAGCGATTATTTTCCAACTATCCATGATGTGTTGGGATTGGACTTGCCAAAACGGCCCTATGATGGAATGAGTCTTCTCCCGTTGATAGAAGGCCGATCGAAGAAGCGAAATCGGGCGATCGGTTTTCAGTCGAAAAAAGTCCAGGTGTGGAATGATGATCGATTCAAACTTGTGATTAACAAAGGGAAGGAAGAATTGTATGATGTCGCCAATGATCTTGCTGAGTCTGCTAATCTCATTGAACAACATCCTGAGATCGCCAAAAACATGAAAGCTGAAATGATGGCTTGGATCGAATCTTGCAAGAAGTCAGAAAGCGGACAAGACTATCGGTCAGGCGAGTGATCCTTGGCAACTGGATCCTGAACCGGCGGTGCAACCATAACAGTGTTGTCCGGTAATGATCCGTCGTTTGGCCAAGAGTTGATAATCAAAATCCTGGATGTCCAGAGATTTACTTTTGACTTTTAAGTCTAGCATCTGGTTAAAATCACAATCGTAAAGGCTGCCGTCCCAACTGACCGAAACAGTATTTCGACACATTAAGCCTTCGACGGCCGATGGGTTGAAGGCATCCATCAGCTTTTGCATATATGTTTCGTATTCGCCAATTCGAAGAAGGTAGTCAAGATACCTGCTGACGGGCATATTGGTAATCGTAAATAAACGGTTGAAAACGATTCCAAACCGGGCCTTTAATTCTTTGCGGTACGCTTCTTGTAATGACGACTGCTCGGGCGGCAAACTTTGGCCAACCGGATTAAAAACCAGGGTCAGCGTCAATCCGGTGCCAGGCACGCCGTAGCCCAATTGATTCAGTAACAGCAGACCTTCAATCGACGCGTTATAGGCACCCTCGCCGCGTTGAGCATCAGTATTTTCTTCCAGGTAACAGGGCAGCGACGCGACGACTTCGACTTTGTGCTTGGCAAGAAATTCGGGTAAATATTTATATCCGGTCATCGTCAAAATGGTCAGATTGCAACGATCGATCACGTGGCGACCGAGGCGGGTCGATTCTTCGACCATGTATCGGAAATAGGGGTTCATTTCGGGGGCCCCGCCCGTCAAATCAAGGGTGCGGATCTGGGGGTGTTTTGCGAGAACTTGAATGCAGGCTTCGACCACATCCTTTTTCATCACCTCACGTCGGTCAGGTCCCGCGTCAACATGACAATGAGCACAGGTCATGTTGCACAACTTACCGACATTGACCTGGAGAATCGAGATTTCGTCAGCACAAAGAGGGCTTTGATTAGTGTCGGCCAATTGCTTTTCAAAACGAGCCGAAGCGGTCATCGGTGACAGCACTACAAGTTGTTGCTGGGGATCTGCCAGGCGTTCCCCGCGATGCTTGAGCGAAGTTTTAGGTGTCATCTTCTTGGTTAATCCCGCTTCTTGAGCCGAATCCATGGTGGGATTTTAGCTGTTTTCCGTGGTTGGAAAGACGTAGCCTGAGCCTCAACCTTACACGGTTTCTATCAGAAAAGCCATTTCGATCGGGCCCGCTGTTTCGAATTTGAGAATCGTTGTGTGTTGCGGGATATAAAATCCTTCTGCCGGAAGGAACTTGCTGGTGATGGGAAAATCGCACCTTGGCTGAAAACGAAACTGGTTGGAATTCCAAGTTTTCGGTTGATTTTTCTCAGTCCCGCTCGGCAAACGAGGAGTACGTTCCTTCTGCCGGAAGGAACCTGTAGCCGAACAAGCATAATTCCTCTCAGGTCATTTACGCAACTGCGATGCGGGAGTCACCTTGACTTTGCCTTTCGCTTTCTCGGCAGCGACATCTTCGGTCAAAGCTTCAACAGCTTTTACGAGCTGTGTGTCAACACCGCCTGGTGAATCCCAATTGGGTTCATTCCATAACGCGATATGCGGTTCGCACCCATTGAGTTCCATATCCTCTCCGGTCGTTGAAAGATACCAACCTCGCATCGGCATTCGGACCGAACCACCATCGAGCAGTCCAACCGACCCAGTACTGATCACGCCGCCCGCGGTTCTCATTCCCACCAATCGACCTCGACCGGTTTGCTTGACAGCGTGACTTACAATCTCCGCATTGGAAAAACTGTGCTCGTTGCACATCATCACAATTGGTTTCGTCCAAGACGCATAGACTCGGCGATCTTGCGGATAACCTTCGCCGCTTCCCCGAGAACGAGTAATTGCGTGTTGAGGCTGAGTCAGTGCGGTCATGACGTGGTCTGCGGTGCTACCTCCGCCGTTGAAGCGAACATCGATGATCAACCCCTCCTTACCTGCTCCGGCGTGGTAAAGATCTTCTTCCATTTGGCGAAAGCTACGAAAGTTCATCCCCTGAATATGAAGGTAGCCGAGTTTGCCTTCGGACAATTCGTCGACTTTAGCTCGAGTCTTTTCGACCCATTCTTCGTAAAGTAACCCACCAACGGACGAAGTGGGCCTAACTTTGACATCCCGTTCTTCACCGGATTTTGACTTTACTTTTAGTGTCAGGTCTCTGACTTTTTCCATCGTCAATATTTTGTCCAAGTCGACGTCAGGACCCACGTCGGTTCCGTCAATCTTGAGCAACGTTTCGCCCGGTTTGACTTGACTTCGTGAGCGATCACAGGGACTTCCGGGGATCACACTTTCGATCACAAGTCCTGGACCATTTCCCCCGATCTCGTATCGTAATCCCAAGTGATAAGTGGTCGGTGACCAGTCGTTTTGGGCACTAAAGTTTGGCAACGGATCGCTGCCACCGCGGTGACCCATGTGGGACGCATTGAGTTCGCCAAGCATCATATTCATGAGTTCTGAAAATTCGGATGCTCCTAAACACTCCGCTGCCATCGGGCGATATTTAGCTCGCATCGCGTACCAATCTTTGTTGTTGTACGCTTCGTCGTAAAACCGGTCCCGCATCGCTCGCCAACCTTGGTCAAATACGATCTTGCGAACTTCTCGCCAGTCACGGCTGGATCGGATTTCAAACCCGAACGTTTCCGTTTTGCCTGACGTTGTCATGTTGGCCGGGACGCCACTTCGGTGCCCTACGAATTCTTTGGAAGCCTTGATCCATCGGTTCTGAGAAAGGGGAGAATCCGCGATCCGTTTCGGAGTTTTTGGTCGTGGAAATTTAACACTGTAAAACCCACGTTTCCCACTAATTGTTCCGGAAAATGCCAATGTCGATCCATCTTCGATCCAGATCAGGCTTGATTCGGAGGAGTCACTGTATCGGAGTCGGTCCACGCGATCAAAAATTCCATCAAAATCGATTTTGACGTCTTTGGATTTGTCCGCCGTTTTTACATCTTTCGATTTGTCAGATTTTTTATCGGAGTCCTCCTTCTTATTCGCTTCCTTCTTCTCGTCGGGCTTGGGATCTGCTGATTTTTCTTTTGGATCCCCCGGTTTTTTTGCTTGGGTTGTGCTGCCTGGCTTTTTGCCTTTCTTTTTCATCGCTTCCAACGCTTTTTTTAGCTTTTCGTCGCGTTCTGTTTCTTCTTCGGTCGCCTTGGATAATTCAACAACGTAAATATCAATTTCTTCACCATCGCGTCGGCCGATCCAAGCGATTCTTTTTCCATCGCCCGACCATTTGGGGCTTCCATCGTAGTCGGGATGACGCGACAAATTGAATGGCTCTCGGGTACCATCCAAAGGAACCAGATAGACGTCGCCGTTATAGTTGTCATCTTGAGTGGCATAGGTGATCCATTTGCCGTCGGGAGACCAGTCGAAATTTGGAGGCGACCACATTTTTGCGATCACGCGATGATCAGTTCCATCGTCATCCATCACAAACAGATTCGAACCTTTCACGTACGCAACGTGCGACCCGTTGGGACTTAGTTGCAAGCCACCTTCGACGTCGCGATCATCGGTTACTTGGCGGAGCTTGAATTCTTCAGCCATCCACCAGATTCCATCTTCCTGTTGATGGGTGGCTTCCCAGATATCCATTTCGCCGCCAGAATCTGAAACGTAAAATAACCGGCTACCATTAGAACTAAACAAAAGGCTTGACTCCGGATGAGCCGTATTGGTGACTTGGACCGGTTCTTTCAAAATCCGGTCCATGACATAGATGTCTTCTCCGGCTGCGAACGCCATTTGTTTTCCGTCTGGCGAAAAAGCGACCGTGGTTGCCCGGCTGAGTCGTCTTCGTTCAACAGGACTAGTGACGCTGTCGCCGCTGGTTGTCAATTCGATCGTGGTTAGTTTTCCGTTGGACGGATCGCTCTTGATCAGGTCAAATCCTCGCCTGAGTAACAAGGTATTGCCGTTACGTGACAGGCATGGGAACGCAACGCCATCGTCGATTCCATCCGCCGCGACGTTGGTGATTTGCCGGGCATCTTCGGATCCAAGTTTTCTTTGGTAAATATCGAATACGCCATCTGGATCACTCATGTAGTAATAAGTTTGACTGTCCGGAGCCCACATGGGATCCATGTGCGCGACGTTCTGAAAACGTTCTCGGTCTTTGCTCAACCGGGTTAAAGTTGCCGGTTCGGTCGTTAGATCTGCTAACCAAAGTTGGGCTGCTTGAGGCCCCTGATAACCTTTCCGATTCCAGTTGGATCGACCTCGAACAAACAGAACTTTGGTTCCGTCAGGACTGATAGCAGCATCTCGAATTCCAACATCAAACAGCATTTTTTTGGGCTTCTCTCCCTGAATGTCAAAAAGATAAACACGACCCGATTCCGAATAGTGCCAGCCTCGGTCGGTTGATTGACTGATCAGCAGGTAACGTCCGTCTGTGGTAATGCCGTGCAATCCTTTTCGATTGGAATCAAAAGTGATTTGCTCGGCATTGCCGCCTTCGACCGACATTCGGTAAATTTGGCTTCGGCCGCTACGATCACTTAGAAAATACAAGTGTTTACCATCGGGACTGAAGTACGGAGAATCCTCTCTTGCTGCGTGAATAGACGCCCTTTTGGAGACTCCCCCGTCGATGTCGGCGGTCCAGATATCATTTTGCCAGGCAAAAGCGATCTGACTGCCGTCAGGCGATATTGCAGGGTTTCTGGGTAGACGGATCTGTGTTTCGGTTGCACTCAGATAGATGGTCGGAAAGATCAATGCCGTTAGAAAAACTACCGCGGGTGTCATCAACAATCGGTTCATCTTCACAGTGGTTTTGCCTGTATCAGAGTAGAGAATTCAATCAAATCGAGCGTCGTTGGGTCGCACTCCTGCTTCGAATTCTGCAAGCCAGTTTCAAAGATTTTTCGATCTTATCAACTCAAAACAGAATTTCAGACCGACCGTTTCAGTCTGCACAAGAATTCGCCGTCGAGTTTTTGATTATGAATTGGGCCCGATAGGGTGTCAATTTTGAGCCTTCGAATTTGACTCTGACGTGAGTTGGCCTACTCAATAGATCCCTTCGAACGATTCAACACGTTACGATGTCGCCATTTTGGATTTTATAGAATGTCGCGCTTAAGAGAGGTGCTTTTCAATCAGTTTGAGCGTCTTTTGAGCTGAGAAATAGTTGAGGTGATGAATTTTATCACCCTCAGCAAAATTGAAGGTCTGTTTTTTGAGAGTCTGTTGGTGACTGGAATCCAATTGGTCGCAAAGTTCATTCATCGATTCGGTTTCAACGACGAGATCATTGCTCTTTTGGAAAATTTTGTCGGCACCAAAATCGAAAATGGCTTGTTTACTGAAATTTTTCCAAAACTTCCACCAAGGCTCTTGATGGTTGGGTTCAAAGTTGGAACCGATAAAATAATACGACTTTAATAATTTACTTTGTTCCGTTTTTGAAAGTCGATCAAAGCTATTTCTCAAACCGATCAATTCGCTATTTTTTCCTTGCCTCGATTGACCGTTCAGACCGGGTACCAAAGCGATCCCAGCATCTAACAAGGGAGTCTTGGCAGCGGTTCCGACGATACTGGTGAAAATTCGATTGATCCCCATGACTGCCGCGAAGAAACCGCTGGCAACTGGAAAAATCGCCGACCCTACCTGCAAACCAGTGGTCACGCCTCGGCTGACGTTTACCAACCAATCAAGAGCAGCCTTCAATTTGTAAGGAGAAGCAAGGCTGGTTCCGCCTAACGTTGCTCCTAAGAAAACGATTCGAACCTTGCGGTCGGAGTGCGATTCAATGATCTCATTCCACCATCGACTCACCAATCCTCCACGACTGTGACAAATCACATCTACATCCGCCTTTGAGGTCCGAAAAAAAGAACCGAGTTCGACCGCATTGGTGAACGGACTGACGCCAACGGTGGGATGACTGAAGGCAATGATTTGATCGTAATTTGATTTTGCCTGATTTAAAAAGCCTCGACCGAATGGAGTATCATTGAAGGCAGTCAAATTGTTGTCGGTATTTGAAAATGTGCCATGAATGATCAGCAGGATTTTTCCAGTCGGATTTGGGTTTTCAATAGGGGACTTTTGCCGTTCCCAACGATTGTTAGATTGAACGAGTTCGTAGAATCCGAGATGGTCGTTTAATGTTGCGTCAAGCTGATTAAGCGCTAAGTCAACTTGGTTGGGAGGTAGATTTTCAAACTTAAACTGACGAATGATTTTTCCGGGAATGTATAACTGATTTCCTTGTCGATGGGCTCGTCGTTTTTTGCCCGGTTTGTGCGGATAGAACCCAGAACCATTTTCCCAACGCAATACACCGTCAGATTCTTTTAACGTCAAAACCGACACTTCGTCGCTGTCGCGTCGGTCGGAACTTCGTCTTAGGTCGTGCACCGATCTTTCGGAAGTTAGTTTTTCACTTGCGTCACGAATGCCAAGTTGATGTAGTTTTTGCTGATTCATTTGAAACAGCGTATCGATCAATTCTCGATTCTGACGATGTTGGGAACCTTCGTTCATATCAATCTCTTAGCCCCCGAATGGGAAGTGGTGTTACGTTGTTGTTTCTAGCGAATTGAATATCAATCAACGAATGGAATTCATTGGCGATTCGCATGTTTGCCCAACCTTCCTGAATCGACTCCCAAAAACCACCATTTTTAGTCAACCAGACAGATTCCAGGGGAACTATGTTACCGTCGTGTATTTGCTGTAAAACTTCTTCGTAAGCTTCCGCCGTCCAAGGAGATTTCTGCCAATTCACCGTTGAAGGTTCTTCGGTAACAAAATCTGTGGGGACGACGAATTTTTCATGTTCTTCGGCAGACCGCCAGTAGCCCGGGAATGCATGACCATGCATTAAAAAAATGACTGGGTAAATTTCGATGTATTCAAGGCAACTCGCCAATAGAATAGTCAAATCGATGCACGTACCACGGCCGCCGCGAATCACTTCTTCGGGCGTTCGAATTCGTTGGGCATAATCAGTAAAGGTCGGCGGGGGGTTGATATAAGAAAGTTTGAAATTGCGAACCAGGGCGGTCCAGATTGCCTGGACTTGGTAGTCGACTCCTGCATAGGGGTCGTCTTCGTTCTCAGGATCGATACTTTGATAACCATCAAATCCAGCCAGGTAGTCGTCACTGACACCGGCTAGAACCTCTTGAGCACTGCGAATAATTTCGTTGACAGCCGGGTCGCGAGGAAAGACCAGCGATGGAAGAGATTGACGATTTTCGTCCGTGTCGATCCAGTAGTCGGGTGGATCCATCATCATCGCTAACGATTCCGAGAAAATCACTTGCTCCCCCCACGTAACGCGGACATAGGCACTGATCATGACAGTTTCCCAGAATAGCTCGGTCCTCATCCACGTGAGTGGGAAAAAGATTTCGTTCTCAAGTCGGGTGATTTTTCTGTCAAGATTTAACAGTTTGGTGAAACGGGGTCTTTCAGCACCGACATGGACCTCCACTTCGACCTGAACCGATTTGACTTTCCCTCGCCCTTTCCGAATTTCAAATTTGTCAAAGATCGGCCACTGATTATGCATCAACGAATAGTTCAGACGATCCTTGATCTGAATATCAACTTCCAACAATTCGTTAATGGCAGTGTCTTCGGTAGGAGAAACGACAGTCCGATTTTTCTGATTGATTTTCGAGACGACATCATCCACTCCATCGAAGAATGAATTCCAGTCTCCACCGATTTCAAGAATCGACTTCGCCGTCCAAAGAACGATTCCGCTCCCTTTAAGTTTGTACCCTGCCTGCTTCAATAGCCGAAACGCGGCCATGAATGCTGTGTGAGCACACCAAGGATGGTTGTCGGTACCGCTTTCTCGAAACGCATCATAAAAATCACTGAAGAAAGTTTCTGCTAATCCATCTTTGATATAGTCCTGAAATCCAAGTGCCGAATTTGCGCCATGGGCAACCGCTAAGTAAGCCGTTCGAGCTGCTGAATTTTGCAAGTTGGCGAAAACAAGTGCCGGCTGCTGGTCACCACAATTCAAAACCGTGGCGAGTTCTTGCGCCGTGACTTGGCAACCGCCCCAATCTTGTTGCGATTTTAAAATCATTCCGTCCCAAGACTTGGTTCCTCGCTCCCCAATTTGGAAATCTGACCATCCCTGATGATTGTCGACCCCTGCAAGATGAATAATTTGGGGAGTCAATTTTTGGATTTTTTTACGAACTAATTCGATGTCAGGATTCTTGAGCAAGTGAAAGTTGTCATCCTTATCCTGAATATTGGCCAATTCGCCGAAGGCACTTTGCTGAACTAATTTCTGTTCGGATTCGAAATCGTAATATTCATTCACCCGTCCGGGTGACCCAGTCACCATCAAAAGACTTTTAAGTTCACCTTCAATGTTCCGTCTGGGGAAGTCACAATCAAGATGCCGTACGACGGTAATGCTGTCGCGTCGACCTGCTTTTCGAGTTCCTTCCGCGATCAGGAATTCCCAAGGCAAGATATGGGCTTCATGGTTTCCAAGCAGGCTTGAGTTGGAATCGAGTCTGCTTTTTTTGCCGGATTCAGATTCTTTTATCTCAGGAAGACGAATGCTGATTTCGACCAAGTTTTGATCGGCAATTTCCTGTAAATTTTCGGGGCCAAGAAAGTTCAGCAGTTCCTGATAAGACGAATCGATTAGGCTCTGGCGATAGTTTTCATCGTTCTGCCATCGACGTCGTTTTTTGAGAACACTGGTCCATCGATAAGCTGCTTCCTGGACTTTACGATCCGATTCAAAAGGGTATTCGTATCCGTTGGTAGTCCGGATGGTTATCGTAACAGGCTCGTTTTTGGATAGCACGATGGTCCCCGGTTAAATTCGCGAGTGGTGTCCGCACGGTTACAAGCTAGACGATTGAGAACTGAAAGCAAGTAATTTGTTATTTTCTCCCCCTGTGAGAGATAGTAAGTTCCTTCTGCCGGAAGGAACAGATCGCTGACATTCGAGTTGATATCAAGATTGGATTTCGGTTTCAAAACCAATGCGAAACTAAGGCCAGGTGCGTTCGGAAAGTATTGTGGTGAAAAGTATCGCGTGCGGGAACAGCTTTGTCCCGCTCGGCAAGCGGGACGTACTAGTAGGTTCCTTCTGCCGGAAGGAACAGATTGCTGACATTCGAACTAATTTCGCGAATAGAGTTCCGCTTTAGAACCAATTAAAAAAGGAAGGCAAATTGCCTTCCCGGGTGTAGTTTCAAATTGGATTTAGAGTTATTTCAACTGCTCTTTAACAAGTTCAGCCAGTCCATCGCCCGACGTATATTCTCCGATGACCGACGTTTTTGGAAAAATCAACTTTGGAAGAATGCCGGCCCCCATTTTTCGATAAAGTTCAGTTGTTTGTTGGATGTATTTGGCAGGGATTTGGCTTTCCAATTCCTTGTCAATTTTTTCTTTCCCAACCAATGCGTCGGCTTGCGATTTCGCTGTTGCGTAAGATGGTCGAGGTTGGGCTGTCATCATTGAGTTGTGAAATTCGTTAAACTTCACAGGATTCACTCGCCAGACGGCTACCGCTAATTTTGCTAGTTCGCATGATTCAGTGAAGTCAGCCTGTGTGGTACTGACGGAAGGATTGCAAGCCGTATTCAAAGGAATAGGCAGGGTGATGACAGCCATGTCGTTGTTGAGTTTTTCCGTCGCTGACTTGATCGCTTTGTGAGTTGCCCGGCAGTGCCCACAAGAATAATCAAACATCTCAATGAAAATGTATTTGGCTTCTTTGGATCCGGTAATCGGCCATTGAGCGACATCGAGCTTTAAACTGCCAGCGCCGAGCATAACAAACCTTCGCTCTTTTTTCGGCTGGTCATCCTGTGATTTGGAAGCCCGATTTCCACTGCCTTCCTGATCACCGTCGTAAGTCAGATAGCTGGTCGTTAGTGTTTGAGCATTCCAAAAATGACCTAAGCTTTGGATCGCAGGCCAATCAATCTGGCTCAGATCAGACTCGTTAGTTGTTGTCTCAGTCGCTTCAACGGGAGCCTCAAAAATAGGTGCTTCGAATACCGGTGCTTCAAAGACAGGGGCATCTTCGGAAAGGGGTTCCGAAGAGTTGGAATCATTGTTCAAAATCGGGGTTGGATAGGATTCAATCTTATATTTCGCTGGACCAGTGGTCGCTAATTGACCGCCTGCCAAAGCCGCAAAACCGAGGACCGCAAGTCCTGCTGATGCTTTCGTTGAAGCCCATCCATTGGGTTGATATTTTAAAAGCAACAACGCCAGAATCAGGCCGCAACCGTGCGCCGCCAAGCAGTAGTGACAAAGGTGCCCGAGGCTGAAAATTTGTAGCGAGATAAACCAGATCGCTGCAAAACCTCCCGCGATCGCCAAAGTCATGACGGCAAACCAAGCTTTCTGGCGATTGCCAGACGAAATGTTGCCGAAACGAGCCAAACCGAGAGCGGATGTTAAACCGACGTAATGTCCGACTGCCAAAAGACTAACAGGAATACCAAGCCATAACGACCAACGGCTGGATGTTACGTGGCTGCAATCAAACAAATCGCCGCCGCATCCGGCAATCGATGACGAGGTCAAAGAATTCCAAGACAAATACCCGGAAGTACCCAACGCAATCAAGCAGGTTACGATCATCAACCAAACCATGCTGGCTGACGGTACGAGACCCTCTTGAAGTCGTGTACCCGTTAATCGGGATCTTGAATCTGCAGTCACTTTTGCCGGTTGCCAATGATTGTGCGAAACGGACCCATCGGTAGTACCTGAACCGGTCTCATTCTGGATTACAACATTTGCCACTGGAATCACCCACACTCATGTAGATAAAAATTTGGTTCCTCGATGCTTCGTATCGCACCGAACATAATCGAAAAGTCCTCATCAGCATTTCTTGTACCCTCTTGATCCCTTTTTGAGGTAGACGAATTTTCTCTCGTCTCACTAAGTGGACTTCTGCTATTTGAAACTGTCTCTCATCCGAACCAACATTTTCTCCTATATCAATAAGCTAACTTAAGCGTAAACAAGGGAAATTTTGCCATCCAATAGCGACAAATGACGAATTGGAAACGTGTTAAGCGGACTAAGCCAATCGGCGAAATTAGCAAAACCTTACCTATCCTACTCACGTTTGAGTGATAGTCGGCTATCAACAGTTAATCGAAAAATGCCGAAAGATCCGGCCATTCTTTTTAAAACAGTAGCCCGTTTAACAAATTAGAGCGCCCCTCGAGTCGCAATATGAGTTGAGTGAAGTCGATTTGAGTACAGGCTTGCGGGGCCCCAGTCTGCCTAAATCGCCCAGGTTTGGTCGGTTTCAAACCTGATTGATCGATAAGCGTTCAGGTTTTTGATTTAAATAACAGATCAATGAGTGCTTGATCGGGTCGTGAGTCGCCGGGCACCAATTTTAAGCCATGCGACAACGCTGCGTCCCAAAGCTTGAATGACTTCGAATTGAATCTTCAGGCAAGAATTCAGCGACTCGCTTGCACGCCAGTTCGAATCAGCGTGTCTGGGCGATCAGAACCTGCTCGGACGGTTACTTTTGTGTTCATGGGAGCATGGGGGACAAACGTTTTGCCCTCGATCCGCACCGTGTAAATGACTTCTTTGGTGCTGTCGTCGATTAATTGGACGACTGCATTTTCGTAGTCGAATTTTAGTTCTTCCAACTTTCCCCACGAGGGTGGATTGTAATTGTCGAACTGAGATATCGTTAGCGGCCATCCGGGGTATTGCGAGGATTCGGGATCGGTGATGTCAACATTTCGAGGCCAGCATTCCATGGTGATCTCACGGGTCGTCGTATTTAGCCGAACGATTCCATAGCCGGCCGAACGCGTATTCAGCACATTGCCGGCTGGATTTTCCTCTGGATTAGCGGCTGCAAAGTTAGTGACCCGGTTGTGGAAACCATCGAAATGGTCACCGGTGTAATTTGGGGAATCGGCAGTTCGATTTGTTCCCGGTTCCAGCGGATCCCACCAGCGAAGGTAAAGGTTCGCAATCGATGGAACGCAAAAGGACCAAATCGCATCACGATGTTCATCTATTCCATGTTGAAAAATCGTTGCCAAGTGTTGATCGCCAGCCAGATGAAATGCAAATCCTTTTCTTAACACTGACAACGCTCGATTTCGGCCGGACTGAGGCCATCCATTGGAATCCATATCGGCATGTAATCGCCCGTTGGCACTTCCGTGGATATGGGCTCCGCCACAGAAAATGGTGGCGGACAACGCGACCTTCATTTTGGCATGAGACCAGTCTGCCGACCAACGATCGATGAATTTCAATTGTCGTTCGCCCAGTAAGACGGCACCGTCGATGTCGACGCTATTGGGATCGTAGTTGGGGTTTCGGATATGGTCGGGGCGTGGTCCTTGTTTGGGTACTCGGCCGGCAGGACCCGTTTTGAATTTTCGATCTTCTAGGACCGCGAAATCGATGTTGCCCCAGTTGAGATTGGTAAACCAAACGCCAATGCCCTGCCCAATTTTATGTGGGTCGACAGGATCGGGCAGATGGCTGGTTTGAGCTCGTTCAACTTCCTTAACGTAAACGCCAGGCTGCGAGTAACCTCCGTCAGCCGCCCCCTTTAGTGTTGATACTTTACCGCTTTCACCCCACAGATTAGGCTGCCCCACGTCGTGGTCATCTGGTAAACAAATGGTTGGACGATCTTTGATGATTTCTCCAAAGTCGCGGCCAAATTTCAACCAGGCGGCGTAGTGTTTTTTGTGGTCGTAGACCTGATCTCCAGAAAAGAACAGGATGTCAGCATCGATCCGTTTGACATTTTCGATAATATCTTGTCGCGAAATATCGCCTCCGTGTGCCGCCCGAATGGAATTGCCCGTAAATGCCGCGACCACAACTTCTTCTTTATCTATTGGGTTCTTGCGGACCGTTCCTTCATAAGCAGCTTCGGTTCCATGAAGCACGCGATAGCGATAGGCTTGAGAATCGTCCCAGTTTTCAACCCGAAAAGGTGCGGTCCAACCAGGCTGGATAATTTTGGTTGAAGCAACTTCCGTCCATTGCCCATCTTTTTCGACTTCGAGCCTTGCCATTTTAGGGTCATCAGAAGCTAACGGATACAGTTGAGCTGTGAGTTTGAGAGTACCGTCGTGAACGGTATAGAGCGCAAAACAGATGATGTCTTTTTGATCGACATCCGGGATCGCCAAGATCGGTTTTCGATTTCTTTTTTGAGTTTGCTGGCTGTGCAAGTCGGCCGGATCAACCAACAAACTTAAAACAAATAGAAGGATAAAATAAAGCATGGGTACTCTGGTAGTTACCATGGTCGTTCCTGGTGTTGAGGTCGAGGCACCATAAGTTTAAACAAAAATCAACCTACCGTGGAATCATTTCCTTGGGTCACGGAATCTGGTCTTAGAACTGACCAGATAAAAATCGGAATGACAAAATGGGGGGCCCTTAAAATTGCTTCATGCAAAAACTGGTCGGCGCCCCAATAGTAAAGTCCCGTCGACATTCCTGCAGCAGGACGGGCAGCCGCAGTCAAAAACCCCCACAAACCGCCGTATAGCAAGCATCCCGCTCTCCAGGGGCTCATTAGGCCAACGCAGATTGCAAAATCAAGCACTCCGACTGTTAGTAAAAATAGTTTGGCCGATTCGTATTCCAAACCAAGTAGTACATTTGTCATCCCGAAGAAATTTGCTGGCGTTGGCCAGATTCCCACCGCATAGCTTCCGTGTCCAGCAAACGTCATCACAAATGCAACGATCGCGGCTGTCACCGTTGCCCAGTGTCGACTTCCAAGTTGAATTGCCAGGACTAAAATAACGGGCATTAAAACTTGTCCGCCATGTTCGATCAGCATTGGCAATTCGTATTGAGATTGTAGATAGCGGGCATAGGCAATGACCGCCAGCATCGTAGAACCAAAAATCAACGAAGCCAACTGAATTTTTGATTGTTTGGATGCAGTTAGGCTGACCACCGAAAAACCTACAAACAACCACCCAGTTCTCGCAATCCAAATTTGAATTATCCCGGGTTGGTTTCCATCACCGATAAAGCGATCCCAACTGATGCCGATCCATTCGGCAAATTGAAAGGTTGAATCGTGCCATAGCAATTCTCCATATGGACCTTCCCAATAAAGATGTTGCCAAGTCCAGCCGGCAAAGCAAAGAAAAGTTCCCAATCGAAGCCACCAGATCCGTCGTTGCTCTTTTGAATCGGATTGCATTGCGATCGACTACCGGACAACCGGTTCTAAAAAAATGTTTCGATAGCGAACACTGGTATGATCGCCCTGTAGATAGATTGGGCCAGGAGCCGAGGGATCAGTATAAATTGCTCCGGCGGTGGGTCCTCGGACAGGTTGGTTATCAATCACCGTTTCTCCATTGAGAACCACAGTGATGTGGCGATCGACCAAAATCAGGTCATAGGTTTGCCACTGTCCGCTCGGCTTGCCCGCATTCTTTGAAGGCGCAATCGCGTTAAAGATTGCACCGACGCCCTGAATTCCTTGCATGCGACTGTCTCGATCGACAACTTGGGCTTCGTACATCCCGCGAAGATAAATTCCGCTGTTGCGATTTTTTTCGACCAGAAATTCGATGTGAAGTCGAAAGTCCTCAAACTCCTCAACGGTACGAAGATTTGCGTAGGCACCGGTAGCGCTAAAGTCTGTTTTCGGAGTGATGTTGACGAGCATTGAGTCGATCACAGACCAACCGTTGATTTTGTCGGACTCGTAAGTTTTCCAGCCGGTCAAATCTTTCCCATTAAAAAGCCTGATCTTCTCTCCAAATTGGACTTTGGTCAGATCAGGAGCGGCTGGGGACATTTCCGGAATTCGTTTTCCAGTAAACAAGATTACCTTGGATTCGGTGCCGTCGTTAGGAATTCGAATTAGTTTGCCAGTCAGCTTCCCTTCCTCGAATGAGACTTCAACACTTTGTTGGGTTAGCTTTGGGTTGCCTTTCTTTTTTCGTTTCGGACGTAACGAAAATTTAATGATGCCGTTTTCGACTTCCTGAATGGGGTAGGGTCCAGCTGAACCAATGTAGACTCGCATCAAAGCCATCGGGCCATTTTCGTCCTCGGTCAGACTCATCCAGGCTGGTTCTTGACTTTCCATTTGTAATGACCAGTCGCCTAGTAGATTCGTCGGGATCCTGGTTTGACCTATCGCGGGTTCGCAGCAAAAAGCGAACAGGACCCATGCAACCACGAGAATTGCATTTTTTTGAATCAGGAAGTCCGTCATGAATTTTCAGGGGGAAGTGGAATTGCAGGCCAATTTCAATCGACATTAGCATAATTGAATTTTCGGGTCGCGTGAATGAACTCGGTTTTCGCCTAATCAGGCCCATCACAGTCCGCTGAATTTGATTCGAGAATGGCGTTAGTGTAAGTTCAACCTACGTTTCGATTTTCAATTGCAAGGTAGTTTCATGACGACGCAGGCTTCATCATTCCGATTTTTTCACAGCGTTCTTGGCATATTTATCGGGGCGATTCTTACGTCGTTTGCAATGCTCCAACTCCAATTTAGTTACGCCAATGAATCGAAAGCGGATATTTCGGTCAACGAATCGGCTTCAATCACAGTAGTCAATTTTGATGACGGTTCACCGATGGAACTGGGGGCTTTCTCAGTCAGTCTGGCCGTCAAGGATTTGAAGGCTTCGCGCGCGTTTTACGAAAAACTTGGTTTCACTTCGAAAATGGGTGATGAACAGGGATGGCTGATTATGCGAAATGGAACGACCACTATTGGTCTGTTTCAAGGGATGTTTGAAAAGAATATTCTGACTTTCAACCCCGGCTGGAATAGCGACGCTGAAAAACTGGATCAATTCACCGACATCCGTGAAATTCAAAATTCGTTAAAATCGGACGGTCTTAAGCTCACACTCGAATGTAAAAAACAGACGGGTCCTGACAGTTTTATGTTAACAGATCCGGACGGCAATCCGATTCTGGTGGACCAGCATGTTGAATGAAGCACTGATACTAATTACTGATCCGAATCCTGTGTTAAATAATCGAATACTGCATTGAATGCGGGCTTCGGTTTTAATTGGCGATCAAACAGCAAAGGGTGATTCGCTCGTTCCCACGGAAATTGGTTGAGCCAGCTTTCACCATCATGCAGATTCCAAAATGAAACCCGTTCGATGATATCCCGGTAGTCGTCAAACAATTCAAAGATTTCGACATATTGCTGAGCCAACTGTTCTTCAATTTTGGCTGGTAGACGATCTGGATAAGGATTCAGGGTTTTTAACTGGTCCCGAAATTTACCACCCTCGGCCCACCAGCGACTTCGTTTGACGACATCGATATCCAGTTCCGATACGACGACCTTTAGTTTGAGCTTGCGTAAGGCGTCGAATGTAGTTCGCAGTTCCGAAATCGAATTGTCTCCCAATTCGAAATGCCCTTGCATGCCATAGGCATCCACAGGAGCACCGGTTGCTTTCAATTGGGTCAGGAATTCAATCAGCTTGTCTCGCTTGTAAGACTTGTGGCCGTTGTAGTCGTTGTAAATGAGTAACGCGTCAGGATCATGCTTTCGGGCCGTTTCAAAAGCAGTCACGATAAAATCCATAGAACAGGTCCTTGAATAGACAGAATCTCTCAACAGCCCATCCTTGTTGTCTCCGATGGCTTCGTTGACTACGTCCCAATGAGAGACCACATCGGCGTACCGTTGGACAACCGTTGAAACGTGATCTTCGATTCGACTCAAAAGGACTTCTCGAGTCAAAGGTTGGCCTTGTCTCGTTGTCATCATCCACGGATCGGTGCGATCGTCTTTCGCCCAAACCAGGCAGTGGCCCACCATCTGTAATTGGTTGCCGCGTGCAAAATCGGCGTAACGATCCACCTTTTCAAACCGATACCGATCTTCGTCCGGATGAATCCCCTGAGGCTTCATGCAGTTTTCTGGAGTCAGGATTTGGAAATGCCGACGAATCAGATTCGCATTGTCGGTGCTCTCAAGAACGTGATGCCCCACGCCAACTCCAATCAGGAACCGGGAACCGGTCGCAGATTTTAATGATCGATCCTTCAATTTGAGATTGGAGTCAGGCTCTTGGGTATAAGCCAATAATTGACAGGCAAAAATCAGTACGGTGGCGAGTGTCATCACTTTCTTCATCGAGTTTCTCAGTTGGTGCCTATCATTTTTAAGTCATTTTTCATGCGATTTTTCGAGCCTTCTGGGACCATGCGATCCAGTTCGTGATCTCCCGATGATCTGGGATCTTACCACGCATCACAAATTCGGATTCTTTTGTTTTCCCATATTCGTCCACCAGTTGCAAAATGCTTTCGACATCGCAGGCGGCAACTTCTGCCGGAGTTTCAAACCCGCAGCCAACCATAATTTGCGCGTCGTGTCCGTAGATGTTGGGAATCTGGCAAGCCAGCCGCGTTTGCGTTTTCCATGTTCGGATCGAATCAGCGGTGATGTGCGGTGTATTCAATTGATCCGCCATCTGCTGAGCGTCGGAACCAAGAAACTGGGCGACTGTCACGATACCAATCTGCTGAAATCGGTCGGCAGTTTTCTTGCCGATCGACGGTGCCGATTCAAGTTCGGAATCCGGGTTCAATCGAAAAACAGCCTCTGTTCTTTTCCGTATCGACTTTCGGGTGTGGTCTGGCGTGTATTTTGAACCGATTCGACCGATCGGTTTCCTGTCAAGTTCGTGGATCGAAATGTTCAAGATCTCATTCGCGTGATTCTCTCGAACCTGTTTTTCATCTTTTGGTAATGCGTCGACGACCTTGCCAGTTTCTTGAAACTCTTTGTGAATTCGTCGGACCTGTTTTGTTCTTGTCCGGCCTAGTGCAAAATTGGCCAGCCAAGAAATCGGAGCCGTCACTTTATAGAGACTCCAAATCAATGCGTTCGATTTTGAAGGCGGGTTAGTCGACGCCTGCTTAATCGCGGATTCCAGTAGCCTCGCGAACCCGACGCTCGCGTAACCCAGACATCGACTTGTCACCTGTTGCAGATGCGAATCGAGGCCAGCAGGTGGGTTTTTAGACCCTGCTTCGAGATTGTAATGGTCAATGAAATCATCGTAGTATTGATGGCCGAATTCGGCTGCTTCATAGACCGCCTTGGTAACATTTTGATCTCCTTTGGGAATCTGAACGTCAGGGTATCCATCGGATGTTTCCAATAATTGAATTAAGTTGTTAAACGATTTGTTAACAGACCATACGGCAGCTCGGTGGATCACCCCTTCTTCTTCAGTCTGACCAGTGTGTAAGGGCATCACCGGATCCATGTAGTAATGACTTAGGACGCCTGCCGAGTAGGCAACGGCCGTCCAGTTCTGGGCCTTCAATTCCAGCACCAGTCTTTGATACCATTTTTCCGCCTGGGTATTGGCTCCACCCCAATAGTTTTCCGATACGTGAATGACATGATTTCGAAAGTCTCTAAATTTTGTGTCTGGATCTTTGGATCCCTCCAAAAGATGACTAAAGTGTCGCGTGAAAAAGCGACACCAGGCGTCCGCGTCGGGGCAAGTCAGCCGTTTCAACGAGTTCATGACCAGTTTATGATGGGTGTTGCGACACTCTGATTTGACAACTAACTGGTGTAAATTCGAGTCTTGCATGGGGAACATGATGATTGACGTTTGAACCGGAAGGATCTTTCGGCAAGTAGGTAGCTGGATCGCCGAAATTTGTCAATAAAACAATCGCAAATCAGCCGCGCTGCCGCGCCATGAGAGCCAGCGGTTACCGCTAATGAACCCAGACGCGGATTGAAACAGAAGTTCATCGTAACGCGTGGTGGCTAATAGCGCTGTCGGCCTCAAGTTGGAAACGATGTGGGTAAAGAAGCTTGAGATCACAGACTTCGCGATCTAACCAACCGCGGCGGGCCAGCCAGCGGTTGGGAACAATAAGAAGAGCGTTTGATATTCTTGCATTCCCTATAACTAGAATCACAAACAACGAGACAACAAATCATCCATTTAAAATTTTTGGACCAAATCATGTCCGACCCTTCACCACAGGACGAGCATCTATTCGAGGCGGAAGTGACGACGCATGACGTCGGCGGCTACAACTATACTGTCGTGTATGTCCCGCAGAAAATACTGAAACACTTGCCGATGAAGAAATATCCTCGTCTTCGTGTCAACGCTCAAATTTGCGGGGTCGCAACGGAAGCGGCATTGCAACCGTGTCGCGGCGAGTGGTATCTCATGGTGCCAAAGCGGATTCAAAAAGCAGCATCCATTGGCGTCGGCGATTCCGCGATGGTCCGTTTTACCATCGCAGATCAGGATTTTGTCGACGTGCCGACGGAATTACTTCACGCCATAGAAGCCAGAAGCAAAGCCTGCAAAGTGTGGGATTCTTTGACCCCGGGAAAGAAACGAGGATACGCTTATCGCGTTTCGTCAGCAAAACGTGATGAGACAAAATATCGAAGGGTTGAGGATATTATCGAAGAACTCGAAGGTCTTTATGACAAATAAAAAATTCAGAATAGCAGTAGCGCAAGCAGATAGATTCCTAAGAAATAAAAGTATCCCAATCCACTTCATCGTTATGAGAATGGGTAAAACCTATCGCTCGTTCTTGCTGAACCGTCTTTTCAGATCGAAAAGCCATTACATAGGTTTTTCGCCAGACCTGACTGGTGTTGCCGCCTGAACCGTGAACGATCCTTTCGTCGTGGATTGTCACGCTGCCCCGTTTTACTGGTAGAAAGACCGGTTTGTCGTCGGGACGGGATTCGATGACCAGCGTGTGCGAATCGTAACGCGTACCTGAATCTTCATTGTCTCCGTAATTGGCGGGCGAGTGGGAGCGAAGTTCAGCTTCATGATTGGTTCCTGGCACCACCTGAAGGCATCCGTTTTCAATGCCAGAGTCGGTCAACGCCAATGAAAAAGTTGCAGTCCAGGTGTCTTCCGTTTTTGGCCAATAGCCCAGGTCTTGGTGCATCGAAAATTGAGCCCCTTCTTTTTCGGGCTTTTTTGCAAGGAACTGGTCATAATCCATTGCCGAAGGAATATCGGGACGAAGTTGATCCACCACGCTCTGCGCGACCTGCTGGTAGACGTTGTTTTTCAATTCGGCACAGTAATGCGATGGTAGAACCGCATTGACCAATCGAAACTCTTCCATCGGAGTACCATAAGGTTGGCTCATGTCGCAAAAATCTTTGCCCATTCCGGCTACTTTTCCGGTTACAAACTGCTCGAATTTTTCATCCAGCAATTGCATCTCAGCTTCACTGAGAAAACCATCAAGTACCAGGTATCCCTGTCCGTGATACTGATTCACTTCGTCGTTAGTGATTTTATATTTTAATCCTTCGCGACGGTGAGCACCGGAATCAGGATTTCCAACTGTAGGGATCGAATTGGGTTTGTCAGAGTTTGTAGTCATTTGGCATCACATTCGCGGGATGGATTGGTCTCAATTTTGAAAAAACTTAAACGCAATTTGTCATTAAATCCCAAAACTTCCGTCATGGCAAAAGTTCGTCAATGGGTGCCGATGGCATCAAGGACTCGTTGTTCCAGCAAACTCCGAGCCCGCTTAAGTGCATCGGCGTGTATTTCTTCGTCGATTACATTAGTCACTTCCCCAGGATCCGAGTTGAGATCGGTTAAAACGGCTACGGTTGCCGGATCGGCGGGGAAAGGTCGCCATTCGGTGTAACGGTAATCTCCAAACCGTATGCTATGCCCGATCTCTTTACGAAAATCTGATTTCATTTTTGCGTTCTTGATTTTCGATACCGGCAATTTTCTTCCCGGGTACGAACTGTAAGCAGACGTTCGATGAGGCAGCGTTGTGTCGTCAAATAGTTTGGCAAAACTTTGCCCTTGGCAATGCTTGGGGATAGTGATGCCAGTCAACTGGCAAAGAGTTGGATAAAGGTCGATCAATTCGATGAGGCTGTCAGTTGATTTTCCGGCCGATTGACCGGGAACTCGAATGAGTAGGGGAACCCGGGTGTCGCATTCAAAGTTGGTATGTTTGGCCCACGAAGAATGGTCACCCAACTTCCAGCCGTGGTCTCCCCATAGAACAACGATTGTATTTTCAGCAAGGCCGGATTGTTTGAGTGCCGTCAGAATTTGGCCCAGACAAGCGTCGGTGTAGCTTGTGCAGGCGGCATAGCCATGCAGTAGTTTTCGATTGAGTTCCTGGGGGAATTCGGTCGGTAAACGATCTTGAATATCGCTGTAGGCTCGCAATTCCGACGCCTTTTGATTGGCGGCATACACAGGATAGCCTGGTGGAATCTTTGTATTTTCGGGCATTGAAAATCGAGACCTGTCATAGAGGTCCCAATATTTTTTGGGGGCAACGAACGGTAAATGGGGTTTGGTAAAACCGACAGCCAAAAAGAATCGCTTTTTCGAATTGGCCAGCCTACCAATCACTTCGACGGCCTTTGCGGTTCGGCGACCATCGGAATACTGGTCATCGGCTACATCAAGGCATTCGGTCGCTGGGCCCCGTTTTGAGTTTTTGTCCTCCTTGTTGTATTCGCGAGACATTTTGAAGCTAGTTGGATCCGCGTAAACCCGCCCCGGGATGCGAATCCACTGATCCCAATTTTTGGGGTCAACGTCTGGACCGCCCGTACCGTGAAAAATTTTGCCCATTCCGATGGTACGAAAGCCATTGTTTTTGAAGTGTTGATTCATGGTTAACAAATCAGGATGCCGCTTTCGCCATGCTTGAATATGAAAGGTCTGTTCGCGAGTCTTGGTTGGATAAAGTCCACCCATAATAGAAAGTCGTGACGCACCACAAACGGCTTGTTGACAATAGGCTCGGTCAAAACGAACACCCGAATTCGCCAATTGGTCGAAATTTGGCGTCGATAACCCCTCGGTTCCGTAGCAACGAAGTTCCGGTCGAAGATCATCTACCGCAATAAAAAGAACATTGAGGTCGTCGGCCAGAATCGGAATCGCCGTGCTGACGGTCGATACCATAATTGCAAGTGAAAGGAATAAGTTGTTGATCATTGGACCATTCCATCAAGAGGGTTTATCTACTTATCTGAATCGGTTTTCCATTTCATGTTTTCCAAGAATCAAACCCGAGATTATTCGAAGAATAACAGCTTTTCGAAAGCTCCGTAAACTTTTTTGATGGGTTTTTCGTTTTTATCTGCGACCTTTTGAATGTGGACCGTTAAACGTATAGAACTCAAATATTAATCCCAGAATCCGATAGAGAAAACAGTTTTCTAATAATCATCTAATTCTCTAAACGGTATCCCAGCCGGCAAGTGACCAGCTTGAGTGAAAACCCAAATTCAACTGAATTTGCACTTCTTAATCATGATGAAGTGACACAAGAGCTTTACGCACAATGGTCGGTTCCGGGCAAAAAATACGCGATGTCGATTGTCAAAAGTTGGAGCGACGCCGAGGAGATTGTTCAGGAATCGTTCCTTCGATTGGTCAGGCAAGACGATGTCGCCAAAATTAACAAGTCAATGCTTTTTGCTGTTATTCGCAATCTATCGATTGATTATTGGCGGCAATCCAGGAGCCAAAATTTCGAATCGCTTCAGTCCGGTGAGATTGCGGCCACCGGACAAGATTCGGGAAACCAATTGGAGGCGCTCGAAAGTGGGATTGAAGCGGCGATGAAGAAGTTACCTGAAAACTGGACTGAAGCGCTGCAACTCAAAATCAATGGCGGTCTTTCCTATTCAGAAATTGCAGACGTGTTACAGGCAACCAAGAATCAAGTTCGCACCTGGATCTTTCGAGGTAGAAAGCAGCTCGAGAAAGAGCTTCGAGATAAAGGATTACTTACCGACAACCTTCGGCCATCTGGAGGAATTCATGATTGAACATGGTCCGGACGATGAAGCTTTCGAAATGGCAATCAGTGCCATGATCGATGGCGAATTGGATGTGGAAGAATCGCTTGAATTAGCCAGGCATATCGATTCATGCCCGCATTGCAAAAAAACGTATCAGTGGATGACGGAGGTGAATCACCGAGTCAGTGCGCTTTCGATCCCGCCGGTGGACAAACCCTACCATCGAGAGAACGCAACGGTCCAACAGGCAGACTCCAGTCGCTTTGCTGATCGGGTTGGTTTTCTGGCTCCCTTAATCGCGGCTGCTGTGATTCTATTCTTGATCGCACGGATCGTTGTCCCATCGCCTCAGCCTGCTTCCGCCGATCAAGCATCACCCAAAGAGGTGGTTGATTCGATTGTTGAATTGTCGCGAATCAACGTTCAACAAAAAGAAGACCAAGAGTTAATGCTTCGGACTTTTAATCTCGATTTGCGGGCATTGAGATTGGAGCTGAACCAGATGGATCTTGAGTCGCCGAAACGGGCGGCATTAGCAGAACAAATCGATTTGATGTTAGAGAAGGTTCGTGCATTTGCTGAATTGAATGACGAACGCTGATTTTGGCTGGTGTAAGTTAAGCGCATGACTTGCTGACCAAGCCGACTCAGTTGAACCAAATGTTTTAAAATACGAACACTGAAGAGGAGTAAAGATGAAATTCGGGATGAAGCTGTTGATGGTCTTGTTCTGCTTGGTACCGCTTGCCCACACGGCTCAGGGACAGGAAAAGGACGTTGAGGACCAGAAGGAACTTGAAGAACTGACATTGGCCGACAAGGAATTGCTTGCCGAACTGGAACTTGAACGAAAGCAAATCTTGAAGCTTGAACAGCAGATTAAAGAATCGAGGGCCAAAGAGAATGCGATCAAGGCTCAGAGAGAGAGTCTTTTAGCTGCTCGCCAGAAAGCGGAGAAAAAGCGAGCCCTAGCGGTTGAGAAGTTAGCAGAAGCAAGAGAGACGCTGTACGCTCAGCGAGCGGTCGAAATGGAAAAGGCACAGGCGGTCCGAAGAGCCGCTGAAAAGGAAAGAGATTTGGCCGCCAGATTAAAGTTTCGAAAAATAGAGGATTTCGCGTCTGGAAATCGAGATGCGTCAGATCGAAAGAAAGATCGGAAAGACTCGGGTGACTTTGCAGGTGAACTGAATGCACTGCTCGAACTGGATCTTGAAGTCGATGAACAACAAATGGAAGCGATTGAACAGTGGGCGGAAAAGTACGCTGAATCGTGGGAAAAATGGGCTCAAAAATTTGAGGGTCGAATGGACCAATGGGCCAAGCTTCAAGAGGTTGAGTGGGAAAAATGGGCCGAAGACTATTCGAAGGGGTGGGAATCTTGGGCGGAAAAACTAGAAGCTGGTTCTTTCTCAGAGGCTGAAATTGAAAAGCTTCTTAAGAAGAATTTAAAGATGCTTGAGAAGATGCCACTCGACACCATGTTAAATGATTTGATGAAAGAGGGCATGGATGATTTAGAGGAAGCCTTGCCGCAAGTCGGAGATTTGCAAGAGTTGGTTGGATCGGCCATCGAGAAATCGCTTGAGAGCGTTGAGCTTAGCAAGATTCCGTTCAATGAAATGGAAGTAGAATCGGAATCTTTAAAAAAGGCATTGAATTTGTTACAGCAATCGCTCGATCAGACCGGAGCTCAACGGAATAAGGGTTCCGAAAAAAAGATGCAGGCACTGGATAAGCTGATGGGGATGAAACTGGACTGGGATGCCAATGAAGGGGGTAAGTGGAATTCTCAAATGCGAGAATTGAAGGACCTAAAATTGATAGCCGAACAGTTGCAGTTATCTAAGCAGGCTCAGGCAGAGGCCTTCGCCCAAGCCCAAGCAATCGCGAATGCTCAGTCTGGCAAAGATGCTTCCAAAGCAATCCGGGATGCCTACGAGAGTTTGAAAAAGACGAAGGACGGACTGGGAAAAGAACGATCCGAACTAGCAAAAATGCGATTGGAAATTGAAGCATTAAGAAAAGACGTTGAGAGACTTCGAAAAGAGAAATCGGAAAAACGCGAAGAGAGGAAGTGGTAACCCCCTCATCCGTCAATCCGATTCTGAAACGTGGTGCCGAATATCAACATCGGTACCACGTTTTTTCGTTTGAGGTTTTTCGTTTGAGGTAAAACTAGAGTTTAAATCCGTAGCTACCGTCACCAGACGGTGGAATTTGTGTAGCTACCGTCACCAGACGGTAGAATTTGTGTATTAGATTTGTAAGAGCTTTCCGTTGATCCAATTTGCATCATCAAGTTTCAAATTCTGAATGCCCCGGAATCAGGCCGAAGGTACCAAACGTGATAGATGGACTTTTTGGTTGATTGGAGGGATCTGATTTTCCGATTTGTTCCACGCTACTTTATTTTTCGATTTGTTCCACGCTCTGGCGAGCGTAGCTACTTGATTCGTTTTCAAATTGTTCCTCGCGTGAATTTGCCTATAAGCCGGCGGTTCGATCGCGGTTTCCACGACTCGTTTTTCAAGCTTCGGATCTAATGCTCGTAGCTACCGTCACCAGACGGTGGAATTTATGTATTTGATCTACAAGAACTTTCCGTTGATCCAATTTGCATCATCAAGCTATCGATAGATGGCTACTTTCGGAGTACTTCATCTTTTTTACGAAAGAGTCCGTTTTTACTCAAAAACGAATAAGCTCGCCAAAACCTTGGCCAGAAATCGTCTTGCCAAACTTCAAGTTCTGGATGCCCGGGAATCAGGCAATTTGT
>JBCCSJ010000040.1:0-26542 GCA_039200505.1 Planctomycetota bacterium | reverse complement strand
TTAACCATTCGAGGTATCCTATTTCTGACGTTCTTGCTTGGATTCTCATTGGCTGCCCTGCAATTTCCAGCACGGGGAGGCTTGGGGCAACAAGAGACTTTCTTGTTTATGGCGATTTCGAGTGGATTTCTTTTTGCGGCGAGTCTTTTGATAGGACTTCCGGCTGTACTCATTCTTTTTTCACAACGCTTTCACTTTTGGGTCTTTTCCGCACTGTTTTTATCGCTGTCACTGGTATTGCCGGTATTTGGGTTCCAGTTTTATTTTGTGTTTTTTACCACGATCCGCAAAATTCGTCCTGAGTTCGTGGTTGTGCCATCGTTCCTCACTTTTTGTTCAGCGTGTGTGTTTTGGATGGGCATTTTTACCATGCGGCAATTCGGTATACGTCTGGTCCGTCTGACTCCGGCGAACAAAATGCATCTGGATAATCCAAAGTAGATCGCTCCGACCCCAAATCCTATTGTCTTGGTCAAGCAATTCACTCACATTAGAAAGCGGATGATTCTTCAGGATAATTGGACTGCTGAATCTGTTTGTTACTATGATTCTTTCGGTTCGTTCGGATCAGCAAAGGAACTCGATGATGCCGACCTTGATTTTGCGAACGGTGGCTGTGGTTTTGGTAATCTTTTTGTTATCGAAACCAAAGCCTGGTTGGAGTCAGCAGACCAACCCAACAGCTGTTAATCGAACGCCAGTCGATACGATCGTCCTTTGTCCAAAAATCATGCAGTACGGGCTGAAGGCTTGGTTTCAGTACCGGACAGATCAGGGACACAGAATACGGGTGGTCACTCCGGCTGAAACTGCTCACCAGATTCGTCAACAAATCATAGATGAGTTTGAATTCTCGAAGGGATTTTGACGAGCGTCGTGATTGTGGGGGATTCCGGTGATGGAAGTCGCCCTCGAAATGAGTTGGTACCGACATGGTATCAAGCCTCCACAGTGAATCTGAAGTACGGATCTAGTCCCGAGATTGCTTCTGACAATCGATATGTCGACATCGATCTCGATGGGCTTCCTGATTTGCAATTGGGTAGAATCACCGCTGACAATAAACAACAGTTAAGCGAATATCTTCAGCGGGCTATCCAATACGAAACTCAGGATCGAAGCGGTCCCTGGATTCGTCAAATCAATTGCGTCGCAGGCGTCGGTGGATTCGGACCACTCATCGATGGATTGATCGAACAGACAACGAAACAGATTTTGACGGACCTCATCCCGGGCGGCTATCAAACTTCTATGACTTACGGAAGCTGGACCAGTCCTTACTGCCCTGACCCCCGACGTTTTTCCGATGAAGCGATTGAGAGATTTAACGAAGGCTGCCTATTTTGGGTCTATATCGGGCATGGCCATCGCGATCGGCTGGATAAAGTGCGCATGCCTGACAAACCATATCCAATTTTGGATTTAGAAACGGTTGACAAAATTAATTGTCGCCGTGGCAGTCCAATCGCCATTTTCCTGGCATGCTACACCGGAGCATGCGACTATCGAAAAGACTGCCTTGTGGAACAAATGGTGAGCCAAAAAAACGGCCCGATCGCAGCAATTTGTGGCACTCGTGTCACAATGCCTTACGCGATGAGTTTGATGTCGCTTGAGCTTGTGCATGAGTACTTTCACGGCAAATCGGAAACACTGGGAGAACTTTTCTTAAAAACCAAGCGTCAAATGGCGGTGGGCAGTGAAAACTACCCTCGGTACCGGCAGATGATTGACGGCATGGGAACTTCGTTGAGTCCCAATCGAAACCTTTTAGACCGCGAAAAAATGGAACACGTGCAAATGATCCATTTGATCGGGGACCCTTTGCTGCGGCTTAAACGACCTCAAAATATTGAAGTGACCATTCCTAAAAGCGTGGTCGCAGGTAAAAGTTTAACCGTCATGTGCCAAGCTCCGTTTGACGGCAAGTTGACGGTAGAACTGGCATATCAAAGAGATCGCCTTAAAAAACGGATGAAACGCCGAAAGGAATATCATCCCGATGATGATAGCCTCAATCAGTATCAGGCCATCTACAGCGCGGCCAGAGACCTTGTGGTCGCCAAAAAGACCGTGCCAGTTAGCGCAGGGACCGTCGCATTGAACCTCAATTCGCCCGGCTCAGCCTCTGGACCCTGTGTAGTCAGGGCAATGCTCGAATCCGGTTCGGAATTCGCCATTGGCAGCGAGTTTGTCACTGTTAAAAGAAAGTAGCTCGTCGTCCAAGCGGCCCACCAACGGAACCCAAATCAGGCAAGACGCAGATTCGATTGCTACCAAACCAACCTGAGTTTCGTTTGACGGCTATGGAATGAATTTCCCACACGAATTGCGGTTTTTACTGAACGAGTATCTTTGCAACCAAACACTTCGGGGGAATCCTGATCTTGGTTTGATTTTACTTTTTAACCCAGAATCGGTCGTAAATCCAAAATTCAAAGAAGATCAGAATGATCGGCAAAACAAATTGTGCAGCCTGAAAAAAACGATTGTCCCAACCGTAAAACAAAGGTCGGCCCAACGTTTTCACGATCCACACGTTCACCACCAAAAGGATTAAAATCGAAATTCCGGTAAGCAGTAGAAATCCACAACCGGATTGGCTAGTCCGAATTCGACTACTTGGTTTTGCCATAGTTGAAAGACGTGGTGGAAAATTGAAAGGCTAGACTTTATCAGTCCTAAGTCGGTTCGTCAAAAGTGACAAAAATTTGTCTGTCGCCAGAATCACGATCCAAATTTATGATGCAAAACAACGAACATCCCCAAAACCCTTACACGACCCCGGGCAAGCAGGCTACTCAAAATGATCGCGGGGAAGAATCCTTTGGTAAGCCGACCAATCCCGGTCGCTGGATGGTTGTTTTGTTTTCTGTTCTGATCGGATGGGCTTTGTTGATTGCGTTCGGATCGTTGTGGCGGCCCGAAGGTGCCGAGGTGGGCGGTCGGACAGATTTTAGAAAACCGTTGTTTGTGATCGGCACAATGGCTCTGTTTTTGACGGTTTGGCTATTCGCGCTGAAGTCTCGAAATCGAAATCGAAACGATTCAGACCAAATCAAGAGTTGAAATTCAGTGAAGTCGGTTGCCCTACCCCATCCACCTATAGGATCACTTCTTCTTTGACTTCTTGCTGGATTTTCCCTTGCTTGCCTTGCTTTTCTTCTTTTGAAGTGCCTTCTTCTTTTTGGCGATTGCTTTTTCTTTTTTATCTTTTTCAGCCTGCCGCGGATCAACGAATCCTTTTTTTCTCGGCCTAGGAATGCAAACGACCAACATTCCCAAAATCAGGAACGCGAAAATAAGGGAATAGGCAAGATAATATTCCTGCTGTCCTGATGCTGGATCCATTTTGACGCAAAGGAATAGGGAATGTATGTAAATGAAAGGTTTGACGTAGTAGACGACCGCCATTTGTATTATACCCTAAAAAAATAATGTCACGGAAGGTTCACCGTCAGTTTCGGTCCTGAATGAGTTGAATGAGGGCCGCACTCTCGTTTTCTATCGAAATGGATTCTTCTTTCCCAGTATCCATCCATTTCACTTTGACGGAATTGGACTCTAGTTCATCGGATCCGGCAATGACGACGATCGGAAAACCTCTTTTATCCGCATATTTGAATTGTTGTTTCAACTTTTTGGCACTTGGGAAGATCTCGACTCCGACACCCGACGACCTAATTTGGGACGCAATTTGCAGGTACCGCCCCAGTTGATCCGAATCGAACTGAATGATTAAGACGTCTGCCGTGGTTCTGACTTCGGGGATCATTTTCAATTCACCCATTGCCGCAAGCAGGCGATCTAAGCCAAGCGAAGCACCGATGCCAGGCAATTCTGTTTTCGAATAGAGTTGAGCCAAATTGTCATAACGCCCACCTGAACAAACGCTACCCCACTGAGGCAAGTCTTCGAGAAAAGTCTCGACGATTGTCCCGGTGTAATAATCAAGGCCGCGAGCAATGGAAACGTCGATTTCAAGGTGATCATCCCCCAAACCTAACGGTTGAACAGCGGAAACCAATTCTTCAATTTGGGCACATCCTTCTTCGGCCAATGGGTTACCAGCACAAAGGGGTTTCAGTTGTTCAATCATTTGAAGATTGGAACCGGTCAATTTCGCTAATTCGAGGATTTGTCCGATTTGTTGTTGGGATGCAGAAGTTGTTTCAGCCATTTCATTGGCCACCTTGTCGGCTCCAATCTTGGGAAGTTTGTCCAACGATCGAAGCACGGCTACACTCTGTTCAGACAGTCCTGCTTTCTCGAGCAAACCGTTTAAAACCTTACGATTGTTCAAACGAACTTTAAATTTTTTAAAACCAATTTCACGCATCAAATCGTTAATTACAAGAACCATTTCGATATCACTGGCCATCGAAGTGGTTCCAATGGTGTCAAAATCGCATTGGGCGAATTCGCGGAATCGGCCAGCCTGAGGCCGCTCACCTCTCCACACAGTTCCGATGTGATATCGTTTAAACGGCATGCCCAATTCGTTTTGGTGTTGAGCCACGAACCTGGCCAGGGGAACGGTCAAGTCAAAACGCATGGCGATATCGCGATCGTTGTGAAGAAAACGATACATCTGGCGATCCGTTTCTTCACTCCCTTTGCCACACAGGATTTCCGAATACTCAAGTGCTGGAGTATCGATTGGCACGAAGCCGTAGGAACGATAAACCGATTTAGCTGTATCGATCAATCTTTCTCGGGGGATCATCGTTTGGGGTAAAAAATCTCTAAAACCACTGAGGGTTCTTGGTTGGATTAATTCTTGTTTCATATCAATTAATAATCGGAAGGCCAGGTTTTTTCGAGCGAAAATTTTCGATCGTACTGAATCGAGCTTCTGAATATTCAGCTACCTGTTCGGGCATTTCAAAGTAACGGTCGAACGTAAAATCGTCTTCGTATTCACAATGAGAGGTTTTGTAGTCGCGACAGATTTTGGGGCGTGTATCATAGATTCCACAACGATGGTCTTTTTGAAGATGCTTGCAAACGGTGTGAACAAGCAGGTACCAGTCATCGTTCTCGGCAAAAACAGTGGCATGTTCGTGCAACAGGTACCATCGCATGTAGTCAAAATCCTCGGCATTGTTGGGCCGTTCCATACTCAGCGAAAAATACCTGCAGCATTTGGCCGTACAGTAATTGCATAGCACTTCCTCAGGCGCAATTTCAGACCGCGGGATTTGCCGTGGGCGATTCATTTGGAAAATTTCTCCAGACGCATCAAGATTGAAAACCGGAATGTCGCGGCGATACGATGCTCGATCACCTTAATTGACCTCGTGTCAAAAATCCCGAGCGATTAAAACTAACAAAGGTTCACTTTATCCGAAAGAGTCCCGGCACAAACGCACGTGCTGGAACGGATTGCTTGGGTAGTTGTTGATGTTTTCTCTGTTTGTTCAAAGCCTATTTATCATTCTGGTGTTGCTAACACCGTTTGTATCTTTTGCGTTGGTGATCCACCTGATTGAGCGAATCACGCAGCGACGTCTGGCAGAACGTTTCGGCTGGAAAAGCGTTCTTTGGACCGGCTGGTTAGGGACCCCGATCCACGAGTTGAGTCACGCTTTGATGTGTTGGGTATTTACGCATCGAATCGATGAAATCGCTTTGTTTGAACCAGACTTCGAATCGGGGCGTTTGGGATATGTTCGGCATTCCTTTCGGGTTGGGAACTGGTACCAAGAGGCTGGAAATCTCTTCATCGGAATCGCCCCTTTGATGAGTGGGTCGATTTCGCTGGTAATCCTGATGTGGATTTTCTACCCGGACCCATTGCGTGGCGTCGTCAATCTGGCACTCGCGGAAGAATACTCGATTGTGCAGCAGATGATCGCGATCACTGGCGGGACGTTGAAGAGTTTTTTCGAGGGAGCCAATTTTCTGACGGCTCGATTTTGGGTTTTTGTCTACCTGGTGCTTTGCGTAGGAAGTCACATGGCTCCAAGCCCGAGCGACTACCGGGGGGCATCGCGAGGGGTCGTCTTCGTGGGCGGCTTTTTCTTATTGGTCGCAACCGCGTTAGCAGCGTTTGGATTTCAGGCAGTTCAGGTAGGTAAATGGATGCTCGGGTTTCTTGGCCCGTTGTTTGCTGTGTTCGGTTTGGCAATCGTCCTTTGCGGACTCGCCGCGGCGATCGTCTACCTGATCACCGCAATTTTCCCGCAGCGATATGTTGTCGGTGATTGAGAAATTTCGCAGCGTCATCTCACCGTACGTAGGTCGAGCCGTCCCAGACACGAAAACCTTGATCATGTGAACAATTACCAAACTTCATACCGCCAGACTCTCACGATTGAATCACCGAAAAAGGCTTAATTTTTTATATTTGATTCTAATAGTTGCCACTTTCGTCCGTTTTCCCTATGAATCACACGAACGTGCAAGAACTTGTTTTTCTGTCAAAGTCCGGTTCTCGGGAAAATCCTTCATGAGATGGATTTCGAATCGAGAAAAAATACGTGGAAGCCAGGTATGAATGAGGAAGTCAGGCTTTCTTCGCCAAAAAATGATTCTGGCGAAGCTGATCCACCCGACTGGGTGCTCCGGGCAATTAAAGAACACGAAAGCGGTTTGCTGCGCTATGCCCAACATTTTGTTTTTGATTTGGAAACAGCCCGCGACGTGGTTCAAGACACATTCTTGCAGATGTGTCGTAAAGCAAACGATGAGATCCGACCAAGGCTCGCCCAATGGCTTTACACCGTCTGTCGAAATCGAGCCATTGACGTTTGTCGTAAGGAACGACGTATGAAATTAGCCTCCGAAGATCATTTAGCTAACTCTGTGGCTGACAAAAACGATCCACAACAAAATCCAGTGGCGGCCATGGAAAAAGAGGAAGCGGCGGCCGGTTTGATCGCTCAAGTTTCCACTCTGCCAGACCGCCAACAAGAAATTTTGCGGCTGAAATTTAACGCAGGGCTTAGTTACCAAGAAATCGCAGAAGTCACAGGCCTAACCAGCACCAACGTCGGATTTATTTTGCATACGGCTATCAGCAAATTAAGAGTGAAACTCCAGGCGAATGCTTGAAACTGAACCCGACCGATTTGCCCCTGAATTTCACCCAGAAATTCGATTTTGAGAATCTGAAAATTCGAGATCAAAATGACTGAAAACCATTCCCACTTGATCGATGCAAATGATCCCCGCTTGACCAGTTTTGTGCTTGGTGAACTGAGCCCTGAAGAATCCAAGGTCATCCAAGAAGTGGTCGCCCGTTCCAAAGAATTGCAGGCGGCAGTCGATGAAATTCGTCAAGTTGTTGCCCAACTGGGGGATGCCTATGCGGCGGAAGAATCGGTCGAATTGCTGGCAGACCAGAAAGCAGAAATCGTCGCCGCGACTGCCGCATCGAGTTTGCAAACCGAGCCCATTCCAACGAGGCCTGCCAAATCGAGAGGTCGGTGGTTTTCAATCGCGATCGCGGCAAGTTTGCTTGGGCTGATGGTAGCCGGCAGTCTTTATTTTGCAGCCACGGAATATTCGTTGTTGACTGCTGAAAAATCAGCAGTGACCAGCGGAAAGATTTCGACTGAAGAGTCTGAAAACGATCTGAGGGGCGGTGTTTCGAATAGAGCGGATTTTAAGTTTTCAGAATCTGATTCCAAGGCTTTAGCACCTTCCACAGAGAATTATCCATTCGCCCCTGAGTCGGCTTCTTTTGGTGTCGACGTTGAGGAAGAAGTTGACGAAATGGATATGTCGGTCGATTTCGGAGTTGAAGGTGCTCAGATGGCTGGCGGAGGTTTTGGTGGTGGCGGCATGGGTGCTGAATTGGGTGGCGGCGGCGGCGGTCGATCATTCTCGGAGAACCGCTTGGGCGGAAGGTCGAATTTGCCGACAAATGGTCTCGGAAGCAACAGGTCGTCCCCAGCATTAATATCGCGATCCGCTAGTCCAGAAGACGGTCAAGTTGACGCCCTTCCATTTGAATCGGGTCGGCAAGAAATCGATTTAAATGAAGGGGTTCTAATTGAAGCCTTAAATTCGACCGACCAATCTGCTCAAGCCAACAGTAGACGAGGCCGTCCTAAGCTTGGTGTTCCTCAATCAGAAGACCAAAATTCAAATTCATCTTCTGGCGAATCTTTAACAGAAAACGAAAAGTCTACGTCGGCATTGAACGGTAAGGAAAGCTCGCCGATCGAACAGCAGATCAGAATTCTCGATGAATCGAAATCGCGAGAGATCATCCGTGAGATGGCCGATCAACTTGATCCGGATGGAAGGCAAATGCTTCAACTCAAAGATGTTCTTCAAAGGGCTGCAGAAGGGTCAGGCGACCTTGAAGGCCGGGAGCCAGATGCGTCCGACAACTCTACTCAAGAACAACAAAAAGGAAAGAAACTGGAAGAGATTGCCAGATTCTATTACCAGAAATTAGGTGAAACTGAGGGAAAAAATCAATCAGGGACCGAAATTGATATGCTCGAAAAAGCGTTGGCCGAACGCAATCAGGCCATTCTCAAAAAACGATCTTGGAAGCGTGTCAAAGCAATTCCCAACACAAGCCGCCTGATGGTGGGAGAAAAGGATGAACTTGACCTGTCTGGCATGCAGGTCAATGTTCAGCTTGACGGTTTTCGAGCCCGAGTTCTGGTCGACTATTTCTACTTCAATGAACGATCCGAACAACTCGAAGGGAATTTCAAAATTAGGCTTCCCGATGATTCCTCACTTTACTATTTCGCCTTTGGTCAGAGCGTCTATGAATTTGAAAATCGCGGCCAACTTGCCGAACAGGAATTCGATGGTGGTGAAACTTCTTTCGTCTCTTTTCAAACAGATGAAATCCGAAAAGCAAGAAAACAAAGATGGTCCAACGTGAAAGAATCTCGGATGGTACCCCGAGAAAAGGCCGCCTATGCCTACAAAGAAACCGTTCGAAAGAAGGTAGATCCAGCCCTCGTGGAATGGTCAGGTGCCGGCGTATTCAGTGCCAGAGTGTTTCCGTTGATGCCGAAAAAACTTCATCGGATCGTGATTGGATACGATGTCGACCTAAGAAAAGAAGATGGAAAATATGTCTATGACTTGGCGTTGCCGGAACAGCCAGGTCAGTGTCGAGTCAATCTGAACGTTACACCTGTCAAAGGTTCCGATTACCAAGTGATCCCGAATACCGATCCGGTCGAAAAGAAAATAAATGGCAACTTATATCGCCAATATCGATTCGTGGGCAAACCGAATCAGCAAATCTATCTGGAGTTGTCAAAAAAAGAACCGATACTCCTTCAATCGTCTAATCCCGACGAAGGAGATTATTTTGCGGTCAAAGTCGACCTTGATCTTCCCGTATCCGAATCGGATTCCAATTCTAAGGCGATCTTTCTGTTAGACACTTCGTTGAGTAGTGCACCTGAAAAGTTCAACGTCTGGCTTAGTATGCTGGAAGGAATTTTGGAAAACAACCGGGATTCAATCCAGTACTTCAACGTTGGGTTTTTCAATGTCGATACCCATTTTTGGAAAGATCGCTGGATCAAAAATTCACCGGAAAACGTGTCCGCCGCAATCGAGGCTTGCCAACAATTATCGCTCGAAGGTGCCACGGATCTGTTTGGGGCACTGCAGGAAGTTTCTCGCCAAAGTTGGATCAACGAAAAGACGTCGCCTGATCTGTTTTTATTAAGCGACGGCGCAGCCAATTGGGGAGAAACCAATATTCGGTTGATTGGAAACGAGATTGAGAATCTAAGTTTTGGAAGTTTGTTTGCCTATCAGTCCGGATTAGCAGGCACAGCAATCAATGAATTAAGATTTCTGGCATCGTCGACCGGAGGGGCAGTTTTTGCCGTACCCAACGAAAACGAAATTGAGGCCGCGTCGACCGCCCACCGAAAACGACCATGGAAGATTGAGAATCTGGCCGCTGATGGGGCTGAAGATCTGATGACCGCCGGAGGCAATGCGTGGATTTACCCAGGGCAAACCGCGACGATCGTCGGTCGAGGATCGCCGACGGAATTCGGTCTGAAATTGACCCAGGGAGATCGCGAACATTCGGTGGCTTTCAAACCAGTGGTCGTCAATTCTGATTTGGCGGCAAGGCTGTACGGTCAAGTTTCCGTCGGGCAATTAGAAAGTCTCGGCGAAGGTGTGTTTGATATTGCATCATCCTACGCCCGGCATTTCCGTGTGACGGGGAAAACATGTTCACTGCTGATGCTGGAAACGGAACAGGATTATCAGCGGTTCGGAATTCAGCCAGAGGATGACCTGTTCGTGATTCAGTCCAAATCGGCCGGAAAGATCGTCGAGCAAACGCTTGAAAAACGGAGTGACGAATTGTCCGATCCCAAGGCCCAGTTAATGGCTTGGTTGAATCGTTTAGAGACCATGCCGGGAATGAGTTTCAAGCTGCCTTTGGCGCTCAAACTGGCTATCGAAGACTTTGAAATTTCAGCCATCTCTGAACCGCTGGATTGTCAACTGAATGCTTCGGAAGTGCCAACCGCATTCCAAAAACATCTCAATTCCGAATCACTGGATTACGACACGATCGCCAAAGAAGCCAATCGGCGAGCGGCTACTTCCACGGACGACGCGATCAAAGTTTTTAGTTCACTAATCGAGCGGGATCCTGGAAATTTGGAACTGGCCAGAGACATCGCCTACACCTCGATGGAATTTGGTCGACCAAGTGCAGCTTACCATCTGCTCAAACGAGTCGCGAAAGCAAGGCCGTTTGAAGGGAGTATATACTCTGCTCTAGGTCACTGCCTGACGCAGTTGGGGCAGGCGGACCAGGCGATGGTCTATTATGAAATTGCAATGGCTGGAAAATTTGATCGAACAGGGCAAGATTTTCATCAAATTGTCGCGGCCGAATATGCCTACCTGCTTCGTCAGGTGGTTTCAGGAAAATTGAAATCTTCAGCCAGGGCATTCGCTCAAAATCGACTTAAATCCATTCAAAAGTCGCTCCCGTTTGAAACCTCTAATCTGGTCATCACGATGCTGTGGAATACCGATCAAACGGATGTCGATTTGCACGTCACCGAGCCCAATGGAGAAGAGTGCAGCTACGAAAATACGCACACGCGTTCAGGAGGATCCATCACGGCGGATATTACGACCGGTTTTGGTCCTGAAATGTATTACAACCCCAATGGAGCGGCTGGGAAATATTCAGTGGCGGTAAAGCTATTCAGCAACCGACAAAGCCGAACGCAGCTTAGAAACAAGGTGCATCTATCCATTTATCGAGGTTTTGGCACCGACCAGGAATCTCATGTTCGAAGAACGATTGAGCTTCAAACCGTGGGAGGCAAAGAACAGGTGGCCACCATCGGCGTGGATAAAAATTGATGCGACGATTCAGGGTGAAGCCCGACGGTCCCCGCAGATATCTATTTTTTAGGTCCGCCCCCGTCCCTCACTGACGTATCGGGTTAGGAGTCAGGTTGAGCCCGCGATCGTAGGCTGTATTTAAGAGTCACAACCAATCATTGATCAGTTCAATATCCAATATCCGTCCCCGTCCCTCACTGACGTATCGGGTTAGGAGATTCAGACCAAGGCGGTATCCACATCAGCTCAGCCGCCAATCCATCAGTGGATAGGATGATCTTTGGAACCCGTCTTTTGGGAATCGAGCATTTTCGAAAACAGGTATCGGCTGAGGCTGCCAAACCAACCTGGGATCTGCTTCCGAAAAAAATAAGCCAGCAAGGCGATGACAACCAAAACCAATACAGTGGGTAAAGTGGAAGCCAAAAATTTGTTGACCAACAGGCAAACGCAAAGCGCGACAACGGCGACCGTTTGAACGACACTGATCACCAAAATCAGTGAAATTCGGCGCTCGATTCTTGCAATGCGTTCGTCGTTGTTCATATTTAGGCTCAGTCGGTCAAATAGAACGAGACTTTGCTTCCTTGGAACTCTTTTTTGTGGGTTTGGCCTGCCGGTTGAAATAAGTTTCCAGCACCGGATGCAAGCTCTTATTCGTCACAATTGAGAACATATTTTAAACAGAATTTCGCGGGCTGATCCGAATATCGATTCTGCAAATGAGTTTCTTGGATATTTGCCAATGACGGCTGTGGCTGCCCGTCGCGATAGTTCGGCTGTTTTGACTTTAAGGTGTACTTTTCTGGATCAAATTCGGCTGTCGCCGAGCGGCTTGACTGCGGCGTCGTCGTTTTGAAACGCAGTATTTTCCGCTCGGCAAGTGGGACTTGCTTCGCCAGTAGCAACCTAAGTATGGATCGCGCGTCCGTCCACGGCCAGTGCCGCTTCTTGCATGATTTCCGACAACGTCGGGTGAGCGTGACAACATCTCGCCAAATCTTCGCTGGACGCTCCGAAATTCATTGCGATGGCCGCTTCAGCGATGAGGTCACCGGCTCGGGCACCGATCGCGTGGACTCCCAAAATCCGGTCGGTCACAGCATCGGCAATCACTTTGATTTTTCCATCAACATCCCCAATCGCTCTTGCTCTTCCGTTGGCACCGAAAGGACAGACGCCTTTCCGATATTCGATTCCTGATTCTTTAAGCTGCTCTTCCGTTTTGCCAACGCTGGCGATTTCCGGGTGAGTGTAAACGATAGCGGGAATCGCATCGTAATTGACGTGGCCATGTCCAGTGACAATCTTTTCGACACACGCGACTCCTTCTTCGGATGCCTTATGAGCCAACATCGCGCCGCCAATACAATCGCCGATGGCGTAAATGCCAGGAACGCTAGATTGGAAATTCGAATCGACTTCCACAAAACCGTGACGATCCATTTTGACACCGACATCCTCGAGACCGATGTTTTTGGTGCTGGGGGCTCGACCGGCCGAAACCAAAACTCGGTCACATTCCATTGGAGGTTGATCTTTGCACTTCACGATGCAAACATCCCCTTCTCGTTTCGCACTCTCGACCCACATGTTGGTGTGGAATTCGAGTCCCTGTTTTTGAAATAGCCGTACTGCGATTCGAGCAATTTCTTGATCTAGCCCGCCCAGAACTTTATCCATGCCTTCCAGCACATTGACTTTTGCGCCCAATCGGCTCCAAACGGATCCAAGTTCCAGGCCAATGTAACCACCGCCAATGACGATCAAACGATTGGGAACATTTGGATAGCTAAGTGCGGTTGTACTATCGCCGATATATTTGCCGTCGAATTCGATGCCAGGCAGTTGCATCGGGATGCTGCCAGTTGCCAACAGGACTTTTTCAGCCTCGATGGTTTCACCGGTCGAGATTTCCAATTTTCCGTTGCCTGCAAGTTTTCCACGACCAACAAAAGTTGTGACTTTGTTCCGTTTCAAAAGCATGTTGACGCCACCGGTGAGCGTGTCAACGATTTTGGACTTCCGTTTCATCATCGCACCCAAGTCAACTGTCAATTTGGTTGCGGTGATTCCATGTTCGACCATATGGTCTCGAGCTTCCACCAAAAGATGGCTCGATTCGAGCAGTGCTTTACTAGGAATACAGCCTACGCGAAGGCAGGTACCGCCAAACTGAGGGTTTTCGTCCACAACGGCAGTTTTTAATCCGAGTTGAGCACCTCGAATCGCCGCGACATATCCACCAGGACCACCACCGAGTACGACAAGGTCGTATTTTTGTTCTGACATCGATTTTCAATGGGAAAGAGCAATGAATCAACCACCGAGATCAATTGTCGCTGATTGCCGCGAATTTTCCAGTCGTCCAATCAGTTTGGTGTCGCAGTGTCGTCATAAAGAAACAGTTTGTCTACGACCGGATTCCAGGCAAATGAGCTTAAGATGCCGATTTCGATTCGGATCTGGGATGACAGAGGTGTTTTACCCCCTGATTCAATTGGATCCATTCCATTTTGAAAGACTTACATATCGAGATTCAGGTTTTGTGAAAAAATAAAATAATGGCATGCTTCCTGCGATCTCCTGGATAGGCATCTTAATCCAGGGAGGGAATGACGATGAAGCGAAATTTGAATTGGTTGATTTTGATCTTGTTAGTACCTTTAGTGGTACCCACATTGGCTCACGGGCAAGGGCGACTTTCGGCTGTTCGCTCAAAAGTCAAAAGTGCCCCAGCACCCAAATCACACCCACCAGCCCAGCCAAAAAGCAAGCCCAAATCCAAACCAAAAAATTCACAGCGTCAATCGGGCGGTGGGAAAATCAAACTAATTCAATCCCGTCGTACTTCCAATCAGTCTCACACCAAACCGGTGACACTGGCTCACCCCAGATCTCGTGCTCCGCGAAGAAATAATCGAGGGTCTTTGCGAGGCTATTTTTATGCACCTCCACGACCGCCGGTGGTCCAGAACATTCGCGTTTATCAATCTGTTGTGGAACCAGTGCCGGTTATTGTAGCTCCTGCTCCAACAATCGTTGCGACACCAACGCCTGCCGTCGAGCCGCAGCTTATTGCACCGGCCATCGTCAGTGAGCCTGCCGTGGAAGAGATGCCGGTTTGGAATGGGGAATATGACCATTCAGTCCCAAATCAAACGAGCCATCGTGTTGCAGGCGAATCTTTGTTCAAAGCTTCGCCCAACGACTGGATCAGTCGATTCACGATCACCGGTGGTTCCGACTTTGGTGGGTTGGGTCAAGGAGGGATTGACTGGCTGCTGCAGGCCCCCGAGGGCATCGGCGTTCAGACCAATGTGACGATGTTTCGAGAGTCAGGAGCTAGCTTCCGAGACCATTTATGGATTGGCGATGTAAATTTGGTTTACGAGCCAGTGACGGGAGACCTTCGAGGAAGATTTGGAATTGGACTGAATTGGTTAGGCGATCGATTTGGCGGCGATGTCGGACTAAATCTGACTGCAGGTTTCGATCTGTTAATCACTGAAAAGACTTTTCTAACTGGCGAAGTAGATTTCGGGACTTTAGGAGATTCCGATTTTTTGAACAGTCAAATCACATTAGGACGAAGAATTGGATCGGCCGAAATTTTCGGTGGTTATCGCCATCTAGATATCGGTGGAGTTGAATTGGGTGGAGTCATCGCCGGACTCCGATTTCGGTTATAGATTCGGTAAGTACTCGCGAAACATTTATTTACCGGCTTGCTTAGTGAATTACCCACAAAAATCGAATTTTTCAGTGACGCTAGCCGGTAACTTAATTCATGGCGAGTCCTAAGTCCGCCTTCAATGATTTTGTTGTTCCAAGAGCTATAGAGCTGAAGAGAGCTCACTTTTTGATGCGAACAAATCGGGATCGCCCTGGTTTTCAGATTTCCCATTCAAAATTCAAATTTGCCGAAATCCGCGGACAAGGAATCGGGAAACCTCCCATCCATTTTTGAACTCAACGTGATGACGTGGTTCTACTGGGACCTATTCTTGGACGTCGAATACTGATTATTGGTATTTCGATACATCCATGGAATCCGATTGATGAATTCAATAAGTCTATTTGCAAGAACGAACCTTTCGCTTGGGATGCTGATCGCATTTCAGGGTTCGTTCCTTTTGAGCTTTGGATTGAATTCAAATTCTGTTTTCAGTCAGCAACTGAATTCCTCTGCAGTGCAATCCCAATCCTCCGATCAAAATTCGGCTATTGCTGATGAGCCGAATCGGAAGGAGCAGATGGTAAAGGCGGCGTATCTTTACAACTTTTGTAAGTATTTTGCCTGGCCTGATGCTTCGTTTGCGGACAAGGAATCTGACATTTTGATTGGGGTCCTTGGAAACGATAGTTTGGGAAATCAACTTGACCTTTTGGCGGAAAAACGGAAGGCCCGAAAACGAAACATTGTCATCCATCGATTTGAAACGATGGAAGATTATCAGCCGTGTCATCTGTTATTCGTTCCCAGTCGTGTGACGACCGAAGACTTGATCAGCGCTGTCGAAACAACGGATAAAGCCCCCCTATTGATTGTCAGCGACGGTCATGTTCCACCCGGGCATGGTGCGGTAGTCACTTTTTTTTGGAAAGACGACAAAACCATCGGATTTGAAATTGACCTGAACGCTGCTCACCGACGAAGGCTCGAAGTGAGTGCCAAACTCCTGAAAATTGCAAAGGTAACGAGGCGATGATCATGGAGAAATTAATAAAGCTATTATCGGTTCGCACCATCCAAGGAAAAATTGGCTGGTTGGTCATCGTGTCTTGCGGCCTTGCGTTGCTGGTTTGTTGCACGACCCTGTTATTCAACAACATGTCGCTGTTGAAATCGTCGAAAGTGGTTCAACTAACCGCGCTGGCGGAAGTGCTCGCGTCGAATAGCTCAGTTGCAGTCTCTTTTGAGGAGTCGGACGCCGCTAACGAGCTACTTCAAGCTTTACAGAAAATCAAATCGGTTGAATCTGCCAGCCTGATTTTGGCAAACGAGGATTTACTCGCAAATTATCGACGTGACAACGCTGCGATAGTAGGAACCGACGAAATACCTACCCTTCGAGAGGGGTATCACTTCCATCAAAATTTTCTGGATATTGCCGTCCCGATTATAGAAGACGAAGACCAACTAGGAACGTTGCTGATCCGGTCGAATCTCGAAGATATTCGAATGCAAAGGAAGAAGCTATGGACGGTAATGTTCTGGGTCATGATCGTTTCTTTGTTTGTCGCAGTTTTGGCTTCTTACTATCTAAATCAGCGGATCTGTCGTCCGATCGGCAAACTTTCAGACGTCGCCCACCAGATTACCACCGGTGGGAATTATTCGCTTCGAATCGAACATCATTCCAGTGACGAACTTGGAAATCTATGCACAGTCTTCAACGAGATGTTGGATCGGATTCAGCATAGTGAACAAGATCTTTGCGAAGCTCGAGATCAGTTGGAAGAAAGGGTTGAAACCCGAACACGAGAGCTTTCAGAAGCCAATGAGCAACTCAAACTAACCATGAGTGAGCGGGAAGAATTGAGTCGGCACATGATCGAACTTTCGCATTGTGCAGGACGGGCAGAAATCGCAACCGGCGTATTGCACAACGTTGGCAACGTTTTGAACAGTATCAATATTGCAGCAGGTGTCGTCGATGAAACTCTGAGAAATTCACGAGTCGTATCGTTGGTCAAAGCGGCATCGTTGTTGAATGACCAAAAGTGTTTGGCTGAATTTTTTACTCTGGATGAACGAGGCCAAAAGTTCCCAAGGTACCTGACATCACTCGGTCAGAAACTAACCCATGAAAGGGATTCGGCGCTGGATGAAGTGCAATCACTTGTAGAAAACCTTAACCACGTCAAAACCATCGTGGCCATGCAACAATCCTATGCGGGGGTTTCGGGCGTTCAAGAAGCCACCACGGTCAATGAGTTGATGCAGGATGCAGAACTACTGAATTCATCTTCGATGACCAAGCATGAAGTCGTGGTAACTCGCGACTTTGAAGACTTGCCAGAAGTATTGATCGAAAAACAGAAAGTCCTTCAGGTTTTAGTGAACTTGCTTAAGAACGCTAAAGACGCAATGACCGATGGCCGTGACGATGATCGCAAGCTCAACATCAAAATTCACAAGTGTTTTAGCCAGGAAACTGAGGACGAACTTTTAAGGATCGAAATCTGCGACAACGGCGTGGGTATTAAACCAGAGAATTTGACTCGAATCTTTTCTCATGGATTCACAACCAAAAGAAATGGCCATGGGTTTGGGCTTCACGCTTGTGCCAATGCTTGCAAAGAGATGGGTGGAAATCTTTCGGTATCCAGTCCCGGCGAGGGCTTGGGTGCGACCTTCGTCGTCGACTTGCCCTATAAAGAAGCAGAGGTGGTGGCATGACAACGCTCGAAAAACGACGGATTTTGACAGTTGATGATAACCAATCTATTCACGAAGACTATCGCAAAGTTTTGATCCCCGAACACGTCGATTCTGCATTCGACGAAGACGAAGCCTTCCTGTTTGGTGAATCAACATCAATCTCTCACCAAGCGTACAATTACCAGATTGATTCTGCATTTCAAGGCAAAGAAGCGATCGCGATGGTGCAGGCAGCCATCGATAATCAAGATCCGTACAATGCGGCGTTTGTCGATGTTCGAATGCCACCGGGAATCGACGGCGTTGAAACCGCGTCAAGGATTTGGAAGATAGAACCGGATTTGCCAATCGTGCTTTGTACCGCGTATTCCGATCATACGTGGGAAGAAATTGTGGATAGGCTTGGCCATTCTGACCAACTTCTGATTCTAAAAAAGCCATTTGACAATATCGAAATGCGTCAAATGGCGGCCAGTCAAACTACGAAATACCATACGACCAAAGTTGCTAACCTGAAGCTGGAACAGCTTGAGGCGATGGTGGAAACAAGAAGTCGGGAAATTATGTCGACTCAGGACATGCTGTTTTTCAGTTTAGCCAAGTTGGCTGAATCCCGAGATCGTGCGACCGGCGTTCATCTGGATAGAATTCGAGAGATGACCAAGATCCTGGCGATTTGGCTTAGCAAGAATGGTCCCTATCAAAGTCAACTTGACGAAAAAACCGTTTCGGAAATGGAACGCTCCAGTGTTCTTCACGATATCGGTAAAGTCGGGATTCCGGATAAGGTTTTACTGAAACCAGGAAAACTGACGTATGATGAATTCGAAGTGATGAAAACGCATGCGCAAATCGGGTGCGATGCCATCGAGGAGGCCGCCAGGCTGTCGGACAACTCTCAGTTTCTGCAAATCGCCGCAGAGATCGCTCGTTACCATCACGAAAAATTCAACGGCAATGGATATCCAATTGGATTGTCTGGAAATGAAATTCCTCTGGCCGCCCGAATCGTTGCAGTCGCCGACGTCTTCGATGCCCTTGTGTCGGAGCGCGTTTACAAAAAAGCAATGCCGGTGGACGAGGCCCGGGAACACATTAATTCCGAGTCAGGCAGTCATTTCGATCCAGCTGTTGTCGACGCATTTAACGCCTGTTGGCCGATGTTAAAAAAGCTGGCGGAGTCTAGCACGAACCCGATTACAGCGTCGAATTGATTGCAGCGACCCCTGAGAAGTCAAATCTTACCTACGAGTTGATCATCCATGCCCACCCAATTTAAAACTCCTTCCGCTCGCGTTTTGATTGTCGATGACAATACGGACATTCACGAAGATTTTCGGAAGATCCTTTGTTCTCGATCGTCGCAAACGAATCAGGAATTTGAGGAAATGGAAATCCTGTTTGGAATGTCCGATGACAAATCGGATGTCGACACGGACGTCGAGATCGTGTGCGCGAGCCAGGGAAAGGAGGGGTATGCCATGGTGAAAAAATCCATCGAAGATGGAGTTCCATTTTCACTCGCATTTATGGACATCCGCATGCCTCCGGGCTGGGATGGAATTCAGACGACCAAGAAAATTTGGGAGCTAGATCCTGAAATTCAAGTCGTCATTTGTTCGGCCTATTCCGACTACTCTTGGCACGAAATGGCCCGAGAACTTGGTCATTCCAATCGTTTTCTTGTTCTTAAAAAACCATTTGAAAGCGTTGAAGTGCGACAACTTGTAGCCGCACTTCATCATCGTTGGTTTAGTGCCAGAAGCGATTCGTTGACAGGTTTGATGAATCGAACCGCTTTTATGGAACATTTTGACCGTCACTTTGATACTTTACAGAATGAAGTAAGTCCACTTTCCTGTTGCCTGATCGATCTTGATTTCTTCAAGCATATCAACGACGTACACGGTCATGATTTGGGAGACGAAGCCCTTCGCAAGACGGCTCAATTACTCCAATCTCGGTGTCTGCCGGGCGACTATGTTTCCCGATATGGCGGCGAGGAATTTTGTGTTTTATTGAAAGACAGAGATCAGAGTACCGCGCGACAATGGGCAGAACAAACACGGCTAGCCCTTCAAAAAATCGACCTTCAGGGCAGTGATGGCTCAAGGATTCAACTGACAGCTAGCTTAGGAATTGTGACCGCGGGCAATGAACAGAACTCCAAAGGACTGATTAAAAACGCCGACTTCGCGATGCTATACGCAAAACAACGCGGCCGAAATCGCGTTGTCGATTATGCAGATATCGAGGCGGAAATTAAATTGGATAAAACGGCGGATCGCAAATTCATGGGTGTGACCGCCCGAGCGATCATGAATCCGGTCAAAACTGTCGAAAAAACTGCCGGATTAAAGCAGGCGGCTCAAGTGTTACTCAACGACAAAGTCCCGTCTGCTCCAGTTGTCGATTCGCGAGGTCAATTGGTTGGGCTGTTGAACGAAAGTGATTTGTTGCAGCAACTTCTCGACGGAGATCAAATGAACGCCACGTCAAACCAGATTATGCAAACCAGCGTCGTTTACTTTCAAGAAGATACTCCGCTTCGAGAGATTTATGAATTTTTAATTCGAGTAGCGATTCCGCAAGTTGTCATTGTCAGAGACAATCGCCCGGTTGGAATGATTGCACGTGCCAATCTTCTCGGCTGGCTCTGTTCTCAAATCAGTCTACCAATCGCCGTGGATGGCCCAACATTGCCTTCGCCCCAAACGTCCAATTAGTTCTTTCCACGTCCGCGTCACTATCGCGGCTTGTAATAAGACAGCTCATTGGCCATCGTTTCGGCGGCAGTAGGTGTTGTCGATTTTGGAGTAGCCTGTTGTTGGGAATTGATGTCTATAGGCGATGTACGCTGATTCGTTGAACGTGGTATCCTTCCTATTCTCCACGTAAGGGCGGCAAATACGCTCGGTTTAGCGCTCGATCGAGCTTGATCGATAAAGATGTCATCGGTTCCAAATTCAAGCTGACTGGAATTCACCAAATTTCTTCCCACAACGGTAAGATCGAGATTGCGTGTCACCTGAAAGTTGATCCTCGTGTCCACCTGAAGATAACTTTCTACCGGGATTGTATCGACAAATCCTAGCGCAAATTGATCGGGAAGTTCACCGACGTATCTCAAGGAGCAATCCCACTGCAGCCGGGAACTGATTTGGGAGTTGGTCTGCAAATAAGCCATGTAATCGGGCGAGTAACCACTTCTCAAGGCAGTGAATTGAAAAAACGTAGGGTCTTCTTCGATTTCCAGATTCAGGTACGAACAGCCCGCCCGGATACGGCACCAGTCGGCCAAGTTGTATTCCCCGTTCAGTTCGGCTCCATAGGCATGGCCATCCGAACGAAATAACTGGCCGGTCGGTCCGACTCCGAAAAATGATACGAGCGGTCCTTCTTCGACCAAGTCCTTGTAAGAATTATAGAACCCGGTGAGTTCGCAACTAAGACGTTTTCCGAACTGGCGACGGTACCCCAATTCATAGGCAATGACCGATTCCGAAATCAACTCGTCGTCTGGAGTCCGGGGAACCTCGAAAAAGTTGACATCGGGGTCTTCAAGCTGGATCCCGGCATCAAATCGGGTTGGCAGCCTGACAGCTCGAGAAACAGCACCCCAAACGACGCTGTCGTCATTAATCACGAACAAAGTCCTTGCCGAAGGCTGAACGTTGACGCCATTGAGACTATTCCATCCCACTTTAGTACCCAACCAGGAAAACCATTTATCTTCAATCAGTGTCCATTTTTCCTGGACAAATCCACCGGCATAGGAAATTCCCAAACGATCGAGTTGCTGGTACGGATCGGTAAGATTGAGATCAAAAGTAAAAGGATCTAACTCGAAACTTCGGCCGAAATAACGTCCCTTGCTATATCGCCCGGTCATCCCCGAAACCCTCTCGCGTCGTGGGCTTAGTTGATTGCGATACCGCAAACTCATTTCAAAGTTGTCTTGTTTTTCCTGCGTCCCAATCCAGTCACGATTGGTTCGATCGTAATAAGTTTGGAAATTTAAGTCGCGGTTTTGATCGACCGAACGGTGCCACTGAATCATCGCGTACATCCCGGACGTGTTGAAAAATTGTTGCGGGAAGTCACCGACAAAAGTTTCTTGGCGAAAAACTGGCATCCCTCCGCCGCGGTGAAAGTCAATGAAGGTTGTGATCCGGTCATCGGCACTGGGTAAATAATCCGCCCTCAATCCATATCGCCCAAAGAATCCTCCGTCTTCGCCTGAAAAACCTTCGTTTGGGCGAGGGAACAGGTTCAGCCCAGGATTCCGTTCGGCATACTTTCCATAAATTCGATAGTTCAAGTTGCCCTGACGGCGACCGAGACTAAAAGAGTAAAACTCGTTTTCTTCTTCACCGGCACCTGCTTCAAAAAAGGTACCAATGGTATCCTCGGCCGGACGAGTGATGATGTTGATGACCCCGTTGACCGCATTTTCTCCCCAAACCGTGGCTCCCGGGCCGCGTATGATTTCGATTCTTTCGATGTCATCAAGGATCAAATCCTGAATGTCCCAAAAAACGCCGCCGTACGAAGGGCTATAGACGATCCGGCCATCAACTTGAACTAACACTTTGTTATTAAATGTGCCGGCAAAGCCCCGAATGGTGACTGATGTTAGTTGGCTGTTGAGGCGAGAAACCTGGACTCCTGGGACGAGCCGAAGTGCATCGGGAACATTTCGGACCCCACTTCGTATAATCATCTCGCGAGTCAACACGTAGACGGCAGCGGGCGATTGTCCGACGGTACTTTTGGTCCCGTCGACCGACATCACTTCGCTTTGCATCGATTCTGCTTCGAATACTGGGTCAGCGCTCTGACGAGGCGGCGGACTTGCGTCTACCTGTCCCAGTTCCTCCAGGTCCATATCGAAAAGATCGCTTTCTTCATCATCATCTTGGTCGTCATTTTCAATGGCCTCTTTTTCTAGGCCGTCATTTTTGCCGCCGCTTTTTTCTGACCCGATACCTGAGCTATCTTCGCTGGCGAAGTTTCCAGTTTGTTGAATCGGATCTGTCGCCCCAGGCGAAGATGGACTGTCGGATTCGATTTCACCGGCAGCCTTGCCTTGGACCGAACGGGCTTGCGAGAGATTGGATTCTTGCAGGACTAGTTTCCCATGCAGGTGTTTGCCCCCAAATGCGATTGTCCCAAACACGACGGCGATCCAGCCAATGTGCCGACCAATGCGATTCAAGTTTTGATAAACCCAGCCCGTCATCCTGTAGCCTATTGCAAAAGTAGTAGCGATTGATCTTTTGGTTGTAAATTACCAATCGAAAGGTTCCAGTTTCTCAGAAGATATCGGATCGAGCGCTGATGCGGGTTAAAACACTGACTCAAGGTCGGGTTGGAGAAAGTGAGAAAGGCAGTGCCCCCTCAAAGTCAACTCTGCCGAAAAATAGGGTTTTCGATATGATATGACAAACCCGTTAGGGATTTCCCGATGTTGCCAATTTCCATCAAGCGAGATGATTCAAGAGTCGAAGGTGTCAGTCCGAAGTCGTTTTATTGATTAACCAATTTCGCTCGACCTTGGGAGCCTTCTACATCGATCAGCCGAACCTTCAACGGGTCATTGTTTCGGCCTAGAACTCGAATGTGAATTCGGTGTATTCCTTGATCCATGTCCTTTAAAATCTTTTTCGCACGAAGATTATCTTTCATATCATCGAGGGTGATCCTTAGTCCGTCCGGATTTTCAATTTTGAATCCTATTGTTCCGGAGTTGGTAACCTCAAAATCGAAGGATAACGTTTTCCCGCGGGCAATCTCTCGCGGTAGCTCTCCGTTGACAAAACTGTAGATTACCGTCTCATCTTCCTGAATCCAACGTCTTACGAGTTTTTCATTGGATACTTTAGAACGTCCCTCTTTGCCAAGGCTCGACAAAAATGCGACCAAGTGAATGAACTCAGCCTTTGAAACTCCGTTCATCAAATCAGTCGGCATCAAAGAAGTACGGCTAATCCTTTTCTCTTCAACATCCTCGTTTGAAACAACGATGAGCTTGTTATTGGCATCGCGAAGAGAAAGTTGCCCGTCGGCATCGCCGATCAGTTTGCCGGAATACTGAAGCCCGTCCAAAGTGAGAATGTTGGTTGTGTGATAACCTTCTTTGATTTTTGCACTGGGCTTTAAGAGGGATTCTATGATGTAGTCGATAGGCGAACTCGCACCGAGCGAAATCATATCTGGTCCTACCACCCCTCCTGCACCTCCAATGGCGTGACAGGTCATGCAGTTGAGTCTTGGCTTGCGATAGACTAGTTCACCGAGGTCAGCATCGCCAATTGAATTGACTTCTTTTACGATTTCGGGAATGTCAGCCACCGTGTAGTTTGATCGGGATATGCCATTCGATTTTTCGGCGAGTAGTTTAGCAATCGCATTGCCTTCTGGGCGAAATTTTCGGGCTGAATCCAACAGTTTGACCGTAAGGCGATTCGAAAGCTGACAGGACTCAACGACTGGCAGCAGCATCTTGCCTCCACCGCGTCGTTTCAGAAATGTCGCCATAATGGCAATGGCATGGCGATAGTCGGATTCTGCGTCTTGGCAAGTTTCAAGGAAACTTTTGACCTCTTTTGCAGCCATCGCCGGGCGAAACCGAAGCATGCTTTCAATCGCGGTTCGCCTAACGATTTTGGGTTGGTCAATACTGGCTAAACTTTTTAATAAATCCAGGTCTTGGAAATACCCCACAGCCTCGATAGCGGCTAATCGAACCGAATCATCTTGGTTTTTTAAGGCAACGGATTGGATCGCATTCTTCTGGGGTTGTACTTGCCAAAGTCCGATCAACCGAATGCCTGCTGGCGACTGCATCAGAAAATTCGACGTGGATAGATCGATGACAGGGCGATTCCGCGGACCGCTTCGAAACAAGGCGTTCAAAATGGAGGTTCGAATCTCGGCACGCTGTTGTCCGATTTTCAAAAGGGCAAGCTTCTGTTCAGGGTTTCCCCTTTTAGCAGCGAATTCGACCAAACTAATTTCTCCCGATCCTGCCGCTGAAGACTTTAGTAAGTTTAGGATGGGTTGAACCGCCAACGGGTTTTGAGTCGCTTCAAGAGCATAAACCAGGTATCCCGGATCCTGGGCAAACCGCATTTGATCCAATTGGCCAATCCATTTGGAACACGAATCTTTAATTGCATTGGCAAGAACAAATTCGACATACTTATTGTTCCTACCCTGAAAAACGGGCGACAAAACGTCGAACTCTGAAGGCTCAAATATTTTTCGCCAAGCGTGGATGGTTTCGATCTGAACTAGATAATTCGAGTCCTCGGCCAATTCAACAACGAATGGTTTCCAACGCTCCAAATCGTCTCGCTGATGCGATGCGACGCGAAGAATCGCTGCTCGAATTTGAGGTTCGGGACAATCCTTCAGTTTGGCTAAATGAGAAACGCTGACCGCACTTATTGCCTCTAATGACCAAAGTGCATTGATTCGTAAACCTGGATCTTTCAATTCAAGCATCGATGTCAATGTCTTCACCGCAGACGATCGAAAACTCAAGTTGGATTGATTTTGCAGTCTTTTCTTCAATTCGATTCGGGCAAAAGTACGATTCCAATGGTTCGATTCTGTCGCCACCTTGATCAACTGGTCAATTGAGGCCGCATCAAAGTCAACTGGCTCGGTAGGTGGGCGTTTCTTGGCTGACAGCTTCCAGATCCGGCCATGTCGGGAATCCCTTCGTGAGTCACGAAAATCGACCTCACCATGGTTGATGATCGGGTTGTACCAATCAGCGATGAACAGGCTGCCGTCGGGCCCCATTTTTAAATCAACGGGACGAAACGCTCGGTGGCTTGAGGATAAAACATCGGCCAACTGTTTCGATTCAAAACCATCATTAGTGGCCTCGATTCGAAAACGGTTGATTCGGTTGCCACGGAAATCGTTTGTTACCAAATTGTTTTTCCAAGATTCCGGGAAGTGGTGTCCGCCAATGATTTCTAATCCACAATGCTTGGGTTGACCTGGATTGAGACCTCGAAGGACTCGGGAAAATCCAACAGCCGTTGGGTAAGCTGAACCTGGAAACGCAAAATTTATCCCATCTCCTCCTGCACCGTCGGTCGCGAAGCTACGCCCCCAAGGATCAAAGATGTGCCCCCACGGATTCACCAGACCGTACATTAAAACTGTGGCATCGACAGTGTCTGGTTGCAATCGCCAGATTCCAGATCCCATCAATCGTTTGACGCCGGACGGTGTTTCCAAGTGGGAATGAATGTAGATCGACTGATTTAAATACAACGCGGCATCGGGACCCCATCGAAAAGTGTGCAAAATGTGATGCGTATCTTCCGTCCCAAACCCGGCCAGAACGACTCGTTTTTGGTCCGCTTTGCCATCTCCGTTGGTATCTTGTAAATGAAGGAGTTCGGTTGAGTTGGCTACAAATGCCCCACCTTTTTCGTCGGGTAACACAGCGGTAGGAATTAACAGATCATCGGCAAAAACTGTTTTCTTGTCTGCCAGACCATCTCCATCGGTATCTTCCAGGATCAAAATTTCGTCGGTCGCCTTGGCACCGGGAAGGATTTGAGGGTAAATCGGACTGGTCGCCACCCAAAGCCGTCCGAGGGAATCAAAGTTCATGTGAATCGGATTGGCCACCAACGGCTCACTGGCAAACAATTCTATTTTTAAACCGTCATCCAGATTAAAAGACTGTAATTCTTCCTCCACTGACGCAGCCTCAAAAGAAAGCTTAACCGGATCCGGGACTGGAATCACAATAGGCATCGATTTGTTGGTAATCAAGGACCAGATACTTGATTCGGCACGATCAAT